>NZ_CAWQXH010000044.1:0-255 GCF_963899385.1 Aeromonas sp. MR7
CAATTAACCTTCCGGCACCGGGCAGGTGTCACACCCTATACGTCCACTTTCGTGTTTGCAGAGTGCTGTGTTTTTGATAAACAGTCCCAGCCATCTGGTCACTGCGACTCCCAACTGCTCCATCCGCAAGGGACTTCACTGTCAAGAGCGAACCTTCTCCCGAAGTTACGGTTCTATTTTGCCTAGTTCCTTCACCCGAGTTCTCTCAAGCGCCTTGGTATTCTCTACCCGACCACCTGTGTCGGTTTGGGGTAC
>NZ_CAWQXH010000045.1:0-255 GCF_963899385.1 Aeromonas sp. MR7
TTATCCAACCGCCTGCGTGCGCTTTACGCCCAGTAATTCCGATTAACGCTTGCACCCTCCGTATTACCGCGGCTGCTGGCACGGAGTTAGCCGGTGCTTCTTCTGCGAGTAACGTCACAGTTGACACTTATTAGGCGCCAACCTTTCCTCCTCGCTGAAAGTGCTTTACAACCCGAAGGCCTTCTTCACACACGCGGCATGGCTGCATCAGGGTTTCCCCCATTGTGCAATATTCCCCACTGCTGCCTCCCGTAG
>NZ_CAWQXH010000046.1:0-255 GCF_963899385.1 Aeromonas sp. MR7
TGACGGCACCCTGGTCTGCGCCCGGGGTGGCGACGCCGATGGTGGCGATGTCATTGGTACCGGTGATGGCGACGGTGACGGTGTGCTGGGCGGAGCCGTCAGCACTGTGGACCACGAAGGTCTCGCTTGGCAGGGACTCGCCTTCTTTGAGGGCCTGTACCAGCGGGTCGGTGTTGTTGAGCTGATAGCTCCAGTTGCCATTGGTATCGATGGAGAAGGTGCCGTGGGCGCCTTTCACCTGAGTCTGGGGCTGGA
>NZ_CAWQXH010000047.1:0-251 GCF_963899385.1 Aeromonas sp. MR7
TTCGAATCCAGCACGACCCACCATCATTTCAAGAATCCCAGGTCGTTTAGCTCAGCTGGGAGAGCACCTCCCTTACAAGGAGGGGGTCACTGGTTCGATCCCAGTAACGACCACCAGTTTGTAAAAAAATGATTTAGATGGGTCGTTAGCTCAGTCGGTAGAGCAGTTGACTTTTAATCAATTGGTCGCTGGTTCGAATCCAGCACGACCCACCATCATTTCAAGAATCCCAGGTCGTTTAGCTCAGCTGG
>NZ_CAWQXH010000048.1:0-251 GCF_963899385.1 Aeromonas sp. MR7
GCGTCGCCACCCCGGGCGCAGACCAGGGTGCCGTCAAAGAAGATGTGACCCTCACCACCGGCGGCAAGCTGGTCGCTACCGATATCGACAACGGCGAAGCCGTGTTCCAGCCCCAGACTCAGGTGAAAGGCGCCCACGGCACCTTCTCCATCGATACCAATGGCAATTGGAGCTATCAGCTCAACAACAATGACCCCGCCGTGCAGGCCCTCAAAGAGGGTGAGTCCCTGCCGAGCGAGACCTTCGTGGTC
>NZ_CAWQXH010000049.1:0-266873 GCF_963899385.1 Aeromonas sp. MR7
CCTGATTACCTGATTACCTGATTACCTGATTACCTGATTACCTGATTACCTGATTACCTGATTACCTGATTACCTGATTACCTGATTACCTGATTACCTGATTACCTGATTACCTGATTACCTGATTACCTGATTGATTACTCGGCAAAGATGAGGGAGGCAATTTGCTTGGTCAGTGGTGTTCGTTTTTAGTGGTTGATGTTGGTTTTTTGTTAATTTGGTTTGTGATGTGAGCGGGTTGTGAAACTCACTATTGTCAGTCGAGTGATATATATAGTGGTTAATTGTCTCTCATTGTTTTGAAATGTCATGATCGATTGTAAGTTTATGATTTTAAGGTGTTTATAAAGGAATTTATAAAAATCAAAATGTATTTGATGTGCATCAAACGTGTCGTTAATTTATCCACCAAGCAAAAGTTGAATTCGGTTTTTTGTGCAGATGACATGGATGTATGTAGTCGTGCAAATGGGAGGTGGCGGGAACTGCCTCTAATACTGCAAACACCTTTGCTTGTTTGATATGCACAGATAATTGCACCAGTAGCCATATCTCATTAATGAGGTGTCGGTCTGCTGACAGTTGCTGAGCAATAATATCGCGGCATCATCGAAAATCATGACTCCAGCTTGATCCAGATGATGCTGCATAACAACACACGTTAATGTAGGTATATACGAATGAACGCTAATAAAATCTTGGTTGCTATGGGTGTTGGTTCCATTCTGCTGTGCGGCTCCGCCGTTGCTGCCGGTGGCGCTGGTTCAGGCAAAGTCACCTTCAACGGTGAAATCATCAACGCTCCTTGCTCTGTAGCGCCTGAGTCTGTTGACCAGGTTGTTGAAATGGGCCAGATCAGCACCAAAGAGCTGGTTAAGGGTGGCGAGTCCAACTCCAAGCCGTTCAGCATCAAGCTGTTGAACTGCGAAATTACCCCTGATGAAGATGCTGTAAAAGTGACCTTCAGCGGTGCCAAAGATCCTGTCGATTCCAGCCTGCTGGTGATTGGTGGCGGCCAGGCCGCTGGTGCTGGTATCAAGATGACTGCTCCGGGTGGCGCAGCCATTGTCTTGGGCACTCCTACTGCTGCCTTTGGTCTGGTGAATGGTGACAACGAGCTGCCCTTCAGCGCCGTGCTGAAAGGCTATGCCGACCAGACTGCCAACCCGCTGACTGCCGGTGCTTTCACTGCAGTGACCAACTTTACTCTCTCCTACGAGTAATAGTCTGCCTTAACGTGTGACAAGGGTTGTGGTGGTGCAAATCCCCACAACCTCACACATATCTCTCCTCACATCGGACCTTGATCATGAAGCTTTCAATGATGGTGCCAGTGGTGTTGCAGGTTGTGATGATGGCAGGTCCTGCTGGCGCGAATGAACTGACGGACGGTCTGGCTGAATCGGGTTGCACCCTGGATGAATTGCACAGCATTCCCTTGCAACAGGAACGTCATGGCACGCTGAAATTCAGTGGCTGCCAGATAGGCGGACCCGTGAGGGTGTCATTGTCTCTTATCTCCATGTCGGTGCATGGGGCCATGATTGACGATCTGGGCATTATCAGCAATGGACAATATTACAAGGTATCTGGTGAGCGTTTTATTGTCTCGGATATTGTAAATGGTGATATGGAGCTCGATGTCAGTCTGAATGGCAACAAATTATTCTATCCAGATAATACGGCACTGTTCGAACTTAGTTATATGTAAGCAAGCCGATTGCTTAGTGTAGATACCTCATTATGTGAGACCGTTATGATATTCCTAGAGTGAAAACATGAGCGTTTCAACATCAAACTCTGTTAGAAAACATTATCTAAAAAAAGCTTTTATGCTATGCGTACCATGCCTGTTGGTAATGGGGAATAACGCATTGGCAGAAACGGAGTTTAATATTGATGCGCTTGATCTGGATGAGCGAACCAAGATAGATCTTTCCCAGTTTGCGGATGAAGGCTATATCCTGCCTGGCGATTATTACCTCGAGATCGAGGTCAACAAGAACAAGTTGCCACTCCAGAAAATCCCGTTTTATGAAGTGGAAGATAGCAAGGGAAAAGGTGGCGTCGCCTGTTTGCCGCTGGATCTTGTCCCCAGGATGGCGTTGACGGATGAGGCCATCGCCAAGATAGATACCTGGCATCAGGGCCAGTGCGCCAACCTGCTGGCCCTGGACGGGGTGCTTGTCTCGAATGATATAGGTAATGGACTACTCAGGATTGCAGTCCCGCAGGCGTGGATGAAATACAGCGATCCCAACTGGATTCCGCCCGAGCAGTGGGACGTGGGTGTTACCGGCCTGATGCTGGATTACAACATCAACGCCCAGGTCAATGAAGGGAGTGACTACACCAATAGCAATATCAGCAGCTATGGCACCCTGGGGGCCAACTATGGCGCTTGGCGCCTGCGCGGCGACTACCAGGCAAGCTCTTATTGGGGTGATGATGAGCGGTCGTCAGCCGAGCTGAATCGCATCTATGCATATCGCCCGCTATCGAACATGGCCGCCAAATTGACGGTGGGCGAGCAGCAGCTCAACTCCCAGTTGATCGACGGCTTTCGTTACACTGGCGTGAATCTGGCCAATGATGAGCGCATGCTGCCGCCGAGCCTGCAGGGTTATGCGCCCGAGGTGAGCGGCATTGCCAAGACCAACGCCAAGGTTACGATTTCCCAGTCCGGTCGCGTCATTTATGAGACCAACGTGCCTGCCGGTCCATTTCGCCTCCAGGGGTTGGACAGCTCGGTGCGCGGTCGGCTTGATGTGCGGGTCGAGGAGCAGGATGGCAGTGTCAGCTCGTTCCAGGTAGACACAGCGACCGTCCCCTATCTGACCCGTCCCGGCTATGTCAGGTATAACCTCTCGGTCGGGGCGCCCTCCGAGTTGGGAAATTCGGCTCATGATGTCCATGGTCCGGGTTTCGTGACGGGTGATTTCTCATGGGGGGTGGCGAACTCCTGGTCGCTTTATGGTGGGAGCCTGGTCGCTGGCGAATATAACTCCATGGGTCTGGGGATTGGTCGCGACCTGTATGCGTTTGGTGCCATCTCCGCCGACCTGACTCAGTCCATTGCGAAGCTGCCGGGCCTGTCCACCAAGATTGGCCAGTCATTTCGGTTGAACTATGCCAAGCAGTTTGATGAATACAACAGCTCCATCACCTTCGCGGGTTATCGCTTCTCCCAGCATAACTTCATGACCATGTCGCAGTTCCTGAATAACAAGGACCGGCTGGAAAAAAACGAGTCAACCTCCAGCGATGATTACAATACCTGGGGAGACAAGGAGCTATATACCATCACTGCCAACAAGACCTTCTGGGCCGATGATGCGGCCAAGGCATTGACCATTTATCTGGATTACACCCATAGAACTTATTGGGATCATGAGGCGGAAGATCGCTACGGTCTGTCAATAAACAAGAATGTGAATATTGGCACTTTCAAGGACGTCTCTCTCTATCTGTCTGCCTACAAGACCAAGACTGAGAAGTATGAGGATGACAAGAGCGTCATGCTGACCCTGAGCATGCCGATTGGAGACAGGAAGAGCGCGGGATACAGCGTGCAGTCTTCCAACGGCAAGGTAACCCACCTGGCGACCTATCAGGATTACAGCCGGCCGGATGATACCTATCAGCTGGGGGCCGGGGTACAGAGCAACGGCCATGCCGTCGCGCGCGGCTACTACAACCACAACAGCGATATAGGTGCCGTCAGCCTCAACGCCTACAGCGTACAGAGCGAGTACACCTCGCTGGGAGCCAGCATGCGGGGTGGCCTGACGGCGACCGAACATGGAGCGGCCCTGCACCAGGCAACCCGACGCGGTGGCACCCGCATGATGGTGGATACCGACAAGGTGCCTGACGTCTCTTTCAACAATGGCCGTGCCGTGACCAACCGGTTCGGGGTCGCCGTGATCAGCGACATGACCGACTATCGCAAGAGCGATACCCGGATCGACGTGGATCAGCTGGGCGATAACATAGATGCCATGAATGCGATCAAGCAGGGTACCCTGACCGAAGGCGCGATTGGATATAATGCCTTCGAAATTGCCCAAGGTTTCAAACTGTTGGCGAGTGTCAGATTGCCTGATGGCGCCAACCCTCCTTTTGGAGCAACCGTCGTCAAAGCGTCCGGGCGAGTCATTTCAGTGGTGGATGAGGATGGCCTCATCTACCTGACGGGAGTCAAGCCGGATGAATCCTTTGATCTGTCCTGGGGTGGTACTCGTCAGTGCAAGGTAGTGGCGCCGCACGAAGTAACCGATCTGTCGATGAAGACTCTCACTTGCAAGTAATGGGATACCGATGAAAAAGCTGCTCTCTTTTAGCTGTCTGGCCGTGCTGGGCATGACTTCAATCCATGCCAGTGCTGCCATAGTGCTGGATCGTACCCGTGCCGTTTATTCTGGTGGTGCCAAATCCATCAGTCTCAATATCAAGAACGAGAACCAGAAGCTGCCTTATCTGGCGCAGGCCTGGATTGAAGACACTCAGGGGCAGAAGATTTCTTCGCCTTTCGTGGTGCTGCCGCCGGTACAGCGTGTCGATGCAAATCAGAAGTCGATCGTCAGGATCGCCAGCGTGCCCGCCGTTGATGCGCTGCCCAAGGATCGCGAGTCCATCTACTATTTCAACCTGCGCGAGATCCCGCCCAAGAGCGAGAAGAGCAACGTGATGCAGATTGCGGTGCAGTCCAAGATCAAGCTCTTCTACCGCCCCGAGGCCATCATCCCGGAGCGTGGTGCCGTCTGGCAGGATCAGGTGACTATCACCAAGCAGGGCACGACCCTGAAGGTCAACAACCCGACCCCTTACTACATCACCTATGTCGGTATGGCTCACCCGAAGGGCAAGGAGAAAACGGCCATCAAGGGCTTCTCCGCCTTTATGGTGTCACCCAAGGCCGAGCTGGATGCCAAGATCCCCGAGACACTGGGCAATGAATTCATTATCAGCTATGTCAATGACTACGGCGGATATATGGATATCAAATACCAGTGTGCCGGCAATGCCTGTAAAGCTGTTAAGGGGACATAAACATGATATTTCGTACGGGCGTACTTGGTGTCATGTTGTTGTCCATGCCAGCTATGGCGATTAATGGCGAGGTTAGGGCTGATACAAAAACCTATGACATTGAACTCGCAAAGGAAGATATAGCCAACCAAGTTAATGCAACGAAAGAGTTCAAGTGGGATTTGAATAGTACTTATCCTGGTACGGCATTCTGTCCTGATAGGGATATTGTTGATCAGCCCATTTATTACAAGGCTGTCATGAGTACAGGATTACCCAGCGTTGGTGGTGGATTCGTCAAGTTGAATGAGTTTCTGGACCTCAAGGTTGATATTTGGATTGAAGGTAATCGTAAGGCATATGTTACGGCCCCCTTTAATGAGGAATCCAATCAGGGTAAGTTCACCTGTTATAGGCGAAATGGTTCTGCAGATTTTGGGTTTAGAAGTGGTAGCAAGGGAAAGGTGACCTTCCGTGTTCGCAAGCCAATCATCAATGGTGTTCAAATTGCTGACCATGAAATAGTAGAAATGTTTGGTCGATTGGGTAAAACAGATGTCGGTTTCAATAATGATGTCATGTCAAGAATAGTCATCAAGTCTTCTGTGCTCTATGTGCCAGAAAAATGCACAATTAATGGTGGGCAGTCAATAGAGGTTGAATTTGGTGATCTGCCAGGGGTTGGTTTGGATGGTAATAATTATGAGAAAACAGTGCCACTGAACTTTGTCTGTAGCGGCGGAGTGTTTGATAAAGATGCATCAATGAAAATAAATCTGGCTATTTCTGGCAAGCCAGTTTCTTTTGACTCAACTTATTTGAGAACCACTCGAGATGGCTATCAGGGTGGCAGTGAAATTAATAACCTAGGGATTAAATTCAAGCAACTTGATGGCTCGACACTGAATCTGAATGATTGGTATCCAGTTTCAATGCAGGGAAATATCGGCGACTGGGGTTTTATTGCTGCCCCGATAAGTCCTGCCGGTGCTGAAGTCGCTGCGGGTGATTTCTATGCAACCGGTACGATCGTTGCGTCATTTCAGTAGGAGGGGATATGTTGCGCTTAGTCTATTGCGGGTTGCTCATTATCCCTTTATGGGCCAGTGCTGCGGCTGACGATCTTGAACTCTTGGGTGGAGCGCTCAACCTGCATGGCCGGATCATAGATCAACCGTGCGTGATATCTCCCGAATCGGCCGATCAGTCGGTCGACATGGGGGTGGTTGACGTCAGGGAGCTCTACTCGGCCGGTACCGGGGCTCAGGTGCCATTCGTCATCCGCCTGACCAACTGCAAACCCGGCATTTTCCGCATGGCCAAGGTGACCTTCAGCGGTGCTGCGGACCAGCAGATGAGTGGTGCCTTGGCCTTTTCTGCCGGTTCAGCCAAGGGGGCCGGGATCCGGCTCTATGATGCCACTCAGACCCAGCTGGATTTGGGTACAGCTTCTCGCGGCTATGTCCTGGGTGGTTCAACGGAAAATGAACTGCTGTTTTCCGCTCAGGTTGAGGGCCACCCGGATGCGATCGCCGCCAAGAGTATCACACCCGGGGATTATACCGCCGTGGCCAACTTCATCGTCTCCTATGAATAACCTCAAAGGTCATTACGCTGGATGACCTTTAAATTCTCTCTGCTGGGCCAGGAGATAACACCGCCCATATAGCTGGAGAGATATATCCCGCCTGGCAGCTGAATAAACAGCGACTTCTGTTTGGGTGGGGTCAGGGCAGCCACCAGGGTGGCGACCATGCTATTGCTGATCAGTGCCTTCTGGTCGATAAAGTTGACTATGGTATTCTTCATTTCGATCGCAATATCATCCTGGTCCCGCTCTATATCACCAACGGAATCCAGATTGAACAGGGTTTTCCCCTGATGGTCTGTTGCTATCACTGTGGCCACGACAATTTCTCTGTTCATGGTCACTATAATCTTGCTTTTGTTGGTGATTTCGACCCAGTTATCCGGTGCCTGACAATTGCTGTGATATCTGACGGTGGCATTCGGATAGTTATAGTAATTATGGGAAACGTTCTTGCCCTGCAATGCTATGGTCGTCATGACGCATTGCAGTTCCTCCGCGATGGAATGGCCGGCTCTCAGCAGGAAGATATTTTCTGACAACTCTTTGTTTTTATTATCAATGGAAAAGTAGCTGATAGCTTCCTTTCCGATGAGAATGGAAACACGTTCGTCTTCATAATGCGGCACTCTTTTGACAAGCGGTGCCAGCGTATCAATCTTCAATTTCAATGCATTTTCTGTTTCGCTGGTCGTATACAGAGAAACATGACCGAGGTTAATCGTTCTAAGGGTATTTTCATTGCTGTAATGATAAATAAACGCGGCCAGCGAGGAGACCACCACAATCAGCAGTGCAAACAGCATGATGCGCTTTGGGTTGAAATAGCGATCGTATTTTCTGCGAGAGTATTGGCGTCTGGCCCGCGGTGAGGCTGCGGGTGTTTCTGCCCTTGCCTCCGTATTTTCAGCCTCCCCGGTGACCTCAATGGGTGCACAGAAGATATAACCTACCCTGGGGATGGTATCAATTGAGTTCAGCAAGCCAAATGATTCCAGTTTTCTCCTCAGGGAGAGGATCTGTCGATTAAGGTTGGTGTCGGTATTATCCTGATTTGGCCACAATGCTTCCTGCAGTATGTTTCTGGGAATGACACTGCCTGCCTCATCACACAGCATTTCGAGCAGCTCGGCCTCTTTGTTGCTGAGCTTGATGTCCTTTTCTCCCTTAGAGAGTCGGAATATTGCCGCGGAGAAAAATATCTCCTCTGCAATTTTATAAATTTTGTTACTCATGTGTGACTCGCCTTACTGCCAAGGAGTGCATTTTACCACCATGTCGCAGTTGTTCAAATAACGCCAAATTAACAATTTCCTTTACTATCAATCGATTATATTTCCATCGAGATACTGGGCGAGGGACATGGTACTACAGTCGATTAATTTGGTTCAAAAAATGCTCAAAAAGATGACCAATGATGTAATCGTTCTCACTCAGGATGATGACGGAGGAATAATGTTGGCCTTGAGCGGGGTTTCTCTTGAATAAGGTGCATACAGACGGCTCCTGCCATGTCGGAAACTGTCGTATGACGTCTTATTGCTTGAAGATAGATGGCTGATGCAGCTTTCGCTGTGGCTTGAGCGCCCCGCCCATGTCGGGCCAGGGTTGCCAGAGGTCGGGCACCATGAAGCCGGGCAGGGTGGCGCGGATCCAGGCGGCCAGCTCCGGATAGGGCACAGGCTCGCCGTGCCAGTCGATGAAGGCGGCGGGGCGTTGCCCCCACTCGTCGCTCGCCATGGGCACCACCAGTGCTTGCGCCACGGCGGGATGATCCACCAGCCGCTGCTCTATGGTTTCGGGCTGTATGTTCTCGCCCCCCGAGATGAACAGATTGTCGAGTCGCCCCTCCACCA
Organism: Aeromonas sp. MR7; assembly: GCF_963899385.1. Lineage (NCBI taxonomy): Bacteria > Pseudomonadati > Pseudomonadota > Gammaproteobacteria > Aeromonadales > Aeromonadaceae > Aeromonas > Aeromonas sp. MR7. Next base: position 8,476 of record NZ_CAWQXH010000049.1, read on the forward strand.
CCAGCTCGCCGTCGGCGGTGACATGCCCCTTGTCGCGGGTGTGAAACCAGCCAGCCTCGTCGATCGGCCGCTCCAGTACGCCCGCCTTGAAATAACCGGCAAACAGGGTGTCACCGCGCACGCAGATCTCATCTTGCTGGATGCAGACTTCCCACCCCGGCAGCGGTTTGCCAACCACGCCAGCGGCGGACGGCTGGCCGGTGCAGACCTGGCTGCCCATCTCGGAGAGGCCGTAACTCACCTTGGGGGTGAGCCCCATGGCCTTGAGGCGGCTCACCAGCGGCTCGGGGATGGCTGCGCCGCCGAGCAGCAGCTCGCGCAAGCGGGTGCGGGCTGGGTCGAAACCCTCCGCCAGCAGCCGCCAGAGCTGGGTCGGCACCAGCGAGAGGTGGGTGATGGGCTGGCGTTCGAGACGCGCCTTGAGGGGCTGACTGCGATCGTCGAGCACTAGGCTGGCGCCTGCCAGAAAGACCCTAAACAGGATGGCGTAGCCGCCGACGTGAAACAGCGGCAGGGAGAGCAACCAGCCGCACTCTTCATCGAGCGGGATCAAAGACGCCGAGCCCCGCGCCGAGGCCAGGTGGTTGGCGAGGCGATGCACCACGGCTTTCGGTGTGCCGCTGGAGCCGGAGGTGAGGATCATGTTGTTGAGCTGGGCAGGCGCGAGCGGCCAGGGCTGATCGGCCGCCGCCAGTTCAGTGTCGAAATCCAGCCGCAGTGGGCACCCACCTCCCGCCTGAATTTCGTCGGCCGACCAGCAGGCGGTCACGTCCAGCTGCTGGGCCAGTTCGGCCTGTCTGGCCGCAGGAAAGGCGGGATTGAGCGGGCAGAAGACGATGCCGCTGCGCACGCAGGCCCAGGCCAGCAGGACGTCCGGCAGGGCGCCGCGTACCACGGCAGTCAGCCGGTCGCCGGCTTTCAGGCCAGCCAGCGCCAGCTGCCGACACAGGCTGTTGAGCCGTGCATCCAGCTGCTGATAGCTGAGGGGCTTGTCTGTGTGGATGGCGATGCGCTGGGGAGAGATATGTGCCCAGTGACGCACCGGGCAGGGTTCCAGGGGAGAGTGATGATCAGATGTCGGCAGCATGAAGGCCCCTTCAGTCACGGTGAAACAGGGGCTCCAGCAGGCCAGGATCGGGTTTGCCTTGCTTGTCCAGCAGATCGCTTGCCAGCCAGCGTTTGGTATCCAGGCCCGGCGCCTGATCCGGCGCCCACTCACCCGCAAGACGGGCGAGCTGGCCGAGGCCGACTCCGGACTCGAAGCAGGAGGAGACGATCACTTTCAGGCGCAGCTCGCGGGCGCGGGCCACCAGCGCCTCGCTGTTGGCCAGCGAGCCGAGCAGCATGGGTTTGAGCACCAGGGCTCTCAGCTGTGGGATGGGCTCCCAGGGTTTGCCCTGTGCCAATAGCTCGTCGATGGCCACCGGCATGCCGGTGCGGTTTGCCACGAAGGCGATGTCGTCAAAGTTGGCGCAAGGGTCTTCCAGATATTCGATCCGGTTCGAGTCCAGGTGACCGCAGAAGGCCCAGGCCTCCTCGCGGGTCCAGCCCTGGTTGGCGTCCAGCACCAGCTTGAGGGTGGGGATGCGATCGCACAGCAGGCGGATCAGCGCCAGCTCGTCGCGCATGGGATAACGGGCCACCTTCAGCTTGGCCTTGGTGGGCGTCTGATGCAGCCAGTCCTTCCAGTGTTTGAGCAGCTCCTGGGGGGAGCCTTGAATGAGGGGATAGGGCTCGGGCAGGGTGGCCGTCTGTTCGGGCCAGACCCGCCGCGCACAGTCCAGACCAAATTGCACCGAGGGCAACAGGGGCGCTATGGGCTGCCCCTGAGCCAGCTGCTCCAGACAGCCGAGCGCTTCGGCTTGCGCCTCGGCCAGGGTCTCTCTGGAGAAACCGGGCAGGGGGGCTATCTCCCCCCAGCCCTTGTCGATGCGAACCAGCAGGCCCTCTCGCGCCACCTCCACCTTGCCGTGAAAGGTCAGGGGCTGGGTAAAAGGCAGTTGGTAGCGATAGAGAGCGAGTTTCATCAGGGATTCCGCTTGTATTTGGAGAAGTCGGGACGACGTTTCTCGTTGAACGCATTGCGCCCTTCCTGACCCTCTTCGGTCATGTAGAACAGCATGGTGGCATTCCCCGCCAGCTCCTGCAAGCCGGCCTGGCCGTCGCAGTCGGCGTTGAGGGCCGCTTTCAGGCAACGCAGCGCCATCGGGCTGTTTTGCAGCATCTCGCGGCACCAGCGTACGGTTTCGCGCTCCAGCTCGGCCAGCGGTACGACGGTATTGACCAGTCCCATGTCGAGGGCTTGCTGGGCGTCGTACATGCGGCAGAGGAACCAGATCTCGCGGGCCTTCTTCTGGCCGACGATGCGCGCCATGTAGGAGGCGCCCCAGCCGCCGTCGAAGGAGCCGACTTTCGGACCTGTCTGGCCGAACTGGGCGTTGTCCGCCGCTATGGTCAGATCGCACATCATGTGCAGCACGTGGCCGCCACCGACCGCGTAACCGGCCACCATGGCTACCACGGGTTTCGGACAGGTGCGGATATCGCGCTGGAAGTCGAGCACGTTGAGGTGATGGGTGCCTTCGTCATCCTGGTATCCGCCGTAGTCGCCCCGGATCTTCTGGTCGCCACCGGCGCAGAAGGCCTTCTCGCCGAAGCCGGTGAGTATGATGGTGCCGATATGATCGTCGTAGCGGGCATCGGCCAGCGCTTGCAGCATCTCTTTGACGGTGCGGGGACGGAAGGCGTTGCGCACCTGGGGACGATTGATGGTGATCTTGGCAATGCCATCGCCGGACTTGTGATAGAGGATGTCCTCGTAACCGGTGGAGCAATCGCGCCACTCTATCGGTGCATACAGTTCTGCTTCCGTCATTGCCTCAATCATCTATTTTTTCCTTCTGTTGTAGTGCACAGTGAGCAATCGCGTCATCCGAAACAGGTGCGTACAGCTCCGCTTCCGTCATTGCTTCAATCATGTGCACTCTCTTTTTCTTGTTGGTGATAAGCCCGCAACGCCGGCTCAGGTAAATGGTGTCATGCCGTTTTATGGCGTGTTCACAACCCACTCCCGCAGGAGCTGGGCAAACGTCTCGGGTTGGCTGGCGTGCAGATTGTGGCCGCCATCCAGGGTCAAGTGATTGATATTGCAGCCCTGCTTCACCAACTGGCAAGCCAGCTGATGGAATTTGTGATCCCGGCTGCCGGAGAGCCAGGTCACCGGCAAGCGAGTATCCCCAAGCCAGGGGGCGAGATCCGGCTGCTGGCCCAGCGAGGTGGCGCGCAGCATGCTAGCGACGGCTGTGCCCTCGTTGCCAAGGCGGCGAGCTGCCTGGCGGGCGCGGGCCGCCTCGTCGAGATCGGCGAACACCCCCTGCCGATACCAGTCGGCCAGCACTTCTGTCAGCGGTTCGCGCTCGAAGCGCCGGGCCCAGCGCTCGTCGTGTTCGATGCGAGCGGCCCGTTCGGCCAGCGGCAGGCCGGGATGGCAGTTTTCCAGCAGCAGGGCCTGCAAGCCGGCGGGGGATCGGCTGGCGTGATAGAGGGCGAGCCGCCCGCCCAGCGAATAGCCGACCAGTCGGTACTGCTCGATGCCGAGTGCCTTGAGCGCATCGCAGAGCCACTGATGAGCCTGCTCGAAACCGGTCACGCTCAGCCCCCGATTGTTGCCGTGGCCCGGCAGATCCAGCCCATGGCAATCCATTCCAGGCAAGGCTTCGATCACCGGCTGCCAGTCGTTGGCATCGCCGAGCAGACCGTGCAGCAGCACCAGGGTTGGCTGGTCAGTGCTAGATGCCACGGATAAGGGTTCCCAAGGCTTTCAGATCTTCGGCCACCTCGCTGCTCGGTACCTTGATTTCAATCAGGGTTACTTTCTTTTCCAACGCCGGGTTTGTCAGGGCTGCGCCGTAGGCCTGCTCGAATTCAGCCAGCGTGGTCGGTGCCCGATAGTGAAGGCCGAACATGGCGGCGGCCTGCTCGAAGTGCAGACCGTGGGGCAGGCAGTAGTAGGTCTCCAGCAGCCGATCGCCGGTGGGTACCGGCAACATGCGAAAGATGCTGCCGCCGTCGTTGTTGAGCAGGATCACCACCAGCGGCCGGCTCGACTTGCCGAGCAGGGCCAGGCTGTTGAGATCGTGCAGGGCGCTGAGATCGCCGATCAGCAGGGTCGTCGGCTGCTCGCTCGACTGGGCGAAGCCATAGGCGCTGGCGATCAGGCCGTCGATGCCGGAGGCGCCGCGGTTGGTCATTACCCGGCTCGGTCCCTTGCCTGCTTCGCCGAGCATGTCCATCAGCCGGGCCGGCATGCTGTTGCCGACGAACAGCTGGCCTTGGATCAGGGTGCCCAGCCGATGGCAGACGCCGAGCTCGGAGAAGCGATCACAGGCGCTGCGGATCTGGCGGGTGGCGCTCTGCTGGCGCTCTGCCAGCCGGTGCCAGGGCAGGTGGCGAGTGCTCACCTTGTGGGTCGCGGCGAAGGCGGCGGGCTCGCACACCAGACGGCGGCGCAGCCGGTAATCAGGGTCGAGCCGCGCCGGCTGCGGGTCCACCAGCCAGTAATCCTGCCAGGGGTGCTGCTTGATGAACTGGCCGAGCCGCTTGGAGATGAGGCGGGCACCGAATTGCAGCAGCACTTCGGCGCGAGCCAGCTCGGCCACGAAGCAGCTGTTTTGCAGGGCGAGATCCATGTGGATGAGGTTGCGGGCATCGAAGCGGATCTGGCTCTGCAGATCCGCCAGCAGCGGCCAGCCGAGGCGCTCGGCCAGCTCGGCCACCAGCTGCGCCTGGGCGGGATCCTGAATGCGGCCCGCGACTATGACGCCACGTTTGCCCTGCAAGGCCGCCCAATCGGGCTGGCGAGGGCAGATCTGCTCGTTCTGCTGCCAGGGGCTCCAGGGCTCGCTGGAATGCAGCCAGTCACCGAGGGGGGCCAGGTAGTCGCTGAAGTCTTGATATGCGTCGCCGGGGTAGAGCGGTTCCGGGTACATGCAGTTGAAGTGCACAGGCCCCGGCGTCAGCGCCTGCTGGGCCAGCGCCTGATCCACCGAACTCAGCACGAAGGCCGCCGGTATGGTCGGGGTGGGGCTCGGCAGGTTCTGCTGATAGACGGGGTAGCGACCGAAGATCCCCTGCTGATCGATCGCCTGGTTGGCGCCGTTGTCGATAAGCTCGGGCGGTCGATCGGCCGAGAGAATAATCAGCGGCACGCCTGTGAGTTGCGCCTCGGCCACGGCGGGCCAGAGGTTGGCCACCGCCGTGCCCGAGGTCATGATCACCGCCACCGGTCGGCCGCTGCCCTTGGCCAGCCCCAGCGCCATGAACCCCAAGCCCCGCTCGTCAAAATGCAGGTGGCGGCGAAAGCCTAGGTGGGCGGCGGCGGCCATGGTGAGCGGCGCCGAACGTGAGCCGGAGGCCAGCGCTATGTCCCGCACGCCGAGGCGATGGAGCTCTTCCAGCAAGAGGGAAGACCAGACGTGATTGAAGGTGGCATGTTGACTGGCAAACACGGGGCTCGCAAACATGGGGCTCTCGCTGAATGAGGGTCGATGGGAAAACGCTATCCCAGCAGGGAGAGCACGTTGGCGATCTTGTTGTCGAGTTCGGCCCACTCGGCGGCGGGCTCGGATCCCGCCACTATGCCGGCCCCGGCGAACAGCGTGATGGTCTGCGCCGTGACGCGGGCGCTGCGGATGGCGACCGAGAATTCCGAAGTCTCCCGGCTCAGCATGCCGCAGGCCCCCGCATACCAGCCGCGCTGGTAGGGTTCACATTCGCGGATAAAGGCCAGTGCGGCTTCGCGCGGGGCGCCGCCCACCGCTGGGGTGGGGTGCAGGGCGTCCAGCAGTTGCCAGTCACAGACCCCGGGGCTGAGTTCGGCCTCTATGTCGCACTTGAGGTGTTGCAGCAGCCGCAGTTTCAGAATGCGCGGCTCGGTCAGGCTGGCGCCCGTGGTGAGCGGTGCCAGCCGGCTGAGGATGTCGGCGTGCACCAGCCGGTTCTCCAGCCGGTTCTTGCTGTCGGCCAGCAACTCGGCGGCCAGGGCCGCATCGGTCGCCTCGTCGCCGGAGCGGCGTATGGTGCCCGCCAGCGCCTCGGTGAAGAGGTGGCTCCCTTCTCGGCGGTAGAGCCGCTCGGGGGAGCAGGAGATGAAACTCTGCTCGGGGGAGAACTGAAAGCCGAAGTGGAAGCAGTCCTGGGCGTGCTGCGCCCACTGCGCCAGCAGGGACCAGGGGCAGAGGTCATCGTCGTGCCGCTGGCGGGAGAGCAGGCTCTCCCGCGACAGCACCACCTTGGGGGTGTGCGCCTGAAAATCGGGCGCCGTCACCCGCTCGACCAGCGTCTGCCACTGGGCTGGGCCCGGGCAATCCTGGCGCTGCCAGACGTGGGGTTGCAACGCAGGCAGGGGCGCTTCCGGTTGCAGGGCCGCGAGGGCCGCCTCGGCCGCCTGCAGCTCGGCATCCAGATTGCCGTCGGTCAGCCAGAGATTGAGGCAGAGGCTGACACACTCGCCCCGGCGCACCAGCTCGATGCGGGGCAGCACGAAGCGGCAGGGGCCAAAACCCTGCCAGCCGGGCTGAGCGGGATCGAACGCCAGCCCGCCGTAGTAGCGCGGGCTGTCGTCGTGGGGCTGGCCCGTGTGCGCGCAGACTTGCTGTATGTCCTGCGGCCGGGTCAGCTCGCGAATGCAGCCCAGCGTCACGTATTCGGGCTTGTCGTGCCCTCTGGCATGCCAATAGATACGGGGATAGAGGGTCTGCGCCGCGAGCCAGCCCAAAAAGGAGTCGACCTCGATCGCCACGCGCAGCCGCACGAAGCCGCTGGCGTTGCCGTGACGCAGGGCGTCCAGTTGTTGCTTGATATGGGTCTGAGCCAACATGGATTTCGTCTATGAGCCGATAGTGACGGTCAATCCTGCAGAAGGATGCCGTTGGTTTATGCCAAAGGAGCGATTATTCCTATATATTATCTGCCCATTCGTCCATGTAAATCGCCCGGGGAGCTGACTCCCGAGGGGCCAAGTATACCGAAATCCGGTTCGATAACCCTTAACACGATCAATATCTGATTGTTTGGCCATCACAATATGACAAATACCTTCTCTATCTGGTTGCTGGCGGCGCGTTTGCGAACACTGCCGCTCGCGTGCTCCTCCATCTTGCTGGGATCCGGGCTGGCGGCCAGCCGTGGCGCCTTCGATGGCACTATCATGGTGCTCTCCCTGCTGACCGCCATACTGCTGCAGATCCTCTCCAACCTGGCCAACGATTACGGGGATGCTGTCTCCGGTGCCGACAATGGCGAACGGATCGGTCCCCAGCGCGCCGTGGTCTCGGGTCTCATCACCCAAAAGCAGATGTGCATGGCCATGGCGTTGACCGCCCTGGCCGCCGTGGTGAGCGGCCTCGCCCTGCTGGGCTGCGCCTTCGGCGATCAGTGGCTGCAGATCCTCACCTTCGTGGTGCTGGGCGGCGCGGCCATAGTCGCGGCCATCACCTACACGGTGGGCAAGACCCCTTACGGCTATCGCGGTTTCGGCGATATCTCTGTGTTCCTGTTCTTCGGTCTGCTGGGGGTGCTTGGCTCTTACTACCTGTTCACCAAGACGCTGCAGTGGGATCTGCTGCTGCCGGCCACCGCCTGCGGCCTGCTGGCCACCGCCGTGCTCAACATCAACAATGTGCGGGACATAGAGACGGACGCGGTCAGCGGCAAGATCACCCTGGCGGTGCGGCTCGGTCGCAACCGCGCCATCGCCTATCACTGGCTGTTGCTGGGGGCGGCGCTGGTCAGCACCATCGCCTTCCTGCTGACTCAGCCCGCCAGCTTCTGGCCCTGGATCTTCCTGCCCGCCATGAAGCCGCTCACGGACGCCGCCAAGACATTGCGCACGAGTTTCGACGGCGAGGTGCTGACCGGCGCCCTCAAGAAGACCGCCATCAGCGCCTTCCTGTTCAGCCTGCTGCTCTCCATCGGGCTGGCACTCTCCTGATGGGATGATGATGCATGAAAGGCTCCGAACAGGGGCCTTTTTTGTGGGCATCCCCGCCGGTTTTTCCAATCATTTCAGTCTCATCAAGACCACTACTTCCAAAACTGCCGTGATCCGGTCGGCAATATTGAGAAATTCTCCGGCCAGCGAGTTGAGTTGTGACGGGCCCCGATTGTAGCGCCAGAGCGATTGCTATAGAGATGTAACCGTATCTGGTTGCACATGTAAAAATCGATGGCGGGAGCAGACTGATGGACAAGTTAGGGAAACACCTGGGATGGGGGCTGATGGCGCTGGTGGGCGCCAGTTCGCTCGGCTATATCGCCCTCAACCGGGGCGAACAGATAAACGCACTCTGGATCGTGGTCGCGGCTGTGTGCGTCTATCTGATTGCCTATCGCTATTACGGCCTGTTTATTGCCAAGCGCGTGCTGGCGGTCGACAGCACGCGCATGACACCGGCGGTGCGTCACAACGACGGTCTGGACTATGTGCCGACCGACAAGAAGGTCTTGTTTGGCCACCATTTCGCCGCCATCGCCGGCGCCGGCCCCCTGGTCGGTCCCGTGCTGGCGGCCCAGATGGGCTATCTGCCCGGCATGCTCTGGCTGCTGGCCGGGGTGGTGCTGGCGGGGGCGGTACAGGACTTCATGGTGCTGTTCGTCTCCACCCGCCGGGATGGTCGCTCCCTCGGTGAGCTGGTCAGGGCTGAGATGGGGCCCACGGCGGGGGTCATCGCCCTGGTCGCCACCTTCATGATCATGGTGATCATACTGGCGGTGCTGGCGATGATAGTGGTCAAGGCGCTCGCCCACAGCCCATGGGGTACCTACACTGTGGCCTTCACCATACCGCTCGCCATCTTCATGGGGATCTACATCCGCTACCTGAGGCCGGGCCGCATCGGCGAGGTGTCTGTGATCGGTTTGGTGTGTCTCATCTTTGCCATCATCTCCGGTGGCTGGGTGGCCGAGAGCGAGACCTGGGCACCCTATTTCGACTTCGACGGCGTGCAGCTGACCTGGATGCTGGTGGGCTATGGCTTCGTCGCCTCCGTGCTGCCGGTCTGGCTGCTGCTGGCACCCCGTGATTACCTATCCACCTTCCTCAAGATCGGCACCATAGTGGGCCTCGCCATCGGCATACTGGTGACCCAGCCGACCCTGCAGATGCCGGCGCTGACCCAGTTCATCGACGGCACAGGCCCGGTCTGGGCCGGGGATCTCTTCCCCTTCCTGTTCATCACCATCGCCTGTGGTGCCGTTTCAGGCTTCCACGCGCTCATCTCGTCCGGCACCACCCCCAAGATGCTGGCCAACGAGAATCAGGCCTGCTTCATCGGTTACGGCGGCATGCTGATGGAGTCCTTCGTCGCCATCATGGCGCTGGTGGCCGCCTGCGTCATAGATCCGGGTGTCTACTTCGCCATGAACAGCCCCATGGCTGTGCTGGCGCCGGCGGGCACAACAGACGTGGTGGTCTCCGCCGCTGCCGTGGTGAGCAACTGGGGCTTCCAGATCACCCCCGAGACCCTGACCCGCATCGCCAGCGAGGTGGGTGAGCAGAGCATCATCTCCCGTGCCGGCGGTGCCCCGACCCTGGCGGTCGGCATGGCCTACATACTGCACGGTGCCCTCGGTGGCCTGATGAACGTCGCCTTCTGGTATCACTTCGCCATCCTGTTCGAGGCCCTGTTCATCCTCACTGCCGTGGATGCGGGGACCCGGGCGGCGCGCTTCATGCTGCAAGATCTGCTGGGGGTCATCTCCCCCTCCCTCAAGCGCACCGACTCCCTGCCGGCCAACCTGCTCGCCACCGCCCTGTGCGTGCTGGCCTGGGGTTACTTCCTGCATCAGGGGGTGGTGGATCCCCTCGGTGGTATCAACACCCTGTGGCCGCTGTTTGGCATAGCCAACCAGATGCTGGCGGGCATGGCGCTGATGCTCTGCGCCGTGGTGCTGTTCAAGATGAAGCGTCAGGCCTATGCCTGGGTGGCCCTGCTGCCCACCAGCTGGCTGCTGATCTGCACCCTGTCTGCGGGTTGGGAGAAGACCTTCAGCGACAATCCCAAGCTCGGCTTCCTGGCCATAGCCAACAAGTTCCAGGCCATGATCGACAGCGGCACCATCCCGGCCCAGTACACCGAATCCCAGCTGGCCCAGCTGGTGTTCAACAACCGGCTGGATGCGGGGCTGACCATCTTCTTCATGCTGGTGGTGGTGGTGCTGGCCGGCTTCTCCCTGAAGACGGCCCTCAAGGCGCTGAAAAATCCGCAGCCGACCGCCAACGAGATGCCGTATCAGGCTATGCCGAAACAACCGGGTGCAACCCGGCCCAGGTCTGACGATGATGCTGACGACGGCGAGCTGGCCCCCAGTCTCAAGTAAGTCAGCAGGCCGGCACCCGCGGGTGCCGGCGCCTCATCGACGGCCTTTAAGGAGTGCTCATGTTCGATACCCTGGCCAAGGCGGGCAAGTATCTGGGACAGACCGCCAGACTCATGGTGGGTGTGCCCGATTATGACAACTACGTGCAGCACATGCGGCTGACTCATCCCGAGCAGACCCCCATGAGCCACGACGAGTTCTTTCGCGAACGCCAGGATGCCCGCTATGGCGGCAAGAATGGCGGACGCTGCTGTTAGGTTTCACGTCACAGGACTTCCACCATGACGCATGCTGTCGCGGTCATCCTTGATTGAACGGTTTTCTCGGCTCTGGCCGGATATAGCGGACACTGCGACTAGCCCCCTCACCATAGGACTCCCATCATGACGCATGCTGTCGCGGTCATCCTTGATTGAACGGTTTTCTCGGCTCTGGCCGGATATAGCGGACACTGCGACTAGCCCCCTCACCACAGGACTCCCAACATGACACAGGCTGTAGCGGTCACCTTGCTGACCGGTTTTCTCGGCGCCGGCAAGACCACGCTGCTCAACCATTTCCTGCGCCACCACGCCGATGTCTCCGTGGCCATCCTCGAAAACGAGTTCGGCGCCGCCAACATAGACGGCTCTCTGCTTGAGGGCGGCTCTGGGGTAAGCGTGGTGGAGCTCAGCAACGGCTGCGTCTGTTGCAGCGTGCGCGGTGAGTTCAGGGCCGCGCTGGCCGACCTGCTGGCCCGGCGGGCCGCGGGGGAGTTGAGGTTCGAGCGGCTGATCGTCGAGACCACAGGGCTCGCCGATCCTGCCCCCATCATCCAGACCTTCTTTGTCGAAGAAGAGTTGCGCGATGCCTTGCGCCTGGATGCCGTCATCACCCTGGTCGATGGTGAACACATAGGCCGCCAGCTGGACGAGCATCCGGTGGCGGCGGCCCAGATAGGTTTTGCCGATCGCATCCTGCTCACCAAGACAGACAGGGTGGACGGGGCGACGCGGGAGGCGGCCATAGCGCGAGTCCACGGCATCAACCCCAAGGCGCAGCTCATCGACATAGTGCAGGGTGAGTGCCCGGCCGAGTGCTGGCTGGATCTGGATGCCTTCAGCCTGAGCGACGAGCTGGCGCTGAGTTCAGGCCTTCGCATTGTGCGGGCAGGGCAGCAGGGCTTCGAGGCGTTTCGCCCGCTTTCGGCCCGGCCGCGCTCCTGGCAGGATGCCATCTCGGCCCAGCTGTTCGAGGGGGGCGAGCTGGATTTGAAGCAAATAGGCGCCTTCATGGAGCAGTGCATCGAGTTGCATGGCAATGACATGCTGCGCTACAAGGGGGTGCTGGCCATCGCGGGCGAATCGCGCCGTCTGATAGTGCAGGGGGTACACAGGGTGGCGGGGTTCGATTACGGCTCTCCCTGGGAGGAGACGCCTCCTCAATCTCGGCTGGTGATCATCGGCCGCTACCTGCCCGTCGAGGCACTGCGGGAGGGGTTTGCCCGGACGCAAGCATGAGGGAGAAAAGCACATGCGCGGATCATTGAAAAAGAAAATCATCCAGGTCTGCCACCAGAAGATTGCGCAGAAGGGGGAGGCGGTGGGCGTCTCCTTCTATGCGTTTTTTGCCAACCACAATGACGACCCCGAGTTGTTGATGGAGGCGGCGACCTGGTGGATCCAGACCCAGAGGCTCGACCATTTCGAGAAGGCGCGGAAGATCATAGCGCTGGTCGAGGCGATGGAATAATAGGGGGGAATGAAACAAGAAGGGCTCCTGATGAGGAGCCCTTCTTGTTTGCCGCCACGGCGGGCGAGCGGTCTCAGCCGGCTTGCGTCAGTCCAGCCGCACGGCGGGAGAAGATCAGGCTGTCCAGCAGCCAGATGACGACCATGGAGGCGCCCACCAGCGGGAAGCAGATGCCGAGCAGCACCAGCACGGCGATGGCGCCGCGCATGGGGGGCAGTTTGGCCGGCAGCGGCGGCGCCGCGAGACGGCCCTGCGGACGGCGGCTCCACCAGATCCAGAGGCCGCTTACGGCGCTCAGCAACACCATCAGACAGATGAGCAGCATGGCCAGCTGATGGGGCCAGCCGTAGAGCTTGCCGGTGTGCAGCATGACGCCGGTTTCCACCGTCTTGGCGACCAGGCCGTAATCCTGCCAGCGCACGTCGGCCAGCACCTTGCCGCTGTACTGATCTATGTGCAGGGTGGCATCGTTGCGCGGATCATCGGCGAACAGGGCTATGGTGTAGACGCCGCTCTTGCCGGCCGGCGGCGTGATGCTGTAGCCCGGGGTGACCCGGCGTTCGTTGGCAATCTCCACCACCTGCTGCAGCGGGATGCGGTGCTCGGCCATCACCATCCCCTCGTGTTCCCCGCCATGGTTCATGGCGCTATGATCGTGGCCTTCCGCACTCTGCGGCATGGCCGTGTCTGCCATCGCCATGGAGCCCATCTCATCGGGCGTGATCGAGCTCGGCATGGGGGTGCTCTCCATCGCCCAGGGCACAGTTTGAGCGTGGGCCTGGTTCAGGCTGCGGGCAAGCGGTGCGGATGCGGGCACCTGATTCCACATGGCGGCGGGGAAGCGGTTCCAGACGTTGGCGAACTGATCGCCCCAGAAACCGGTCCAGGTCATGCCGCTCAGCAGCAACAGCAGCAGGAAGCCCGCGCCCCAGAAGCCGACCACGGCGTGCAGATCCCGCCACCAGAGGCGTCCACGCTGGTTCATTCTGGGCCAGAGGATGCCGCCCACGCCGGGCCCCTTGCGTGGCCACCACAGATAGAGGCCGCTGACGAGCAGCACTATTCCCCAGCCGGCGGCCAGCTCGATCAATCTATCCCCTGTGGTGCCGAGCAGCAGCTCGGCGTGCAGGGCGCGGGCCACCGCCTGCAGATTCCATTGGTTGTCCAGGGTACCGAGCAGGGCGCCGCTGGCGGGATCGAGGAACAGGGTCAGCTCGCGACCCCCCTGGCGGACGATGAACTGGGCGCTGGCATCCGGGCTGACCGGCGGCAGGTACTTGCTCAGGCTGGCGTCCGGCATGGTCACCATCGCCTTGACCAGCAACTGATCGGCGCTCAGGGACTGGCTGGCAGGCGTCACCTTCATCAGCTCGGGATACATGAGATTGTCGAGCTGGGGCTTGAACAGGTACACAATGCCGGTGAGGGAGAGCAGGATCAGGAAGGGGGCGACGAAGAGGCCGGCGTAGAAGTGCCAGCGCCAGATCCGCTGGTAGTGACTCGAGTCCCGGTTTTTCATCTCTGATCCTTGCGTTGATGACCAACGTTTCCGCTGGTGGAATGTTCATGGCGGCGCGGATGATAGCAGCAACGTTTTGTTAACTGCAACAGAACATGACGGGAGGGGAAGCCGCTCCATATTGCCTGAGCATCTGTGCCGGCAAGGGGCTGGCTGGCGGTGGGACAAGGGTTTGGCCATGCGTGGTGGCATGGACTTTGTGTAGATAAATCCTTACCTTGTTGCAACATGCCACCGTTTTGGTGCAGTGGGAAAGGATCCAAGGAAGGAGACTGGCGTGAAGTTGCAACCACACGGCCATTTTGAGATGCAGCGGCGAGGACAGGTGCTGATCTGTCAGCCGAGCGGCCCCTTCAACCTGGCGGGGGCCATGGCCTATGAGGCCGCCTTCAGCCGGCAGATAGCGGAATTGAGCGATGCGCCCTGGGGGATCGTCGAGGTGGCGACCGAGTTTGAGGCGGCAGGACCCGAGGTGCTTGCCCGCTTTCGTCGCCAGTTCGGCTGGTGCGCCGTCAATGGCTGCGCCTTTCTGGCGGTGGTGCTGGCAGGGAGCTTCAAGCAATACCTGGCCGATCAGATCTTCAGCGAGCTGCCATTTCAGGCGATCCGCTACTTCGAGCAGACCGACGAGGCACTGTGCTGGCTGGAGCAGCGGCTGGCCGCCGATCCGGTTCCGCTCACTCCTGCGTGATAAACCATGTGTCCCGCTCGTCGATACAGTCGGGCTCGCCCATCTCGAACTCGCGGCAGATCAGCGGGCGCACCTCATGGATGCGGCACATCATGAAGAGGGGCGATCCAGCACCGAATGTCGTATTCAATTCCGCGTGATAAACCACTTGTCCCGCTCGTCGATGCAGTCGGGCTCGCCCATCTCGAATTCACGGCAGATTAAAGGGCGTACCTCGTAGATGCGGCACATCATAGAGGGGCGATCCAGCACCGCTTGCTATCCCTTGGTTAACTCAGGTTGATAAACCACTTGTCCCGTTCATCGATGCAGTCGGGTTCGCCCATCTCGAACTCGCGACAGATTAAAGGGCGTACCTCGTAGATGCGGCACATCATGGTGTTGCGATCCAGCGCCGCACACCAGCCATCTTCCAGCCGGTGCATCACGGGCACCTGTCCCTCTATCTCGTCCACGTAGCGATCCGGCACGCCGGTATCGGTAAACAGCATGACTTCGAGGCGGCAGCAGCAGGCTTCGCAGTTCTGGCAGCTGACGTCGGCTTGGGGTTCTCTGTTCATCTGTGTTGTCCATGCCATGGGAATGGCACATGTGCGATAAAAAACAGGCGCCTGCAAAGGCGCCCGTGCTGTGGTTCGTGACGAGTCGGGCAGCTGCGCCGCCCGGCTGCATCGTTAACCCAGTTTGCGGGCGCGGTAGGTGCGCCCCTTGATCTTGCCTTCCTGCAACCGCTTGAGGGCGGCGCTTGCCACGCTGCGCTTCACCGCCACGTAGGAGTACTGCTCGGAGATCTGGATCTTGCCAACATCGGCCCCGGCAATGCCGCCTTCGCCGGTCAGGGCGCCCAGGATGTCACCGGCGCGCACCTTGGTCTTGCGGCCCGCATCGATGGAGAGGGTGGCCATCAGCGGCGCGATCGGTTTGATCTCGCGGCCAATCTCGGCCAGATCCCCTTGCGGGATGGGAGCCTGCTGGTACTCCTCGATAAAGTTGACGCGCTGGGCCTCGTTCGGCTGATACAGGCTCAGGGCCAGACCCTGCTGGCCGGCGCGACCGGTACGACCGATGCGATGCACGTGCACCTCGGGGTCATAGGTCAGCTCGAAGTTGATGACGGCGCCCAGCTCCTTGATGTCCAGACCACGGGCGGCCACGTCGGTGGCGACCAGTATGGTGGCGCTGCCGTTGGCGAAGCGCACCAGTACCTGATCCCGCTCGCGCTGTTCCAGATCGCCGTTCAGCGCCAGCGCCGAGAAGCCCTTGGCGGCCAGATGGTCAGCCACGTCGTTGCAGGCCCGCTTGGTGTTGCAGAACACCACGCAGGAGCTTGGCTGGTAGTGGCTCAGCAGCCAGGTCAGGGCATCGAGGCGTTGGCCGGCCGGCACTTCATACAGCTTCTGTTCGATGGCGCTGCCTTCGTGCAGGGATTCCACGCTCACCTCGACCGGGTTGCGCTGCACGCCGCGGCTCATCTGGGCTATGCCCTCCGGATAGGTGGCGGAGAAGAGCAGGGTCTGGCGGCGCTCGGGCGCATGGCTGATGACTTTATTGATGTCTTCGCCAAAGCCCATGTCCAGCATGCGATCCGCTTCGTCCAGCACCAGCGTCTCCAGGCTGGACAGCTCCAGGGTGCCCTGTTCCAGGTGCTTGAGAATGCGGCCAGGGGTGCCGACGGCTATGTGGGCACCGAAGCCCAGAGTGGCGGACTGAGGTGCGGTCGGGGTGCCACCACACAGGGTCACCAGCTTGACGTTCGGCAGGGCGCGGGCCAGACGACGGATCTCCTGGGCCACCTGATCCGCCAGTTCGCGGGTCGGGCAGAGCACCAGCGCCTGCACGTCGACACGGTTGACGTTGAGCCGGGAGAGCAGACCCAAGGCGAAGGCGGCCGTCTTGCCGCTGCCGGTTTTTGCCTTGGCGATCAGATCCTTGCCATCGAGCACCAGGGGCAGGCTCTGGGCCTGGATCGGGGTCATCTGCAGATAACCCAGACTGGCGAGGTTTTCCAGCAGGGCGGGGGAGAGGTTGAGGCTGCTAAATTCGCTGTTGTTCACAAAAGGACTCTATTTCGGAGAAAACGGGGATGCGCTAACGCTAAGGCCGCGCATTGTACCAGAATGCGGCCTCGGGTGTGGCGGATTTTTGAACGCCTGAGCAAAGGAGCCTGGTGAGGCGCGTGCAATAAAAAGCGGACGCTTTCCCGTTTGTGTGCACGGAACAGAATGCAAAACAGCGTCAAAAATAGCGCGACTAAGCCGGCGTCGTTCATCGCACATAAGATAAACGTTTGTCACTCTGGTTTGATTAAATATTTTTGTCTCAAATTTAACCTGACCGCTACGACGGGGCGGCCAGCGTTTTAAGCAGATGTTGATATTGTGTTGTGATAGGTCTTTCTGGTTGAGATGTTTATTTGTAACTGGCTGTTTATTATCTATTTTTATATTTATTGAACAATGATTAGATGCCGCAATGAGCGTTTAATTAATTTAAAAACGTTTGTATTATCCAACATGCATATTTTTACCGCAGATTGTGATGGCTATCTGATTTTTAAATATGCAAATGTCTATGATGGCGCCGGTCAAAAATAACAATTCACTCAGGTGCTACTGGTATGGAATACGTTCACTTTGTGCTCGGACTCGTGATGGTCCTCGCTCTTGCTTTGCTGGCTAACCGCCACAACTGGAAACAGATCAAACTGCGCTATATCGGCCAACTGCTGGTGGTCGAACTGGCGCTGGCCTGGTTCATGCTGAACTCCGAAGTGGGTCTGGCGGTGGTGGGTGGCTTCGCAGCCGGCTTCACCAAGTTGATGGAGTTTGCCAAACAGGGTACCGACTTCGTGTTCGGTGGCCTGGTCAACGAAGGGGCCTTCTCCTTCTTCCTGATGGTGTTGATGCCCATCGTCTTCATCTCCGTGCTGATCGGTATTCTGCAGTACATCCGTCTGCTGCCCATCGTCATTCGTGGCATCGGCACCGTGCTGGCCAAGATCAACGGCATGGGCAAGCTGGAATCCTTCAACGCCATCAGCTCCATGATCGTCGGCCAGTCCGAGAACTTCATCGCACTCAAGAACACACTGCCGCACCTGAACGAGAAGCAGATGTACACCCTGGCGGCGACCGCCATGTCCACCGTCTCCATGTCCATCGTCGGTGCCTACATGCAGCTGATCGAGCCGCGTTACGTGGTGGCCGCGCTGGTGCTCAACATGTTCAGCACCTTCATAGTGCTGTCCCTGATCAACCCGTATGAGCCGGACAACTCTGTCACCGACCTGAAAGCCATCGCCGAGGGCGACGAGCACCACACCCCGAAGAAAGAGAACTTCTTCGAGATGCTGGGCGAGTACATCATGGCCGGTTTCTCCGTGGCCGTTATCGTGGCTGCCATGCTGGTGGGCTTCATCGCCCTGATCGCCCTGGTCAACTACCTGTTCGAGCTGGCGTTTGGCGTCAACTTCCAGTACGTCATGGGCTACCTCTTCTACCCGATCGCCTGGATCCTGGGTATCCCGGGTGGTGAAGCCCTGCAAGCCGGTTCCATCATGGCGACCAAGCTGGTGACCAACGAGTTCGTGGCCATGATGGACTTGGGCAAGATCGCTGCCGAGCTCTCCCCGCGCACCGTCGGCATCCTCTCCATCTTCATGGTGTCGTTCGCCAACTTCAGCTCCATCGGCATCATCGCCGGTGCGGTAAAAGCGCTGAACGAAGAGAAGGGCAACATGGTCTCCCGCTTCGGTCTGAAGCTGGTGTACGGTTCTACCCTGGTGAGCCTGCTCTCCGCCGTGATTGCCGGTGTGATGCTGTAACTCATCCACTCGCTCTCACCATGACAAACCCCTGCCTCGGCAGGGGTTTGTTTTTTTCAGGGGAGCAAAAGAGCTTCCGGCCAATCCGCAGTCGCGTCGGGTCTGGGCCCGCTCAACCGGCCCAGTGGTTCCAGTAACCGGCGGCCAGCAGGGTGAGGGTGCAAAAGCCGGTCTCGACGGCCCCGCCGCTCTTGAGCGGCCAGCCCGGCAGCCGGTAGCGCCGCTTGAGCGGCCAGAACAGCGGTATGCCAGCGGGGGTGAGCCAGTCTCCCAGCAGGTGGCTGAGGTAGCCGATAATGAGCGCATCCTTGACCCCGGCGGGCAGCAGTTCGGGCACCAGGCTCTGATCCAGCCCCCACACGGCCACGGCCACCGCCAGCAGGCTGTGGGTGAAGCCGCGATGACCGAACAGCCGCGACAATGGCTTGGAGATCCAGGGCAGCCGCTGACCCAGCACGGACTTGGGGTGGTCGAGATCCGGCAGCAGGGCGCTGGCCAGCGCGGCGGGTATGGTCTGCCACAGACTGGCATCGGCCAGGGCCG
Organism: Aeromonas sp. MR7; assembly: GCF_963899385.1. Taxonomy (NCBI): domain Bacteria; kingdom Pseudomonadati; phylum Pseudomonadota; class Gammaproteobacteria; order Aeromonadales; family Aeromonadaceae; genus Aeromonas; species Aeromonas sp. MR7. The sequence continues at coordinate 27,160 of NZ_CAWQXH010000049.1, forward strand.
GCGTGAGCTGGAACTTGTGGGCGAGCAGGGTGCAGGTGACGGAAAACAGCAGGTGCCCTTGGGCTGTCATGGTGGCTTACGGCATGGAGAAATGGCGGCGCATCTTACCAGTGTCGCGGGCCATTGCAGCAAAAAACCGGGGCCGGCGGACCGGCCCGGTCATTAACTGCGCGGATCTTCCACCTTGGCATCGGCGGGCACCCGTTTTTTGCCCAGCACCATGGCGCGCAGCAGATCGCTGCGGGTGAGGCGGTCGGTCAGGATCACCACGGCGGCATGGACACCGACGGCGGCCATCAGGGTGTTGGCGACGACCCCGTGCAGCTCTTCCATCCACTCTTCACCCCAGAAGGCATCCCAGGTGGTGAACCAGCCGGTGGCCAGGGTGCCGACCAGCGACAGCAGCAACAGCCAGATCATCAGGGCGCCGAGCGGGTTGTGGCCGAGATAATAGGGGTGGCGGCCCTGTGCCAGCTGGCGCAGGTAGTAACGAATGCGGGCCGGCGTTGGCCACCACTGGCCGAAGCGGGCGTAATGGGGGCCGACCAGTCCCCACAGCAGCCGGATCAGCAGCAGGGCTGCCAGGGTATAGCCGACGTATCTGTGGTTCTTGCTGCCCTCTTCCAGTACGAAGAAGTTGAGCAGGCAGAGGATCACGGTTGCCCAGTGAAACACCCGGATGAGGGGATCCCAGACTTTCACTTCAGACGGGGTTGACATGGCAAGGCTCCATCAAGGGGGCCGGCGACAGACCGGCCCATGGCTCGGTTATTCGTCTATCTCTTCTTTCACTTTCTTCAGATCTGTCGGGTCGAAGTAGATCTCGACCTTGCGCTTGTCCTTGTCCCAACCGTATATCTCGTAGCAGTGGGTCTTGGTCACCTTGAACTTCTTGATGTCGTAGCCCATCGCCTTGATCTTCTGCTGGGCATCCGCCTCGCTCAGCCATTGGCTCTTGTCGGTCTGGGTACACTGGGGATCGGCCAGAACGGCGCCGCTGAACAGGGGGATCAGTAACAATAGAGGGGTCAGTTTCATGTGTGCTCCTTGCGGGTGGGTGTGAAACAGCCACAAGGTTAGGGCACCAAACTTAAGGAAAAATTAAGCACAAGGAGGTAGGAATGAATATCCCCGGCCGGATGCCGGGGAGGCGGCAATCAGCTCAGCTTGCCCTTGAGCAGCCACTTGTCGAGGGCGTTGGCGAAGCGCTGCTTGTCGGCGGCGTTGAAGGGCGCCGGGCCGCCGGTCTGCACCCCGGCCGAGCGCAGCTCCTCCATGAAGTTGCGCATGCCGAGCCGCGCCTGGATGGTCTCGCGGGTGTAGATCTCGCCGCGGGGGTTGAGCGCCTCGCCACCGGCATCTATCACCCAGGAGGCGAGCGGTATGTCGCCGGTGATCACCAGATCCCCCGGCGTGACCTGCTGGGCGATCACATGATCCGCCACATCGAATCCCTTCTCCACCTGCTGGGTCTTGATGAAGGGGGAGGGGGGGACGCGCAGCCCCTGATTGGCCACCAGCGTGGTGACGACCTGGGCGCGGTGGGCGGCGCGGTAGAGGATCTCCTTGACCGGGAGGGGGCAGGCATCGGCATCGACCCAGATGGGCATGGCATGGCTTCCTGTGTCTGAAATGAGGCCGCATCTTAACATGGCCGGCGTGGGTCGGCTGCCCCGGGGCTGAGTCAGGCCCGGCTTTCGTGTAAGCTGGGCCGATGAATCGGAACGAAAAGGACGAGCAGATGGATCGGGTGCCCAGTGACGTGATTTATGGCCTGACCCTGGATGGCAAGGGCGGCATGCAGCCGCTGGCGGCGGGGAGCGAGATACCGGGGGATAAACCCGGCTGGTTGCATCTGGATTACGGCAATCCGGAAGCGGCCCGCTGGCTGCTGCAGACCCCGCTGCTCAATGACGCGGCGCGCGAGTCCCTGCTCGGCCAGAGCAACAGGCCCAAGCTGGTGCGGATGGGGGAAACCGTGCTGCTGATCCTGCGCGGCATCAACCACAACAAGGATCACAGGCCCGAAGAGATGGTGGCGCTGCGCATCTATATCACCCCGGATCTCATCATCAGCAGCCGTCGTCGCGCCTTGTTGTCGGAGCAGGATGTGTATGGCCAGCTGAAACTGGGGGGCGGTGCCGATACCCCGGCCGACTGGCTGGTGGAGATCTGTGACGCCCTGACCGACAGGGCGGGAGAGTTTGTCGAGGAGTTGCACGATAAGATCCTGGATCTGGAGGAGATGGTGCTGATGCGCGACCTGCCCGCCAACGGCAGGCTGGCGCTGATCCGCAAGCAGCTCATCATGATCCGCCGCTACCTCTCCCCCCAGCGGGATCTGGTGGCTCGGCTCGCCAACGAGAAGATCAGCTGGCTGGACGAGGATGACAGGCGCCGCCTGCTCGATATCGCCGACCGGTTGCGGCGCTGGCTGGATGATCTGGATGCCGGGGTGGCGCGCACCGCCGTGCTGGCGGACGAGATCAACAACCTGATGGCGGAGGCGACCAATCGCCGGGCCTACCAGATGTCGGTGATGGCGCTGCTGTTTCTGCCCGCCAGTTTCCTGACCGGCCTGTTTGGCATCAACCTGGGGGGGATCCCGGGGGCCGAGAGCCCGACCGCCTTCTGGGTCTTCTGCGGCTCCCTGGTGGCACTGGCCACCGGACTGGCCGTCTGGCTCAAACACAGACGCTGGTGGTAAGGAGCCGTCATGACCATGTGGCAATCTTTTGGCGTGACCCTGCTGCTGTTGCTGGGCCACACCCTGATCCGCAGCCTCATTCACAAGAGTCTGCTGGCGCTGGCCCAGAGCCGGCAGGTGAGCGAGAACCGGGTGCTCTACGTGGAGCACGTGTTCCACTTCCTGCTCGGCTGCGCCACCCTGCTGATCCTGGCCGGGGTGTGGGGGCTCGACTTCTCCCGGCTGGTGGTGCTCGCCTCCTCCTTCTTCGCCGTGCTTGGTGTCGCCATGGTGGCGCAGTGGTCGATCCTCTCCAACATCACCGCCAGCATCACCATCTTCTTCGCCTTCCCCTACAAGATTGGCGACCGGATCCGCATCCTCGACAAGGATGATTCCGTCACCGGCGTCATTACCGAGATAGGTCTGTTCTACCTGAGGGTGCGCGATGACAACGGCGATCTGGTCACCTATCCGGCCAACCTGATCCTGCAAAAACCGGTCAGGCGGCTGGAGGGAAAAGGGTCGGAACCGCTGCAACCGGAATGAGAAAAGGCTCCCTCGGGAGCCTTTCTTGATCCTGAATGCCACTCAGCGTTCGAAGAAGCGGTAGAGATGCTCGACCTGGATCGGGCAGTCCGCCACCAGATGCACGTGCTGGCGGGCCTCCTCGATCGAGCCGAAATAGCGGGGGCAACCCAGGGTGTCTGTCAGCTCGTACAACCTGCCATCCTGACCCCTGAACTCCACGATCCAGCCCGGCAGTATGGCATCCTGCAGGATCTCGGCTTCCTTGAAGGCTTGCTGTTGGTAAAGCAGGCGAAGTTCACTGACTGTCATGACGTCCTCCTGTGACTCTTGGCGCCTCTTCAAGTCTAGTGGCTGGGGCAGGGGGCGGCCCGGCTCATTTGGCTGTGTTCAGGCACTCCCAGGCCCAGCGAATGCGGATGAAGGTCTCGGCATCGCCACCCCGATCCGGGTGGTGTTGCAGCGCCAGCTCCCGCCAGCGGCGGCGTACTGTCTCCTGGCTGGCATCTGCGGTCAGCTCGAACAGGGCCAGCGCCTCCGCCCTGTGCCCCGTTCCGTCATAAGCGAGCCAGAAACGGGTGAGCAGGGCCTCCACCTCCTCCCTGTCTGTCTGCCAGAACACCCGCCAGTCCAGGTAGTAACTGCGCAGCGGCTGGCCGAGGGCCAGCCTCTGGCGAGTATCTGTTGCCCCGGCAAGGGGTTCGAGCCGGATATCCAGGGTACTGATCACCAGCCACCAGCCCTCGTCATGGAGCTCGGCCTGCAGCTGGTAGAGGGCGTTCATGATGAGGAAGTTGACCCGAAACAGCTGCAGCTGCTCATCCTCCGCCAACGTCGGAACCGCCCCCTGCCGGCGCAGGGCGGCCAGCAGCTCATGTACCTTGTAGCCACCCCTGGCCTGTTGCAGCAGGGCCAGCAGCGGTGCGAGCAGCGGATTGTGGTGGTGCGACGTCTCGCTCATGAGCTGGCTGTCTCCTTGGGCGGTTGCAGGGCGATCAGCAGCTCCCCCGCCAGCGGCGTGACAGGACCTGTGACTATGCGGGGCCTGGCCTTGCCATCCAGCACGAACAGCGGGATGGCACCGGGATTGGCCGTCTGGTATTGCGCCCAGTCAAACGCCTCGCTCAGGCGGGTCGCCTTGATCTGGCCGCCCCGGCTCAGCAGACCGCTCAGGCGGGCATAGTTGACCTCGGGACCGAACAGGTTCTGGCGGGCGCGGAAGGTGGCGCTCTCCCGGTTCGCCTTGCCGTGCTGTTCGCTGGAGCGCAGGGAGTAGACCTTCTCCTCGCCATAGAGATGAGCGAAGTGCAGCACGCCGAGGGCGTTGTTGTGACGGTTGGGGGAGAGCGCCAGCACTGTGCTGATGCTGGTGAGCGGCAGGTGCAGCTCGGCATGTTCGGACTGGGGGTTGCCGAAGTAGCAGGGCAGGTTGCTCATGCGAGCCTGGCGGCAGAACTCCCAGGCTGGGTCGCAGAGCTGCACCGGCACCCCCTGCTCCGCCAGCGCCCAGCCTATGGCCCGCGCCACCGAGTTTGCCCCTATGATGAGCCAGGTGTTGGGTGCGCTCTGGCGCATCTTGAGCAGGCCCGCCAGCGGCGCCGAGGTGAGGCTCTGCAGCACCACCGTGGAGATGATCACCGCGAACACCAGCGGCACCAGCTTGTCCGCATCGGGAATATCGGCCTGATGCAGGCTGATGGCGAAGGAGGCGCTGACCGCCGCCGCCACTATGCCCCGCGGCGCTATCCAGCTGAGCAGGGCGCGGGCTCGCCAGGAGAGATCCGAGCCCCAGGTCGAGACCAGGATGCAGAGCGGGCGTGCCACGAACTGCACCACGCACAGCAGCGCCAGCACCATGGGGCCGAGCTGCCAGAGCTGGGCCAGATCGAGGCGGGCCGCCAGCAGGATGAACAGGGAGGAGATGAGGATGACGGCGAGATCCTCCTTGAAGGCCAGCACCTCCTCCAGATCCAGCCCCTCCTGGTTGGCGAGCCAGATGCCGAATACGGTGACCGCCAGCAGGCCGGATTCGTGGCTGAGCCAGTTGGAGAGGCTGAAGGTGACCAGCACCAGCGCCAGCACCCCGAACTTGTGCAGGCTGACCGGCAGCCAGTCCTTGCGGATCAGCAGTGTGGTGAGCCAGCCGGCGACCACCCCGATCAGGGCGCCGACCCCCACAGTTTTTGCCAGTGCCAGCAGGGTGTGGCTGATGAGATCCCCCTGACTGCCGAGGCGCACCGCCTCGAACACCAGCACGGCGAACAGGGCACCGATGGGGTCTATGACTATCCCTTCCCAGCGCAGGATGCGGTCCACCTCCCGGGTGGGGCGGATCACGTTGAGCATGGGGGCGACCACGGTCGGCCCCGTCACCACCAGCACGGCGCCGAGCAGCATGGCGACCCGCCAGTCCAGCCCCAGCAGGAAGTAGCTGGCGCTGCCGATGACGGCGAAGCTGGCCAGCATGCCCACCGAGCAGAGGTTGCGCACCACCTTGCCGATCCCCTTGAGCTCGGCCAGGTGCAGGGTCAGGGCCCCTTCGAACAGTATGATGGCCACCGACAGGGAGACCAGCGGAAACAGCAGCTCGCCGAGCAGGGCATCGGGGTCGAGCAGGCCGCTGACCGGGCCCAGGGTCAGGCCTGTGAGCAGCAGAAACAGGATGGCGGGCACCCGCAGCGACCAGGCGAGCCACTGGGCCAGCACTGAGACCAGGGCGATCCCGGCCAGGGAGAGAGCAGTCATGCAGACCTCGACTCAGCTAATGGACTAGGGGGAAGTGTAGCGGGGAAGCTGGTCAGATTGACACCCGGTGGCGGCGCGAGCAAGGGCGGAGGGGATGGGCGCGACAGCCGGCGTCATGGCCGTCGGGAAGAAGGGGTGGGCAAGGGGAGGCTGCCGAGCTGACGTCACCAGCCGGATTAGATGGGGCTCTCTTTGTGGAGATCGGTGACGCAGTCGGCCACCGCCAGCACCAGCGCCGAGCGCACCACCTGATCGAGCCGGTTGAGCTGCATCTGGTAGAAGGGCCAGTCTTCCTCGTTGGCCGGGGGATCCTGCGGCATCATGCTGCCCTGGTTGAGACCGTGCAGACGATTCAGCAGATCGCGGATCGGCTTGTCGCTGAAGCGGTAATCCTTGGGGTCGCGCACCAGAAAATCGCGGATCTTCAGGTAGGCTTCCAGATCCTGATAGCGCTCGAGGGAGATGAGACCGAGGGCGAAGATGAGCTTGAGGCGCACCTCCAGCTGGCCGAGGGGGCCGCTCTGGTTGAGCAGGGGTTCGATGGCGTATTTGACGGCATACTCCTCCTGGCGGAACGCGCGCCGCATCAGGGAGTCGACCGCCTCTTCCAGGATGGTCACGACTTCGAGAAAGAAGCCGCGGGGGCCATCCTGCTCGTTCAGTCGTTCCAGTACTTCATCTTCCTGGTGTGTGGTCATAGGTGCTTAGGGTCCAGCTGACAGGGAGAGAGAGTGCCTCTCTCCCGGTTTTTATCATATGGGGCGAATTCCCATGCCATTCAACCGGTTGATGCGGCTGCTTGGCGGTGAGTGCGCCCCATCAGGGTCACTTCAAGGTGTCGTAACGGGCGACGATGGCACGCACTATCTCGCTGTCGGCGGCAAGGCCTGTCACCCGGGCCAGGGCCTGGGCCGGGCCAAGCTCTGCCAGCAGGCTCTGCAGCTCCACCGCCTGGGGGTCATCGGCATTGTGATAGTGCAGCGCCGCGGCTATCCCCTCTTGCAGGTGATCGCTCGGCAGGCCGTACTCCAGGGTGCCAAGCAGCGGCTTCACCAGCCGATCCCCCGCCGCCAGCTTGCGCAGCGGTTGACGGCCGACCCGGTCAATCTCGTCCACCAGATAGGGGTTGGCGAAGCGGGCCAGGATCTTCTCGATATAGGCGGCGTGCAGACGGGGATCGAAGCCGTAACGCTTCACCAGTACGGCTCCGCTCTCCTCCATGGCGCGGCGCACCTTGCTGCGGATAACAGGATCTTCAATCGCCTCGCGCACGGTGCTATAGCCCCGCAACTTGCCGAGGTAAGCGGTGACTATGTGGCCGGTGTTGAGGGTGAACAGCTTGCGCTCGACGAAGGCCATCAGGTTGTCGGTAGGCTCCATGCCCGCCACCTGTGGCAGTTCGCCCTTGAACTGGGTCTGATCGACGATCCACTCGCTAAAGCTCTCCACCGTCACTTCCAGCGGATCGTCGTTGGCCGCCGCCGGTGGCACTATGCGATCCACCGCCGAGTCGACGAAGCCGACGCAGGATTCGAGCGTGGCATGATACGCGACCGGCAGGAACTTGAGTACCTCCTGCTTGAGATGGCTGGTGCCACGCACCATGTTCTCGCAGGCGATGACGTTGAGCGGCGTCAGGTTGCCGGCATCGAAGCGGGCCTGCAGCCCCTTGGCCAGGGTGCTGGCAATCTTGTCCAGAATGTTGGGGCCGACCGCTGTGGTGACCAGATCGGCGGTGATGATGCGTGCGATCACCTCGTGGCCGGCGGAGCTGACCGCCGCCACGTTGCGCACCACGTCCAGTTTCTGATCCGCCCCCACCACGTGCACCTTGTACTCCTGGCGGTGGTTGAGCTGATCGATCAGGGTCTCGTTGACGTCGGCGAAGGTGACCTGGTGGCTGGCGTCCGCCAGCAGTTTTCCAATGAAGCCACGACCTATGTTGCCGGCACCAAAATGCAATGTTTTCATGATATTAACCTCTACAACCAAAGACGATGAAGGACGATTACGCAGCCTGTTCGGCACCCAGCAGATCCAGAAACTCCTGGGGATCCTGGGTGCTGGCCAGCCGGTCGATGAGACCGGGTTCATCCAGGGCATTGGTCAGGCGGGTTATCACCTGCATGTGTTCGTCGTTGCGGGCGGCGATGCCGATCACCAGTCGTGCCACTTCATCGGCCGCCTCGCCGAAGGCGACCCCGGCCGGATACTGGCAGATGACGATGCCGGTACGCTTCACGAACTCCTTGGCGGCTATGGTGCCGTGGGGCACGGCGATGGACTCGCCGAGGTAGGTGGAGACCAGCTGCTCGCGCTCCAGCATGGCGTTGACGTAGTCGGGCGCCACGTAGCCCCGTTCTGCCAGCAGCTTGCCGGCAGCCCGGATGGCGGCCTCCTTGTTGTCGGCCTTGAGCCCCAGGTGCACGTCCTGACGACTCAGGGTGAACACTTCGCTGGCTTGCGGCTCGTAGTGGTCGTCGTTGGCCGCCACCAGCAGCTGCGGGTGGGCGACGTCATCGTTGGCGGCCTGGGTCAGGCTCTGCACCAGCTCCTGATAGAGGCCGTTGTCGAGGAAGTTGGTGAGCGAGATGTGGTGGGCATTCGGCGCATGGCGACGGGCCCGCTCGGTCAGATCCTTGTGGGTGATGACCCAGTCCACCTGATCGTCGAGCTGATCGATGGCGCGGTTGGTGACGCTGATGTCGAGGCCGGCGGCCTGCACCCGCTTGCGCAGCAGGCCGGCGCCCATGGCGCTGGATCCCATGCCCGCATCGCAGGCGACGACTATGTTGCGCACCGCCATCAGTTCACCGCCCGGCTTCTTGGCTGCTGCGGTCTCGGGCTTGGCGCCCTTCATGGCTTTCATCTTGCGGGTGGCTTCACCGAGGGCATCGGCCTCGTCGGCTTCCGGCTGCTGGGCACGCACGAACACGGCGGCGACCAGGAAGGAGACGGTGGTGGAAGCGACGATGGAGAGCAGCACCCCGATGAGGGAGGCTTTCGGTGTCATCAACAGCACGGCGAAGATGGAGCCCGGTGAGGCGGGGGAGACCAGTCCTGCGTTGAACAGGGTCAGGGTGAAGACCCCTGTCATGCCGCCGGCGATCGCCGCCAGTATGAGGCGCGGGTTCATCAGCACATACGGGAAGTAGATCTCGTGGATGCCGCCGAAGAAGTGAATGATGGAGGCACCGGCGGCGGACTGCTTGGCGGCACCGCGACCGAACACCATGTAGGCCAGCAGCACGCCCATGCCCGGACCCGGGTTCGCTTCGATCAGGAAGAAGATGGAGCGGCCATGCTCGGTCGCCTGCTGGATCCCCAGCGGCGAGAAGATGCCGTGGTTGATGGCGTTGTTGAGGAACAGGATCTTGGCCGGTTCGACGAAGATGGAGGTGAGCGGTAGCAGGTTGTTGTCCACCAGGAAGCCAACGCCACCGGCCAGCACGCCGGAGAGTACCTTGACGAAGGGGCCGATCACGAAGAAGGCGAGGATCGCCAGCAGCATGCCGATGAGGCCGGCGGAGAAGTTGTTGACCAGCATCTCGAAGCCGCTCTTGACGCGGCCTTCCATCACCTTGTCGAAGCGCTTGATGGCCCAGCCACCCAGCGGGCCGACCATCATGGCACCCATGAACATGGGGATGTCGGTCCCCACTATGACGCCCATGGTGGTGATGGCACCGACTACGCCGCCCCGTTCACCGCCCATCAGCTTGCCGCCGGTATAGCCAATCAGCAGCGGCAGCAGGTAGGTGATCATGGGGCCGACCAGCTTGGCCAAGGTTTCGCTTGGCAGCCAGCCGGTGGGGATGAAGAGTGCGGTAATGAAGCCCCAGGCGATGAAGGCGCCTATGTTGGGCATGACCATATTGGACAGGAAGCGTCCAAAATTCTGTATCTTGACTTTGGTATCCGGTGATAACATGTCGGGACCCCGTTTTAAGCCTGTTTGATTAAAAGTGGTAGTCGGGATGACGGGTTTTGCCGAACCCCCATCCCAGTCGTCTAAGCAACTTCAATCTACCAGCTTGTGATCAAATTAGGCTGAAAACGGGGTGTCTTGTGACACACCTCTCAAATACCCAGACCACCCCCCTCCCTTCATGGTGACGCCGATCACATTCATGCGCTGTAGTTCGGCTACATTTCGATCTTTCCTGCCGAGTACGCAGATTTAATGTGATCAGTATCACCTTATGTGGTTTGCGCAAACTGGCTGTCAATGTGATGTGAATCACAAATACATTATTTGTATTCAAATGGGGCGATCTCAGTGACCCCAAATCAGCGAGTCAGGACGATGAGTCCTTCGCTTTATGTCATTAATCACCAATGAATCAATTATTTTGTAACCCACTTTCAGTTTTCCACTCAGCTCCTTCAGCCGCACAGCCGGCGCATCACCCCCTCCAGCAGGCCCCGATCGAAGCGTTGACTCCACAAATTGGCAAACAGCAGTGCCGCCAGGGCGAAGAGGGCGGCGGCCAGCACCACCTCGGGCAGATCCTGCCCCTGCAGCCAGCCCAGCGCCTCCAGCACGCCCATGCCGATCATGATGTGGGCAATATAGAGGGTCAGCGTCTGCCGTCCGACCGGCAGCCAGACCCGCCACCAGCGCGCATGGGGCAGGGCGCGGCCGAGCCAGAGGCAGAGCGCGATCAGGGTGCTGGCCGCTCCCATGCCGAACAGCAGGTAGAGCGGGGCCGGAGGTATGGGTTGGGTCGCCAGCAGAGGCGCCAGCTCAGGCTGGGGAAACAGTGTCAGCAACCAGAGCGACAGCCCCTTGGCCAGCCCCATGGCACTCAGCCCGCCGACCAGCAGCCTGCGCTGTACGGTTGCACTCGCGAGGGCCTGGCGGCTCAACCAGAGGCCGTAGAGCAGAAAGCCCAGCCAGGGCACCACGGGGTGCCAGCCATTGAACAGCAGATTGCGGACAAAGCCGTGCAGGGTCCAGAACTCGGGATAGCTGAAGCTGTGCCACTGCCAGCCCTGATCGTAATTGAAGTGAAACAACAGGCTGACGAAGCCCGCCGCCAGCAGGGGGATCAGGGCCAGCAGCCAGAGGGAGGGCAGCCGCAGACAGCAGACCCCCAGCAAGAAGTAGACGGCGTAGTAGTGAATGATGTCGGCGGGAAACACCAGGTAGTTGAGCAGCCCCAGGATCAGCAGGAACAGAGCCCGCCTGGTGGTGTGGCGCATGGCTGCCGGCCAGCTCAGCTTGCGGGTCGACAGACCCAGGCCTATGCCTGCCAGCACCACGAAGCTGGCGGCGGAACGCCCCTCCAACGCATCCAGCAGGGCTTTGAGCCAGTCAGGCCCGCCCGTCAGCACTCCCATGGCGATGCGAAAGTTCACCAGCACCATGCCGAGCAAGGCCAGGGCGCGGGCCAGATCCAGTCCTTCCAGTCGATTGAGCGGGGAGGTCATGATGGCGACTCCTTGGGGTGATCAGCTGGCCGGGCCCAGCAGCAAGTCCAGCAGCTGGGGCAGTCGTTGTTCGACCGGCGCCTGCTCCGGGTGCAGGGCCAGGGCGTGGCGCAGGGCCTGCCCCTCCAGTGCATCCAGCAGCAGCTGGGCCGTGAGATCCGGCACCAGGCGGGCAGCCAGCTCCCCCGCCTGCTGGCCACGGCGCACCGCAGCGGCCAGGGCATCACACAGCTGGCGCTGGTTGCTGGCAAAGGTGGCCGCCATCTCGGGGTGGCGGGTCAGCTCGGCCAGGATCTCGGTGCCGAGCAGCAGGTTCTCCGGGGTCAGCGACCAGGCCAGGTAGCCGGCGGCGAAACGGGCCAGCGCCGCGCGGGCCGGTCCCCGGGTCAGCTCATCCAGCAGGGGTTGCAGCTCGGCCGCCTCCAGCGAAGCGATCAGGGCGATCAGCTCCTCCTTGCGGGCGAAGTGGTTGTAGAGGTTGCCCAGACTCACCCCGGCGGCGGCGGCTATGTCGCGCATCCCGGTCTGGTGGAAGCCCCGCTCGATGAAGCAGCCGAGGGCGGCGTGGATGATCTGCTCCCGCCGCTGCTCCAGGCGGTTGTGATTGATGGACATGCTCTGCTTCCCCTCTGCTGGTCCAAGTTTAATGAGCGAACGTTCGTTCATTTATGGTGTTCACCTTATCCCCGGTGTGAAAAATAAGCAAGCCACTGGTGGCCAAGAGGACGCACCTTCTCGGTCGGCAGGCTCAGGGGCAAGCCATGCCTCCGCCGAGCAGCCCTTAACCCAGCCTTCAAGCCGGTCAGCGCCGTGACTGAAGAGGATGTGCGCTCCCCTGGCCATCGCCTCATAGGGCCGCCTCTCAGCACTCGCCTGTTGGCTCAAAGGGGCCATGGAGAGGGCTGGTTGCGGGCGGGGCATCCTCTTCCTGCTGGCCGTGAACAACGGCCATAAAAAAGCCCGCAGGGTTGCGGGCTTTATGGATATCCAGTTGCTGACGCCGGGCTTATTCCGCCTTGGGGGCGGCCTCTGCAGGAGCGTCAGTGCTCTCGGCTGCAGTGCTCTCGGCTGCAGTGCTCTCGGTCACTGCGCCGTCGGCCACAGGGGCTTCCGGTGCTGGGCCCGGCACCAGCTCCACCGCCGGCTTGGCGATGAGGGAGCGGGTATCTTCCACCGCCTCGGTCAGCTTGACCTCGATGATCTGGCCCAGCTCATAGACCACTTCGGTCTTGTCCAGGTAGACGCGGCCGTTGTCCCAGTTGCACTCCAGCCGCTCCTTGTTGTCCAGGATGTGGCGGGCGGGCATGAAGACCACGGCGCCGTTTTCCTGCAGGCGCAGTTTGAGACCGGCGCGCATCACGTCGATGATCTCGGCGTTGAACACCTTGTCGGTGCCGGCATCGGCCTTGAGGTAACGGACATAGAGCCAGTCGCCGATGTCGCGCTCCACCCTGCGGTGCAGGCGGCGGCACTCGGTCAGGTGCTCGGTCAGCTCCTGGCTTGGGCGCTCACCCGGGGTCTTGCCAGCGATGACGGCCTTGAGCAGGCGATGGTTGACCATGTCGCCGTACTTCCGAATAGGTGAAGTCCAGGTGGCGTAGGCATCCAGCCCCAGGCCGTAGTGGGCACCCGGCTCGGCGGACATCAGCGCATAGCTCTGGAAGCGGCGGATCTTGCCGTCCAGCCAGCGGGTATCCAGGCTGTCGATCCAGCGGCGCAGGGCGCAGAAGCCGGACAGGCTGGCGATATCGATCTTCTCGAACGGGGCCTCAGCGCTTTTCAGCAGGTCGATGGCGCCGTCGAGGGACTCTTCATCGAACCCTGTGTGGACGTTGAAGATGCCGTAGCCGACGCTCTTGCCCAGCACGCGACCGGCGCAGATGTTGGCGGCGATCATCGACTCTTCGATCATGCGGTTGGCGATGCGGCGCGGCTCCACGTGGATGGCCAGCACGGCGCCGTTCTCACCCAGCTCGAAGTCGTAGTCGGGTCTGTCCGGGAACACCAGGGCGTGCTCGGTACGCCATGCGATGCGTGCCTCCGTCATGGCCTTCATCAGTGGCAGCTGGGCCATGACGTCTGCGTCTATGTCCAGTGCCTTGCCATGCTCGGCCCAGTCGGAGACCTCGTCATAGTTGAGGCGGGCGTGGGAGCAGATGCGGGCGGCGAAGAATTCGGTCTCTTCCAGCAGCAGGCCATCTTCGGCGATCAGCAGGCGGGCGCACAGGGTGTTGCGCTCCTCGCCCTCTTTCAGGGAGCAGAGCTCGTCCGAGAGGGTGCGCGGGATCATGGGCACGTTGCGGCCCGGCATGTAGACGGTGAAGGCGCGCTGGGCGGCTTCCTTGTCCAGCTCGCTGCCTTCGGCCACATAGGCGGTCGGATCGGCGATGGCGACCAGCAGTTCCCAGCCGTTGTCCAGCTTGCGGATGGCCAGGGCGTCATCCATGTCCTTGGTCTTGGCGCCATCTATGGTGAAGAAGGGGGTCGCGGTCAGGTCGGTGCGCGGCAGCTCTTCCTCTTCGATGACGTTCCACTCGGGCAGGTCGGCCGGTTCAATCTGGGCCAGGTTGTGGCGCGCCAGCACCACCCACCAGGGCACGTTGTGGTCTTCCTGATCGGCGATCTTGTGGCTGATCTCGGCGGAGAAGTTGCCATCACTCAGGGCGTGGCGCTTGAGGGTCGCTACCACCCAGTCCCCTTCCTTGAAGGACTTCTCATCCAGACCCTTCTTGGCGCGGGCCTTGATGGCGTCCTTGATCAGCGGATGGTCCGGCACCACGTTGAGGCGATCGCGGAACATCTTCACGCGACCGACGAAGCGGGTCACCGCCTGCTCCAGCAGGGCATCCGGCTCGGCCACTTCCTTCTCTTTTTCGGTACGGATCAGGGCGCTCACCCGGTCACCGTGCATCACCTTCTTCATGTAGGGAGGCGGCACGAAATAGCTGGTCTTCTCATCGACTTCCAGAAAGCCGAAGCCCCGGTCCGAGGCGCGGATCACACCCTCTTTCTTGGGGATGTTTTCGCGGATTTGTTGCTTGAGCTGGGCCAGCAGCGGATTGTCTTGGAACATAAGTGAGGAACCTGAAGTGGAAAACCTGGGTGGAGACCTGATGAAGGATCGCCCAGCACTATACGTTTTTACCCCTCCAAAGCCAAGGTGAATGGCCCCGTCAGCCCCTGTGCAGTGCGTGGCGCCCCTGATCGATCAGGCGCTGGGAGATCTGTTTGTGCAGCCCGCGCTCCAGCACCCAGCGGTGCCAGTAGAGCCGCTCGACTAGGTGATGTTGCGGGCTGAGATCGAGCAGGCTGCCCTGGGCCAGCTGCTGGCGGATCTGCAGTTCGGGGATGAGGCAGTAGGCGAGCCCCTGCTCGGCCATGGCGACGAAGGCCTCCGACGAGCGCACCGTGTGGCAGGGATAGCCGCCGGGCTCCAGCCCGAAGTGGCGTGCCATGAAACTGACGTGCATGTCGTCACGCTGATCAAACGCCACCGCCGGCGCCTTGGCCAGCGCTGCCCGGGTCATGCCATTTGGAAAATGGCGAGCGACGAAGGCGGGGCTGGCGGTGAGCAGGTAGTGCATCTCGCCGAGCTCGTCGACGCAGCAGCCCGCCAGCGGCTGGCCGTGCAGGCTGACGGCGCCGAAGGCCTGCCCCTCGCGCACCCGGTCCAGGGTGCGGCACTCGTCATCCACCAGCAGGTTCAGCTCTATGGGGTGCTGTTCCAGCAGAGGTGCGAGGGCTGGCAGGAACCAGGTCGCCAGACTGTCGGCGTTGACCGCTATGCTGACCCGGATCGGGGCCTGGGGTTCGTCGGGTGCTATCTCGCCGGCCAGCTCCAGTTCCAGCTGACGCACCTGGCGGTAGTGGGCCAGCAGCTTCTGGCCGAGGGGGGTCGCCTGCAACGGCTGGCTGCGAATGAGCAGCGGCTCGGCGAATTGCTGCTCCAGCTGCTTGATGCGCTGGGAGATGGCGGACTGGGTGATGTGCAGGCGCTGGGCGGCCCGCTCGAAGTTCTGTTCCTGCATCACGGCATCCAGCGCCAGCAGCAGCTTGTAATCTAAGGCCTTCATCAGCTTTCCTTATCCGTACAGGTATTGAGAAGGGATGCTACTGGAGTGGCGACCGCAGGACAACGCTGCGCTGGCCGGATCGCCGACAGGCCCGGCTGGCGTGGTGTGCGGGGTGAAAGCGGGTTTGTCACTGTGAGATGTGACAGTGGTGGTCAAAAGATATTCAGGAGATACTCTTTTGCGTCCGTTTTTGCATGGGGTGGAAACGGGCCATAGCGAGAACTTTTAATCCCGGGTCTTATCCCGGGATTTTTTTATGGCGACTCTCACTCAGTGACCAGCTCGCGGGCATCGGCATACTCGCCCTGCATGGGCTGGCCGACGGCACGGGCGAAGCGCTCATCCAGATGGAAGCGGATACCGACCCCGCGCACGGCGCCCAGATCCACCGCCTGACGGTGGCCGAGCCGCTCGATGGGCAGGCCGAGACGGCGGAAGATGCGCTCCACCGGCAGGCTGACCACGGCGACCAGTTCCCGGATCCCCTTCGCCCTGGCGAAGGCATAGACCTCGCGGAAGATGATGCAGGTCAGCTCGCTCACCCCGTTGCCCATGCGCGGCGCCCGGTTGGCGTCGATGGCGAGGCGGGTCAGTTCCCAGACGTCGTTGCTGCGCGGTGGCGCCTCACCGGCGAGGGCGCTGGGGAATATGCTGGGCAGCATGTAATCCTGGGCGCAACTGAGCAGCCGGATGCAGCCACACAGGCCCTCTTCGTCCTCGATCAGCACCCAATGGGTGTCCGGGGTATCGAAGCTGTCCTGCTCCAGACCACGGTGGGACTCCACATCCCAGCCGAGGCGATCGGAGAAGACGCGATTACGGAAGCGATAAAGCTCGTTTTCTACCTCCCATCTGGGGTGTTCTTTTAATTTTCCTTTGAAAACAAGCATTCAGATGTCTCCATTTCAGTGTTCGGCGCTATAATCGAGGCCCTGGCCAGGGGGGCTAGCATATGAAACAAGACCAACTGCTTGAGTACCTCGAACATTTCACTTCGGTAACGGACGGGGATCGTTTGGCCGAGTTGATCGGTCGGTTCACGCTCGGTATGGGCTATGACTACTACCGGTTCGCGCTGATCATTCCCATGTCGATGCAAAGGCCCAAGGTGGTGCTGTTCAATCAGTGCCCCGACTCCTGGGTGCAGGCCTATACGGCCAACCATATGCTGGCCTGTGATCCCATCATTCAGCTGGCCCGCAAGCAGACCTTGCCCATTTATTGGAACCGGCTGGAAGGACGGGCGCGTTTTCTGCAAGAGGGCAGTCTGGATGTGATGGGGTTGGCGGCGGAGTTCGGGCTGCGCAACGGCATTTCGTTTCCGCTGCACGGTGCGGCGGGGGAAAACGGCATACTGTCGTTCATCACCGCCGAGCGGGCGTCGAGCGACCTGCTGCTGGAGTCCTCGCCCATCCTCTCCTGGATGTCCAACTACATCTTCGAGGCGGCGATCCGGATTGTGCGGGTCAGTCTGCGGGAAGATGACCCTCAGGAGGCCCTGACTGACCGGGAAACGGAATGCCTGTTCTGGGCCAGTGAAGGGAAAACGTCGGGTGAAATTGCCTGCATCCTGGGGATCACGGAACGAACCGTGAACTACCACCTCAATCAGGTCACCCGTAAAACGGGGTCGATGAATCGCTACCAGGCCATCGCCAAGGGGGTGAGCAGTGGCATTTTGCTGCCCAATCTGGAGCAGGTCGTTGTCACCAACTTCCCCAAGCTGATGCAATAAAACCCAATGATTCTCGGGGCAGAGCGACAGGCTCACAATTGTCAGATCATGCAATTGACAGTTGGTGCCGGATGGAATTCATCCCTGCCCTCAGGAATCCTGCTGATTAGGAAAATGAATCCATCAGCAGATTTATGAATTTCTCTGAACACCCCGCCGCCCTTTATAGTGCCGTCCAATCCCTCTTCTGGACGTTCAATCCATGTTCGCAACTAGCCTGCAAGGCTTCACCCTCGGCCTTGCCATGATCATTCCCATCGGTGCCCAGAACGCCTTCGTGCTGAGCCGGGGCATACACCGCAACCACCATCTGCTGGCGGCGACGCTCTGCTGCCTGTGCGATCTCGTGCTGATCGGGATCGGGGTGTTCGGCGGGGCCAACCTGCTGGCGGCCAGCCCTATCGGACTGGCGCTGCTGACCTGGGGCGGCGTGCTGTTTCTCGGCTGGTTCGGCATCCGTTCCCTGCGCAGCGCCTGGCGCGGGCAGGGGGCTGCGCTTGCGGACTCGCCACAGTTGATGGGGGTCAAGAGCGTGCTGGCCATGACGCTCGGGGTGACCCTGCTCAATCCTCACGTCTATCTGGATACCCTGATGCTGCTCGGCTCCTTCGGCAGCCAGTTTGCCGAGGAATTGCGGCCGGCCTTTGCGGCCGGGGCCATGCTGGCCTCCCTGGTCTGGTTCTACAGCCTGGCGTTTGGCGCGGCTGCGCTCTCGCCCTGGCTTGCCCGCGGCAGGGTTCAGCAAGCTATTGATACTATTGTTGGTTTCATCATGCTGGGGTTGGCGTTGCAACTGGCGAGCGGGGCTTTGCTGGCCTCATAAGGCTATTTTTGTGCCGTACCTCATAAAAATTAATCCCGGCTTCATGCCCTGACATATTCGTCTGTTAAATTCCCGTCGCTGGTAAAGCGACACTCATAATAAAAGGGATAAGACAGTGAATAAAACCATGAAGCTGGGTGCTATTGCAGCCATCGTGCTGTTGTCTGCCTGTAGCAACGAAAACGACAGCAAGGCGCAACCGGGAGCGGTTGCCCTGCGTCTGATCCAGACCTCCGATATCCACTCCAACGTGCTGGGGTATGACTACTACCAGAACAAGGAGGATCGCAAGTTTGGCTTCTCCCGCACCGCGCTGCTGATCCGCGCGGCCCGCGCCGAAAACCCCAACAACCTGCTGCTCGACAACGGTGACCTGATCCAGGGCACGCCGCTGGCGGATTACATCTTCGAGCAATCCGGTGTCGGCTACCTCGACAAGCAGGCCCATCCTGTGTTCAAGGCGATGAACGAGATCGGCTATGACGCCGGCAACCTGGGCAACCACGAGTTCAACTACGGGCTGGATTACCTCACCAAGACACTGCAGGGCGCCAAGTTCCCCTATGTGAACGCCAACGTGTTCGAGGCGAGCGCTTTCAAGCGCGATGCCAAGGGGCAGATCGACTGGAGCGGCAACAAGTTCAAGCCCTACCTGCTGCTTGAGCGCAAGGTGAAGGATGACAAGGGCCAGCTGCAGACCGTCAAGGTGGGCATACTGGGACTGACCCCGCCGCAGGTGCTGCAGTGGGACAAGCGTCATCTGGAGGGCAAGGTGGTGGTGGCCGACATGGTCGAGACCGCCAACCACTATGTGCCCGAGCTGCGCGCCAAGGGCGCCGATATAGTCGTGGTGGTGGCCCATACCGGCATCAACGCCAGCAGCTACGAGGCCATGATGGAGAACTCCGCCTGGCATCTGGCCAAGGTGAAAGGGGTGGATGCCCTGATGCTGGGCCACGCCCACAAGAACTTCCCGGGCGACTTCCCGGATCTGCCGGAGGTGGACAACCAGGCCGGTACCCTGAGCGGCGTGCCGACCGTGATGCCCGGCTACTGGGGCAACCACCTCGGCATCATAGACCTCACCCTGCAGCAGGTAGACGGCAAGTGGCAGGTGAAACAGAGCCAGGCCAGCCTGCGCAAGATCGACTCCAGCGAGGGCAGCGCCGTGGATCAGCGGGTGGTGGACCTGGTGCAGGCCGATCACGACGCCACCAACCAGTGGCTGGACGAGCCGCTCGGCAAGATCACCTCCTCCATCCACAGCTTCTTCGCCCTGGTGCAGGATGACCCTTCGGTGCAACTGGTGAGCGATGCCCAGCGCCGCTACGCCGAACAGCTGCAACAGGACGGTCTGCTCAAGGAGTCCTACCCGATCCTGTCGGTGGCGGCGCCCTTCCGTGGCGGTCGCAACGGCATCAATGACTTCACCTACGTGGCTCAGGGCGACATCTCCCTGCGCAACGTCTCCGACCTCTACATCTACCCGAACACCCTGCAGGTGGTCGAGGTGAACGGGGCCACCGTCAAGGAGTGGCTGGAGATGAGCGCCGGTCAGTTCAACCAGATAGATACCGGCAAGACAGAGGTGCAGTGGCTGGTGAACGAGAAGTTCCCCACCTACAACTTCGACGTGATCGACGGGGTGAACTACGAGGTGGATATCACCCAGCCGGCCCGTTACAGCAAGGAAGGGGCCAAGGTCAGCGATGGTCAGCGCATCAGCGGGCTCACCTTCAAAGGCCAGCCCATGGATCCGGCCCAGAAGTTCTACGTGGTGACCAACAACTACCGCGCCAGCGGTGGCGGCCACTTCCCGGGCATAGACGGCAGCAACATAGTGCATGAAGATCCCTCCGAGACGCGGGAGATCATAGCCCAGTACCTGAAGGCCCAGTCTGCCGACAACCCGGGTGGTTTCAGCCCGGCGGCCAACAACAACTGGCACATGAAGGCACTGCCGGCCAACGTGGACGTGCGGCTCTACTCCTCTCCCCGCGAAGAGGCCAGGCAACTGGCCGGTGCGGATCTGGAGTACAAGTCCACCCTGCCGATGGACGATGCCAAGCACCCCGGCTACGCCATCTTCCGCCTGATCCGTCAGTAATGCCTGACTGATACCGGCGATAAAAAAAGCCCTCGCAGTGCGAGGGCTTTTTCGTGGGCGGCTGCTGGCCTGTGCTTAGTTCACCACGGCCACGTTGATGCTGCCGTTGCCCTGGGTCATGCGTACCCGGGCGCCCGGCACGAAGGTGGGGCTGGCTTTTTGCACCACCACGATGGATTCGCCGTTCTCTTTCTTGATCTCGAGCTCGACGCCATCGACCTGATTGAACTTGTCACCGGCGGCCTTGCCGGCGGCGGCCCCGGCGATGGCGCCACCGGCGGCGGCGATGTCGCTGCCGCGACCGCCCCCTATGGTGCTGCCGAGCAGGCCGCCGACCACGGCGCCGCCTATGGTGCCGACCAGGGAGTTCTCATCGGCCTGGATCTTGACCGGGCGGGTGGAGAGTATGGTGCCGTAGCTGACGGTCTGGACCTGCTTGGCGCGATCCTTGGTATAGACATCACCGGAGTAGACGTCGCTGTTGGCACAGCCGCTGAGGGTGGTGGCTGTGGTGGCGGCCAACAAGGCGATAAGGGTGATACGTTTCAACATGATGGGCCTCCTGGGCTGGCATCTGATCTGGTTAATTCGGTCAGTGAGTTCAACTTTACGCCAACCGGATTGGGCATGAAACCAGCAAAGTGTAACCAATTATAAGACCCGGGCGCCGCAAATCCCGTCAGCAGTGGCTCAGCCGAGCCGTTTTTCCAGCAGCAGGCGATCCTCGCCCGGGCCGAAATAGTCGCGCTCCTCGGCCAGTTGCTGATAACCGAGTCGAAAGTAGAGGCGTTGGGCCGGATTGGCGGGATCCACCGTCAGTTTGATCCGATCGATCCCCAGTTTTGCCAGTCCCTGCTCCACCTGCAGCATCATGCGCTCGGCCAGGCCGAAGCCGCGCGCCTCGGGCAACACAGCCAGGGAGAGCAGCCAGCCCTGCGACCGATCCTGTCCCAGCCCGCCCAGGGCATAGCCCAGCAGTTTGCCGTCCAGCTCGGCCACCAGCAGCAGATCGGGCCAGAGATCCATGGCCTGACGGAAGAAGAAACCGGGGTAGACATCCTCCCCGAAGACGTCGACGTCTATCTGCCAGATGGCGTGCATGTCGGCGTGGCGGGCCACTCTCAAAACGGGGGGCTGATGCATCCGGGCTCCTGTCATTGCGTACGTGCTGCCGTGCGGCAGTCAAAAAGGAGTGACAGGTTAGTGGGCCATCCGGGCTGATGCAAGCGGGTCTGGTGATGGGGGCGGGCGTCGCAGCTTGCCCGGTTCAGGGCGGCAGGGGCCGGTTGCTGGGCAATCTGGGGGCCTTGCGGCGGCTGTCCAGCAGGTGGCGCAGGGCGAGCCAGGGGTGATGCCACAGCATGCGCGGGCCGCTCCACTTCATGATCAGCTGTATCTGTTTGCGCATGGCCGGGGCGTAGCAGTGGATGTTGCAGTTGGCACAGGTGGGTTTGTGGCCGTGGCCATAGCGGCAGCGCCGCAGGCGCTGGTGGGCGAAGGCTTGCAGCTGCTGGCAGTGGCGGCAGGCGGGATCCTGATGATGGTGGTCGCAGTAGAGGCGGATCATGGCGCTGACCGTCTGCTGCTCCCGCTTGAGCCTGGGGTGCTCGGGTGCCTTGCGGGCACGGGGCTGGCGCACGGGATCGGGGTGATGGGTTTTCATGGGGGTCATTGTCCTGACCTGCCCCGGCGGGGTCTTGATACAGGTCAAGCCGGCGGGCAAAAAAACAGGGCCCGCGGGCCCTGTCTCATCAGACAACTCTGCTTGTCTGCGCTTAGATGAGGCTGGTTGCCTGTTCCAGCCAGGCGAGATCCTCGCCCTCCAGCAGCGGGCTCAGGCGGCGGAACACCTCGACATGGTATTCGTTGATCCAGCGGAACTCGGCCGGGCTCAGCAGGCTGCGCTCGATGAGGCGGGTATCGAACGGCACGTAAGTCAGCCGCTCGAAGCCCAGCATCGACAGCTCGCCGATCTGCTCCTGCTCGGTCACCACCACCAGGTTCTCGCAGCGGATGCCGAACGCATCTTCCCGGTAGTAACCCGGCTCGTTGGAGAGCACCATGCCCGGCTGCAGGGCCACCAGGCTGCCCTTGGGGGCGATGCGCTGCGGGCCTTCGTGCACGCTCAGGAAGTGGCCGACGCCGTGGCCTGTGCCGTGGTCATAGTTGTAACCGGCCTGCCACAGCGGCATGCGGGCCAGTACGTCGAGCTGGATGCCGGCGGTGCCGCGCGGGAAGCAGGCCTGATCCAGCGCGATATGACCCTGCAGCACCCGGGTGAACATGGCCTTGTGCTCGTCGGTGACCTCACCCACCTTGACGGTGCGGGTGATGTCGGTGGTGCCGTCCAGATACTGGGCGCCGGAGTCCACCAGATAGATGCTGTCCTGACCGAAGGCGCGCGGTGTGCCGTTGGTGTGACGGTAGTGGCACATGGCGGCGTTGGGGCCCAGTGCCGAGATGGTATCGAAGCTCGGCTCGACGTAGTGCTCCTGCTCGTGGCGGAAGGCTTCCAGCTGGTCCGCCAGTGTGCCTTCGTCCACCCCTTCAAACTCGCCGGCGGCGATCAGCCGATCCAGCCAGGCGAGGAAGCGGGTGACGGCGACGCCATCGCGCAGGTGGGCGCGCTGCATGCCGGCCAGCTCAACGGCGTTCTTGCACGCCTTCGGCAGCATGGTCGGATCCTGGCCGGCCACCAGGATGGCGCCCGCCTCTTCCATGATGAGCTGGGTCCAGGCGTTGGCCGTGTTGGGGTCGGCCAGCACTTTTTGCTGGTCTTCCCCTATGCGTTGCAGCACATCACCCAGCTTGTCGATGGGGTAGACGGAGACATCCTGCCCTACGTGCTGGCTGAAGGCGAAGCAGTCGATCTTGTCGGTGTCGACGAAGAAATCCATGCTGGTGTTGGCGTAGAGCACGGCAAAGCCCAATACCACCGGCAGCCGCTCCACGTCGCGACCGCGCAGGTTGAGCAGCCAGTTGATGGGCTCGGCCTGGGTCAGCAGCACCGCATCCAGCCCGCGTTTGCGCAGATCGCTGGCCAGCAGTTCACGCTTGGCCTGGCTCGACTGGCCCGCCAGCTCCTCGCTGTAGAGGATGACTGGGGTCTTGGTGGGGGCGGGGCGATCGCTCCAGTGCAGGTCTATGGGGTTCTGCTCCACGCGTACCAGCTCGATACCGCGCTCGGTCAGCACGGCCCTGGCGTTTTGATACCAGGCCAGGCTGTGCAGGCGGGCATCGAAGCCGACCCGGGAGCCGGACGGCAGCTGATCCGCCAGCCACTGGACGTGGGGATCTTCGTTCAGATGGAGAAATTCAAACTGCTCGGCCGGTGCCTGCATGCGGGCCTGCACCGTGTAACGACCGTCGATGAACAGGGCCGCCCGCTGCGCCATTATGATGGCGAGCCCGGCGGAGCCGTTGAAACCCGTGATCCAGTCCAGACGCTCGGCGTAGGCGGGAATGTACTCGCCCAGGTGCTCGTCATCGTGGGGGACTATGAAGGCGTCCAGCTCTTGTGTGGCCAGTGTGGCCCTGACCTGGGCGACGCGGGTTTCAATAATCTCGAAATGATTCATGTCGTTAATGCCAGATTGTTGTGATGTGAGTGTTCATTGGTGGTGGCCGCTGTCCAGGATCCGCTTGACTGACTGGCCAGCCGCCTCGATATGTTGCTTGAGCAGCACCACGGCCTCGTGTTTGCGACGGGCGCGGCACAGTTCCAGCAATTGGGCGTGTTCACGCTCGGCCTTGTCCACTCCATCGCTGGCAAACAGCAGCTCGAAGCGCACATAGCGGTCACAGCTCAGATTGATCTGGGCGATCAGCTCCAGCGCCTGGGGGCGGCCGGCAGCCTGATAGAGGGTGGCGTGAAAACTGTGGTTCAATTCGGCCCAGTGTTCGATCTGGGTGCCTGACTCGAGCGCCTGATCAAACTGGGCGAGGATGGCCTGTGCCTTGACGAAGGTCTCCTCCGTCATCATATCCACGGCGTGAAACAGGGTATCGGCTTCCAGCAGGGCTCGCAAATAAAAGAGCTCCTCGATGGCCGAGGCGTCCAGCATGGTGACCACGGCGCCGCGGTGGGCCTCGAACTTCACCAGCCCCTGGGCCTCCAGCTGCATCAGGGCTTCGCGCACCGGAATGCGGCTCACCGCCAGCTCCTTGGCGATGGCATCCTGACGCAGGGGGGCGCCGGCGGGGAATTCGCCACGCAGGATCCGGCCACGGAGATTTTCCATCACCATCTGGGTTCGGGTCTTGTAGGGTGGGGTCATGATCGGGTCACAGGGGATTCGTTACAAAATTGTATATTGTATAAAGTTGGGCTGAATCTAACGCGCAACCGCCCACAAGGCAAGGTTTGGCGGGGATCAAACGCCGTCCTCTGGTTAAAAAAATACCGGTCAGCAGGGCTGACCGGTATGGATGTCGGCAAGAGAAGGGAGGCTGGTGTTACAGCTGTGGACCCGCAGCAACCAGGCGCTTGCCCTCTTCGTTGTCGGTGAAGCGCTCGAAGTTCTTGATAAAGCGCTGGGCCAGATCCTGGGCCTTGGCATCCCACTCGGCCTTGTTGGCGTAAGTGTCGCGCGGGTCGAGGATCGCCGGGTTCACGTCGTGCAGCGCAGTCGGCACTTCCAGATTGAAGATCGGCAGCACCTTGGTCTCGGCCTTCTCGATGGAACCGTCCAGGATGGCGTCTATGATGGCGCGGGTATCCTTGATGGAGATACGCTTGCCGGTGCCGTTCCAGCCGGTGTTGACCAGGTAGGCTTCTGCGCCGGCCGCTTCCATCCGTTTCACCAGCTCCTGACCGTACTTGGTCGGGTGCAGGCTGAGGAAGGCCGCACCGAAGCAGGAGGAGAAGGTTGGGGTCGGTTCTGTGATGCCACGCTCGGTACCGGCCAGTTTGGCGGTGAAGCCGGACAGGAAGTGGTACTTGGTCTGCTCCTTGGTCAGCTTGGAGACAGGGGGCAGCACGCCGAAGGCATCGGCGGTCAGGAAGATCACCTTGTTGGCATGACCCGCCTTGGAGACCGGCTTGACGATGTTCTCGATGTGATAGATGGGGTAGGAGACACGGGTGTTCTCGGTCTTGGAGCCATCATCGAAGTCGATGGTGCCATCGGCGGCAACGGTCACGTTCTCCAGCAGCGCATCGCGACGGATGGCGTTGAAGATGTCCGGCTCGGCTTCCTTGGAGAGCTTGATGGTCTTGGCGTAGCAACCCCCTTCGAAGTTGAACACGCCGTCGTCGTCCCAGCCGTGCTCGTCATCGCCGATCAGCTGACGCTTGGGATCGGTGGAGAGAGTGGTCTTGCCGGTGCCGGAGAGGCCGAAGAAGATGGCCACGTCGCCGTCCTGACCCACGTTGGCGGAGCAGTGCATGGAGGCAATGCCGCGCAGGGGCAGGAAGTAGTTCATCATGGAGAACATGCCCTTCTTCATCTCGCCACCGTACCAGGTGCCGCCGATGAGCTGGATCTTCTCGGTCAGGTTGAAGGCGACGAAGTTCTCGGAGTTGAGACCCTGCTCCTTCCAGTTCGGGTTGGTGCACTTGGCACCGTTCATCACCACGAAGTCAGGTTTGAAGGCTTTCAGCTCTTCATCGCTCGGGCGAATGAACATGTTCTTGACGAAGTGAGCCTGCCAGGCCACCTCTGTGATGACGCGCACGGCCAGGCGGGTATCCGGGTTGGCACCGCAGAAGCCATCGACCACAAACAGGCGCTTGCCGGAGAGCTGTTTGGTCACCAGGGATTTCAGATGTGACCACACTTCCGGGGTAATAGCTTTGTTATCGTTTTTACCCTGGTCAGACCACCACACAGTATTCTGGGTAGTAGCGTCTTTGACGATATATTTATCTTTCGGGGAGCGGCCGGTGAAGATGCCGGTGTTTACGTTGACGGCGCCCAGCTCGGTCACCACGCCGCGCTCGAACCCTTCCAGGTCAGAACGTGTCTCTTCCGCGAAAAGCTGATCGTAAGAGGGGTTGCGAACGATTTCTTGGCTGTTTTTGATACCGTACTGGTCCAGTCCTAATTGTTGGGCCAGGGTGGGTTCTGCCACGATTGTCATTGTATTCTCCTGGGTTCAGAGGTTTGTAGGGTTCTATCTGGCGTTCATCCTATCACTTAGGTGGTAGAGTTTAGCGATCGCCATCAAACTTTATAAAATAGGGTATTTTTTTGTTATTTAAGTTAAAGGCGGGTTTTGCCCGCCTTTAATTAGTGTAACTTGTTTGCATCATTATCGGGAGCCCTGCTGAACAGGGTTTCGACATCGATCCCGTCGAATTGGTACTGGGCGCCGCAATAATCACAATGCATGTCGATCTTGCCGAGCTCCTGCACCATCTCCATCACCTCTTCCTTTTCTATCTGCAGCAGGGCCCCTTCGCAGCGTGCGCGGGAGCAGGTGCAGCGGAACTCGACCGCCTGCGGATCGAACACCCGCACCTTGTCCTGGTGATAGAGGCGGTAGAGGATCTCTTCCGCTTCCAGGCCGAACAGCTCTTCATCCTTGATGGTGGCGGTGAGCTGGGTCAGGTGATCGAAATCTTCGCTGTGATCCTCGCTCTGGGCGGGCAGCGCCTGCAGCAGTATGCCGGCGGCGCGGGGCTCACCCTGGTGGTAGCCGGTACGGATCCACAGCTTGGTGGCCAGCTGTTCGGACTGGGCAAAGTAGTGCTCCAGGCAGCCTGCCAGGGTGTCGGCGTCCAGCGCTATGATGCCCTGGTAGCGCTCGCCCTGCTCCGGGGTGATGGTGATGATCAGCTGACCTTCGCCGATCAGGCTCTGCAGCTTGCCATCGCTCGGCAGCTCGCCCTCAAAACGGGCCACGCCGCGCAGTTGCTGGTTGTTGTCACCGTTGATGACGGCGAGGCGCACCGGGCCATCGCCCTGCAACTGCACTGTGATGGAGCCTTCAAACTTGAGGGTGGCGGTCAGCAGGCTGGTGGCAACCAGCAGCTCACCCAGGAGTTTTTGCACCTGCACCGGGTAGTTCTGGGCTTCCACCACGTGGCGGTAGGTATGGTCCAGCTGGACCAGCTCACCCCGGACTTCGTACTCTTCAAACAGATAGCGATACAGGAGATCTTGGTTACTCATCATGCATTCCTGGGTTCTTAGGTGAGGTAAATAGATAAAAACATTATTAAACAGGTGGTTAGGAACTAATCCCATTTCCTGTCGTCATAAAAGGGCCACGTTGGCGAGTCAGTATTGCTTGACCTTGATCAGCTGGCGCCGCTCCTGCTTGTCGGGACGACGCTCGGGGCTCGGGGCAAACTGGCTGTTGAAGCGGCGCGCCTCGCTGTTCTCGGCCCGTTTTTTCAGGCTGGCTTCCGTCTCTTCGTAGAGCAGCTGGGCCAGCGGGGCTGACTTGCGCTGTTCGCTCACTTGCAGCACCCGCACCTCCCGTTCGTCCTGGCCTTGCCAGACACGGATGAGGGCACCGGCTTCGACGGCCTTGCCCGGCTTGCTGCGCTGGCCGTTGTAGTGCACCTTGCCCCCTTCAATCTGCTCACGGGCCAGGCTGCGGGTCTTGTAAAAACGCGCCGCCCACAACCATTTGTCGAGGCGGACCTGGGTTGTGGTTTCTGCGGGATTCGGCATGAATCGACTCCGGGATGGCTGAAAGGGGAGCCTGATTATACCAGAGGCAGGCCTCGGGATAGAAACGGGGGGGCTTATGGTGTGACGGAATGTCAATTTTCGCAGCATCATCCCATCCGGTCGGTTGTCTCTGGGTCCATTGCCGTACACAATAGCCAACCGATTTGGATGCCAGAATATATTGATAAACATGACGCTACCGTTCAGGGATGACTTGTTGAGCTCCCTTCTGGCCCGTTGCAAAACCGTGCCGCTCTCCCGTTTCAGCCAGCCCCTGTTCTGGCTTCTGCTGCTGTTGCTGGCCCACCAGTGCGCCGGTCTCACCTGGCGTCTGCTGGATCTCGGCAGCCAGCAGGCCAGCCAACCCTGGCAGCCGGCCATGGTCGCCAGTCAGGGCCAAGGTTCGGCCCGGCTCGATCTCAGCGGCATCAGCCGGCTATCGCTGTTCGGCAAGGCGAAGCAACAGGCCCAGGCGGCCGATGCTGTCGCAGCCGATGCCCCCAAGACTCAGCTCAACGCCCAGCTCAACGGTGTGCTGGCGAGCTCAGATCCGGCCAAATCCATCGCCATCATCGCCCACAACGGCGTGCAGAACTCCTATGGCATCGGTGATTTCATCGATGGCACCCAGGCCAAGATCCGTCAGGTGTTCGCCGATCGCGTCATCATAGAGCTGGACGGGCGGGACGAGACCCTGATGCTGGACGGGGAAGAGTACGGAAAGCCGTTGCCCAAACCGGGCAATCAGGATGACAAGCTCTCCTCGGTGCGCAGTGAACTGCTGGGCAACCCAGGCAAGATCACCGATTACCTCAATATTTCCCCGGTGCGGGTAGATGGCCGCATGGTCGGCTATCGCCTCAATCCGGGCAGCAATCCAGAGCTGTTCAATCAACTCGGTCTGGTCGCCAACGACATGGCGGTCAGCATCAATGGCCTGGATTTGCGGGATAACGCTCAGGCCATGCAGGCAATGCAGCAGGTGGCTGGCGCCACGGAAATGACCGTCACCGTCGAGCGGCAAGGACAGCTCTACGACGTTTATGTCGGCTTGTCAGAATAATGATTTGGAGTAGCACCAAGAATGATAAATAAAGGGAAGGGCTGGCGTCTGGCCACGGTTGCGGCAGCGCTGATGATGGCGGGCTCCGCCTGGGCCACCGAGTATTCTGCCAGCTTCAAGAATGCCGACATCGAAGAGTTCATCAACACGGTCGGCAAGAACCTGAGCAAGACCATCATCATAGAGCCTTCGGTGCGCGGCAAGATCAACGTCCGCAGTTACGACCTGCTCAACGAGGAGCAGTACTACCAGTTCTTCCTGAGCGTGCTCGACGTCTATGGCTTTGCCGTGGTGCCCATGGATAACGGTGTGCTCAAGGTAGTGCGCTCCAAGGACGCCAAGACTTCGGCCATTCCAGTGGTGGATGAGACCAACCCGGGCATAGGCGACGAGATGGTGACCCGGGTGGTACCGGTGCGCAACGTCTCGGTGCGCGAACTGGCGCCCCTGCTGCGTCAGCTCAATGACAACGCCGGTGGCGGCAACGTGGTCCATTACGATCCCTCCAACGTGCTGCTCATCACGGGCCGTGCCGCCGTGGTCAACCGTCTGGTGGAAGTAGTACGCCGGGTCGACAAGGCGGGCGATCAGGAAGTGGATATCATCAAGCTGAAATATGCCTCCGCCGGCGAGATGGTGCGGCTGGTGACCAACCTCAACAAGGATGGCAACAGTCAGGGCGGCAACACCTCCCTGCTGCTGGCCCCCAAGGTGGTGGCCGACGAGCGTACCAACTCTGTGGTGGTCAGTGGCGAACCCAAGGCGCGGGCCCGCATCATACAGATGGTGCGCCAGCTCGATCGGGATCTGCAGAGCCAGGGCAACACCCGGGTCTTCTACCTGAAATATGGCAAGGCCAAGGACATGGTGGAGGTGCTCAAGGGCGTCAGCTCCAGCATAGAAGCGGACAAGAAGGGCGGCGGCACCACCACGACAGCGGGTGGCGGCGCCAGCATAGGGGGTGGCAAGCTGGCCATCTCTGCCGACGAGACCACCAATGCCCTGGTCATCACGGCCCAGCCGGATGTGATGGCCGAGCTGGAGCAGGTGGTCGCCAAGCTGGATATCCGCCGCGCCCAGGTGCTGGTTGAGGCGATCATAGTCGAGATCGCCGACGGCGACGGCCTCAACCTCGGGGTCCAGTGGGCCAATACCAACGGCGGCGGCACCCAGTTTACCAATACCGGTCTGCCTATCGGTTCGGTGGCCATTGCCGCCAAGGATTACCAGAAGAACGGCACTACCACGGGTCTGGCTGCCTTGGCGAAAGACTTCAACGGCATGGCGGCCGGTTTCTACACCGGCAACTGGGCCGCGCTGGTAACGGCGCTCGCTACCAACACCAAGAGCGATATTCTCTCCACCCCGAGTATCGTCACCATGGACAACAAGGAAGCCTCCTTCAACGTCGGCCAGGAAGTGCCGGTGCAGAGTGGCTCCCAGAGTTCCACCACCAGCGATCAGGTGTTCAACACCATAGAGCGCAAGACGGTGGGCACCAAGCTGGTGGTGACGCCGCAGATCAACGAAGGGGACTCCGTGCTGCTCACTATCGAGCAGGAGGTCTCCAGTGTGGCGAACAAGCCAGCGGAGGGTACTGCAACACTGGGTCCCACCTTCGATACCCGCACCATCAAGAACGCCGTGCTGGTGAAGAGTGGCGAGACTGTGGTGCTGGGCGGCCTGATGGATGAGAAAACCAGTGAAACCGTCTCCAAGGTACCGCTGCTCGGGGATATCCCTGTGCTGGGCTATCTGTTCCGCTCTACCAACAACAGTACTTCCAAGCGCAACCTGATGGTCTTTATCCGGCCCACCATATTACGGGATGCCAACGTCTACTCCGGCATCTCCAGCAACAAGTACACCCTGTTCCGGGCCGAGCAGATCGAGGCGTCCTCTCAGGAGGGTTATCTCACCTCGCCCAAACGCCAGGTGCTGCCTGAATATGGCCAGGATGTGACCCAGTCGCCCGAGGTACAGAAGCAGATCGAGCTGATGAAGGCGCGCCAGCAGGCGACGGCCGACGGAGCTCAGCCATTCGTGGGTAACAAGTAATGGCAGCGTACCAGCTCGATGACACGAGTCTGCCTGCGGCCCTGCCCGAGCTGCCGTTCGCCTTTGCCCGCAACTTCGGTGTCGTCCTGACCGAGCGGCAGGGGACCCCCCTGCTGCTGTGTCGTCCTGGGGTGGCGCCGCAAACCCTGCTGGAGGTGCGGCGGGTGGCGGGCTGCGCCTTCGAGGTGGAGCAGCTCGGCAGTGACGAGTTTGAAGAGCTGCTGATGGCGCACTACCAGCGCGACTCCTCCGAGGCGCGCCAGCTGATGGAAGATCTCGGCAACGAGATGGACTTCTTTGCCCTGGCGGAAGAGCTGCCCCAGAGCGAGGATCTGCTGGACGCAGATGACGACGCCCCCATCATTCGCCTCATCAACGCCATGTTGAGCGAGGCGATAAAAGAGGAGGCGTCTGACATCCATATCGAGACCTTCGAGCGGGTGCTGGTCATTCGCTTCCGCATCGATGGCGTGTTGCGGGAGATACTGCGTCCTCATCGCAAGCTGGCTTCCCTGCTGGTGTCGCGCATCAAGGTCATGTCGCGGATGGACATAGCCGAGAAGCGGGTGCCCCAGGATGGCCGCATCTCGCTGCGTATCGGTGGCCGGGCGGTGGACGTGCGGGTGTCGACCATGCCGTCCAGCTACGGCGAGCGGGTGGTATTGCGTCTGCTCGACAAGAACAACGTGCGCCTCGAGCTCAAGCAGCTCGGCATGACGCTGGCCAACCGCAACATCATCAGCGAACTCATTCGCAAGCCCCACGGCATCATATTGGTGACGGGCCCGACCGGTTCGGGCAAGTCCACCACCCTGTATGCGGCGCTCTCCGAGATCAACTCGCGGGATCGCAACATTCTCACGGTGGAAGACCCTATCGAATATGACCTGGAGGGTGTGGGTCAGACCCAGGTCAACACCAAGGTGGACATGACCTTCGCCCGCGGCCTGCGCGCCATTCTGCGTCAGGATCCGGACGTGGTGATGGTGGGGGAAATTCGCGACCTCGAGACCGCCCAGATAGCGGTGCAGGCGTCGCTGACCGGTCACCTGGTGATGTCGACCCTGCACACCAACACCGCCATAGGTGCCATCACCCGGATGCGGGACATGGGGATAGAGCCTTTCCTGCTCTCCTCGTCCTTGTTGGCTGTGCTGGCCCAGCGGCTGGTGCGCACCCTCTGCCCGGATTGCCGTGCCCCGCGCCCCATCACGGAGCAGGAGCGTCTGGCCATGGGCATGGAACTGGCGCCGGATCAGCAGGTGTGGCGGCCGGTTGGCTGCGAGCAGTGCAACCACACCGGCTATCGCGGCCGGACCGGCATTCACGAGCTGGTGGTGATCGACGAGGCGGTGCGCGAGGCGATCCACAGCGCCAGCGGCGAGCTCGCCATCGAGCGGCTGATCCGGGACCATACCCCCAGCATACGCCGCGACGGCATCGACAAGGTGCTCAAGGGGCAGACCAGCCTCGAAGAGGTGCTGCGCGTGACCCGGGAAGATTGATGTCCGGTCAGGCAAGCGATTTGAATCGGGATAACGAGACGTCACAGTGCTAGGGCAGAGGAGCAAGAGTATTGTCAGCATTTGAATACAAAGCCCTCGACAGCAAGGGGCGCCAGAAGCAGGGGGTGACCGAGGGTGACTCGGCCCGTCAGGTGCGCCAGCAACTGCGTGAGCAGGGGCTGACCCCGCTCGAGGTGAACGAGACCACAGAGAAGGCAAAGCGGGAAGCGAATCGCTTCGTGCTGTTTCGCCGTGGCGCCTCCACCTCAGAGCTGGCCCTCATCACCCGTCAGCTGGCGACCCTGGTGGGCGCAGGGCTGACCATCGAAGAGGCGCTGCGGGCGGTGGCCGAGCAGTGCGAGAAGGCCCATCTGCGCAGCCTGGTGGCGACGGTACGCAGTAAGGTGGTAGAAGGTTACTCGCTGGCCGATTCGCTGGGGGCCTTCCCTCACGTGTTCGATCAGCTGTTTCGCTCCATGGTGGCGGCCGGTGAAAAATCGGGCCATCTGGAGAAGGTGCTGAACCGGCTCGCCGACTACACGGAGCAGCGCCAGCACATGCGCACCAAGCTGCTGCAGGCGATGATCTACCCCATAGTCCTCACTCTGGTGGCGGTCGGGGTCATCTCGATCCTGCTCACCGCAGTCGTGCCCAAGGTGGTGGCCCAGTTTGAACACATGGGTCAGCAACTGCCTGCGACGACCCGTTTCCTCATCGGTACCAGCGAGCTGATGCAGCATTACGGCCTCTGGTTCCTGCTGCTGCTGTTTATCGGTGGGTTTGTCTGGCGCTGGTGGCTGACCGACGAGAAGCGTCGCCGTCACTGGCATCAGGTGGTGCTGCGCCTGCCGGTCATAGGCCGGGTCAGCCGTGGTCTCAACACGGCCCGCTTCGCCCGCACCCTCAGCATACTCAACGCCAGCGCCGTCCCCCTGCTGGAGGGGATGAAGATTGCCGGCGAGGTGCTCTCCAATGACTTCGCCCGTACTCGCATCGGTGAGGCCACCGAACGGGTGCGGGAGGGGACCAGCCTGCGCAAGGCACTGGATGAAACCAAGATTTTCCCGCCCATGATGCTGCACATGATCGCCTCCGGCGAGCAGAGCGGCGAGCTCGACAGCATGCTGGAGCGGGCGGCTGACAACCAGGACAGGGAATTTGAAACCCAGGTGAACATCGCCCTCGGCGTGTTCGAGCCCCTGCTGGTGGTCTCCATGGCCGGGGTCGTGCTGTTTATCGTGATGTCGATCCTGCAGCCGATCCTCGAGCTCAACAACATGGTGAATTTATGATGTTGGCGTGCAGCTGACCCGGGTCGTTTCTGCCGTCAACCCGCTTGAACTCAACAATATGGTCAATCTCTGATGGCCTGCGCCATCTCATTTCGTTAGGGAGTAAGTCATGCAAAAGCGTCGTCAATCCGGTTTTACCCTGCTGGAAGTCATGGTGGTCATAGTGATCCTCGGGATCCTGGCCAGCCTGGTGGTGCCCAACCTGATGGGCAACAAGGAGAAGGCTGACCAGCAGAAAGCCGTCTCCGATATAGTGGCGCTGGAAAATGCCCTCGACATGTACAAGCTGGACAACAACCGTTACCCGACCACGGAGCAGGGCCTGGACGCACTGGTCAACAAGCCGACCGCCGCCCCCGAGCCGCGCAGCTACCGTGACGGCGGCTACATCAAGCGCCTGCCGCAGGATCCCTGGGGCAACCCGTACCAGATGCTGAGCCCGGGCCAGTTTGGCAAGATCGACATCTTCTCCATGGGGCTGGATGGCGAAGCCGGTACCGATGACGACATCGGCAACTGGAATCTGAAGGATTTCCAATAAGTGATTGATTGCGCTGCCATCAAGCTGCTGTGGATGAGGCTGCCGTGAGGGGCTCGTCGTCTCGTCATCGCCAAGCCGGCTTCACCCTGCGGGAGGTGATGTTGAGTGGCGCCATGCTGATGAGGCGGGAGTCTGCTGTCGTCACCTTGGTGGGGTGGGACCAATGAGGCGTCATCGCCAGTCGGGTTTCACCCTGCTGGAAGTATTGCTGGTGGCCATGCTGATGGGGCTGGTGGCCACCGCCGTCACCCTCAGCATGGGAGGCGCCAGAGGCGATCGCGAGCTCGACAAGCAGGCGCGCCGCTTCATGGCGACCCTGCAACAGGCGCAGGAGTATTCGGTGATGGATGGCCGGCTGGTGGGGCTTCGCATCGAGGATCGCGGCTGGCAGTTCATGCAGCGTGCCGCCAAGGATCGCAAGTGGCAGGCGCTGACCGGCGACAAGATCCTGGGACAGGTACAACTGCCCGACACCATGTTGCTGGCCATCGAACTCGAAGGGTTCAGCTGGCGAACCGAGTCCGACGAGAAAACCGAGCGGGGTCGGGACGAGAAGGAGCGCACGCCCCAGGTGCTGATCTTCCCCGGTGGCGAGCTCAGCCCCTTCGTGCTGACGCTGACCCAGCAGGATGAGGATGTGCGCTACCTGCGTACGGTCAAGGCGGATGAATTCGGCCGCTTGCGACTGCTGCAGGACGAGGAGGAAGAGGAATGAACGCCCGTGGCATGACATTGCTGGAAGTCATGGTCGCACTGGCGGTGTTTGCCATCGCGGGTCTCGCCGTGATGAAAACCGCCAGCGAGCACCTCTCTGCGCTCAATTATCTGGAAGAGAAGACGCTGGCGACCTGGGTGGTGGAGAATCAGCTGGTGCAGCAGAAGCTGGAGGCCAAGTGGCCCGGTGACAGCTGGGTGGAGGGGGACGAGCAGATGGCGGGCCAGACCTGGTACTGGCGCTATCGCGGCGTCGCCACCGCCGACAACAACTTCAAGGCGCTGGATATGGAAGTGCGTACCGCGCCCAAGGCCGAGAGCCCAGTGGCCTTCATCCGGACCTATATCAGCCGATGACAACAGCCAACGACACCCAAATGAAGTCTCGTCAGAGCGGCTTCACCCTGCTGGAGGCATCGATGCGG
Organism: Aeromonas sp. MR7; assembly: GCF_963899385.1. NCBI lineage: Bacteria > Pseudomonadati > Pseudomonadota > Gammaproteobacteria > Aeromonadales > Aeromonadaceae > Aeromonas > Aeromonas sp. MR7. Next base: position 62,510 of record NZ_CAWQXH010000049.1, read on the forward strand.
CCATCGCCAGTACCAAGGCCACGAGTTCGGCATTGTATGCGTCAGAGCGGCTTCACCCTGCTGGAGGCGTCGATGCGGCCATCGCCAGTACCAAGGCCGCGAGTTCGGCATTGCATGCGTCAGGGCGGCTTCACCCTGCTGGAAATGCTGGTGGCCATCGCCATCTTCGCCAGCCTCAGCATGGGCGCCTATCAGGTGCTGCAAGGGGTGCTCACCAGCGACGAGGTGGCCAAGAAGAAGGAGGCCCGCCTCTCCGAGTTGCAGCTGGCCTTCACCCTGATGGAGCGGGACATCACCCAGATGGTGCCCCGCAGCGGCCGTATCGACGGCGAGAACAACAAGGTGCTGCTGGCGGCATCCCGCTTCGGCCAGCAGAGCGATGACTGGGGCATGGCCTTCATTCGCGGTGGCTGGCTCAATCCGGATGGCATGCTGCCACGTTCCGGTTTGCAGCGGGTCGGCTGGCGGCTCAAGGATCACAAGCTGGAGCGGCTGAGCTATCTCTACCCGGATCCCGTGATAGGCACTGAGCCGCGCATCCAGCCCATGCTGGATCGGGTGACGGCGCTGCGGCTCTATTTTTACGACAAGGGGGCCTGGAAGGAGGAGTGGACCCAGCGCAACGTGCTGCCTTATGGCCTGGCGGTGGAGCTGGATCTGGAAGATTACGGCACCCTTCGCCGCCAGTTCCTTATCGGGGCCGGTGGCCAGCGAGCTGAAAATGCGAACTAAGCGGACCGGCAGCATGCCGTCTTGTCGTCGCCAGGGGGGCATGGCCCTGCTGGTGGTGCTGCTCATCTTGTCGGTGATGGTGATCATCGCCAGCAACATGAGTGGCCGCCTGCAGCTGGAGTTGCGCCGTACCGGCAACCTCACCGCCGGCAAGCAGGCCTGGTGGTATGCCATGTCGGCGGAAGCCCTGGTGAGCAAGGTGCTGGTTCAGGATTTCAAGGATGACCCCAATGTGGTGAACCTGGGGCAGAACTGGGCCAGGCAGGATGCTGTCTTCCCGGTGGATGACGGCAAGCTGACCGGCCGGGTGCGGGATCTGCAATCCTGCTTCAACCTCAACAGCCTGAGCGTGCCCCTGAAAGACGGGATCAGCGGCGACGACCTCGAGAAGCAGCCTTATCCGGTGAAGGCGTTTCGCGCCCTGCTCAAGCAGCTCGAGGTCGAGGATTACGAGGCGGTGCAGCTGACCGACGCCATCCGCGACTGGACCGACAAGGACACGGCACTGGTCTCCAGCTACGGCGCCGAGGATGCCTATTACGAGGGGCTGACGCCCCCTTATCTGACCGCGAACCAGTGGATGCTCAGCACGGACGAGCTGAGGGCGGTGCGCGGTGTGAGCGCCAGGCTGTATGCCCGACTGGCGCCTTATGTCTGCGCCCTGCCGAGCGACAAGCTGCTGGTGAACATCAACACCATCAAGCCGGAACAGGCGGCGCTGCTGGTGGCCCTCTATCTGGACAAGGTGGGGCTCGATGACGCCAAGCGGGTGCTGACCAGCCGCCCCCAGAAGGGGTGGAAGGAGAAAAAGGCGATGACGGATCAGATGCCGGTACCGCTGAGCACCATCCCCGGGCTGGATGCCGTACTGGACGTCAAGAGCAGCTACTTCGAGGCCAGGCTGATCGCCGAGGTGGGTGATACCCGGGCCAGGCTGGAAAGCGTCTTCGTGCGTGGCAAGGACAACAAGCTGGTGATGCTGCGTCGCCTCAACGGCGGCGCCGAATGACAGACAGGTGTGGGTGGCGGCCGCTGGCCGTACCCGCCCTGACCCCGTATTGGACAGCAGCCGAGGGCTGCGCTCCCGCCCATCCAGAGGGATGCGGACGGGAATGGCAGGAGAGATATTTGTGAGCGAGAGTCTGGTCATCCGTCTGGGGACCAATGCGCAGCAACCGGTCGAGTGGCTGGTGTGGTCGGCCAAGGAGGAGGAGATCATTGCCTCCGGCACCCTGGCCTCGGCCCATGCCCTCGGCGAGTTGCGGGAGCGTGCCGGTGGCCGCCCCGTGGTGACCCTGGTACCGGGCAGCGATCTTATCTTCCGGCGGGTGAGCCTGCCGGGCAAATACAATCGCCAGGCCGCGGCCGCCTTGCCCTACCTGCTGGAGGAGCAGATCGCATCCGACGTGGATGAGCTGCATCTGGTGGTGCTGGGCCACGAGGGCCACGAGGTGGACCTGATGGCGGTCGACAAGGAGAAGATGCAGATCTGGCTGGGCTGGCTGCAGCAGGCGGGCCTCAAGAGCCAGCAGCTGTTGCCGGACGTACTGGCCCTGCCGCCCGCTGCCGACGGCTGGTCTGCCCTGCAACTTGGCAAGGAGTGGCTGCTGCGTCAGGGCCCCTGTCAGGGCATAGTGGCCGACGAGTCGCTGCTGGCCATGTTGCTGGCGGCCGAGGCCGACCCCGTCACCATCCACAGCCATACCCCCTTGCCGGCGATCCCGGCGGCCAACTGGCTGGCGGCGGATCCCGAACTGCCCATGTTGCTGCTGGCCAAAGGGGCGCTGAACTGCCAGGCCAACCTGTTGCAGGGCCCCTACCGGCCGCAGACCGAATACTCCCGCTACTGGCTGCAGTGGCGCAAGGTGGCCGTGGTGGCCGGGCTCTTGCTGCTGGTGGCGCTGACCCAGCGCGGTATGCATCTTTATCAGCTGGCGGAGCAGGACAAGGCCCTCAAGGCCGAGATCCGGCAGGTCTACACCCGCATCTTCCCGGGGGAGAACCGCATCGTCAACGTACGCAGCCAGATGGCACAGCACCTCAAGTTGCTGGGGCAGACCCCGCAGGATGGCGTGCTCTTGCTGCTGACCGAACTGGCCCCCACCTTTGCCGAGGTGCCGGGCCTCAAGCCGCAGGTGTTGCGTTTCGACGCCGCCAGGGGCGAGCTGAGATTGCAGGTGACGGCGCCCGGTTTCGCCGAGATAGAGCGCTTTCGCGAACTGGCGGGCAAGCGCTTCGAGGTGCAGCAGGGCGAGGTGCGCAGCACAGAGGGCAAGGTTGAAGGGGCACTGGTGCTGAAGGGTAAATCATCATGATGGACAAACTACAAGGCTGGTGGCGCAGCATCAGCGCCCGCGAGCAGCGGCTGGTGGCCGTGGGGGGCAGCTGCCTGCTTATCGGGTTCTGCTACTGGATCGTCTGGCAACCCATCGCCAACCGCATCGCCGAGCGCGAGCGGCAGGTGCTGAGCCAGCAACAGACGCTCGCCTGGCTGAAAGAGAAGGGGGAAGAGGTGCTGGCGATGCAGGGCGGTCAGGGCCGCCAGATCGACACCAGCGGTACCCTAGAAGGGGTGGTGAACCGCACCGCCTTCAACCAGAAGATCAAGATTGCCCGTCTGCAACCCCAGGGTCAGGAGCTGCAGGTGTGGATCGATACGGTCCAGTTCGATGATCTGCTGATCTGGCTGGCGAGCCTGGCCGATCAGCACGGTGTACAGGTGCAGGTGATCGAGGTGGCCCGCGAGAATCTGGCGCCGGGTCTGGTCAAGGTCAGACGCCTGCAGTTGAGTCGTCCCCAATGACGCCAGGCGTGCCGGGCGTCGTCCGGTTTCCTGCATCTCGTCCCGGTATGGTGCCGGGCCTGGCCAAGGCCAGATATTTGCAATCGAGTCGTTTTCTATGAAGCAAAAAGTACTGATCGCCGTCCTGTTCCTGGTGGCCTATCTCGGTTTTCTGCTGGTAAAGCTGCCAGCCACCCTGGTGGTGCGCCATCTGCCGTTGCCGCCCAACCTGGTGCAGCTGGAAGGGGTGAGCGGCACCCTCTGGAGCGGCCAGGTCGCCCGGCTGCAATACGCCAGCGAGTCGCTGACCCAGCTGCGCTGGGAGCTCAACGGCTGGTCGCTGCTGCGCTTCGCCCCCGAGGTCTCCCTGCGTTTCGGTGATCGCAGCGGCCTCAACGGCCAGGGCGTGGTCGGCTGGAACGGCGCCGCCTTTGGTCGCGACATCACCCTCAACGTGCCCGCGTCCTGGGTGCTGGATCGGGTGCCCATGCGGCTGCCGTTCCCGCTGACGGTGGCGGGCCAGCTGCAGCTCAAGGTCGATCAGTTTGCCCAGGGCAATCCCTGGTGTGACAACCTCTACGGCAACCTCCATTGGTATGGTGCCGATGCCGATACCCCGGCCGGCAAGCTGCCGCTGGGGGATCCCGAGCTCAAGCTGACCTGCATCGACTCCCGGCTGGTGGCCGAGCTCAAGCAGGGCTCGGAGGCGGTGCAGGTGCTGGGCAAGCTGGAGCTGCAGCCCAATCGCCAGTACCTGTTCCAGGGCACCCTCAAACCGGGCCCGGAACTGCCGGATCAGATGAAGCAGGGGCTGCCCTTCCTCGGTCAGCCCGACGGTCAGGGGCGCTTCCCGCTGCGCTATCAGGGCCGCATCTGACGACATCGTCTGACTGTCTGGAAAAAGGATGAACAGGACCCCGCTTCGGTGGGGTCCTGTCGTTATGGGGCTCCAGTCTCGCCGCTCGGCGCCGTGATGAGATGGTTCAGAAAGAAGCTGAACAGCTCGGCGCGCGAGCCGAGCCGCAGCTTGCCGTAAAGGTGCTTGCGGTGATTCTTCACAGTGCCGCTGCCAATCCCCAGCTCGGTGGCGATCGCCTCGGTATCCAGCCCCTGCAGCAGTAACCCCGCCACCTGGCGCTCCCGGCGGGTGAGTCTATCTCCGCCCACGCTGGCGATGGCCTGCGCCACCGCGGCCTTCAGGCTGGCACTGTCAGGCAGCGCCGGGCTTTCCGCCAACAGCGGCTGGCTCTGCTGCCACTGCTGGCGGCAGAGGGAGTGTACCAGCGGAAAGATCGCCTCCAGTCGGGTCAGCTCGCCGCGGCTCAAGACGCTGCGCTTGTCGAGGCGGCCGAGAAACAGCATGAGCGTCAGTCCGTCCCGCACCGGCAGGATCAACCCCACCTCCTCCTGCCAGCCGGTAGCCTGATAGAAGTGGTGGCGATACTCGGGATCCAGCCGCCCTTGTGACACCTGCGCCAGGGTCCAGACCCCGGCCTCCAGACCCTGTTCCAGCGCCAGCATAAAGGGGTCCTGGCTGAAGTGGCTGGTGAGGTAGCGGTCAAACAGCAGGGCCCGCTGGTGGCTCAGGTTGTCGTAGAGGTAGACGGGGCGCTGCCCGACCCCGAGCAGCAGGGCGCAGTCGAACGCCACCTGCTGCTGGATCAGACGCACCAGGGCCGCCGGAAAGGCGCTGCCGTGCAGGGCATCGACCACCTCGGTCATGCTGCGGGTCAGGGCATCTGTGGCGAATGGCTGGGTCATGGTCGTTGAATCATGGTGGTGGGCTCCCGGGGGTGGGGAGCCGCTCCCCACTATGACAGGATGCTAGCACGAGAGTGGCAAAACTGTCCCCTAGGGGACATATCCGCAGCGCACCAGAGCGGCGAGTATGGCCACTTTTCCCCTGCTGCTGGAGCACCCATGATCAACCCCCACCTGCTCGATGAGCTGACCGAGCGCGGCCTTGTGGCCCAGAATTCCGACCCGGCGGCACTGGCCGATCATCTCGCCACGCCGCGTACCCTCTACTGCGGGTTCGATCCCACCGCCGGCAGCCTGCACATAGGTCACCTGGTGCCGCTCTTGATGCTGCGCCGCTTCCAGCTGGCGGGACACACCCCGGTGGCCCTGGTGGGCGGGGCCACAGGCCTTATCGGCGATCCCAGCTTCAAGGCGACCGAGCGCAGCCTCAACAGCAGTGAAACCGTGCAGGGCTGGGTCGCCAGCCTGTCGGCCCAGATCAAGGCGCTGCTGCCCGCCGATGACGGCCTGTCGGCCCCTGTGCTGGTCAACAACGGCGACTGGATGGGGCAGATGTCGGCCCTCGATTTTCTGCGCGACATCGGCAAGCACTTCTCGGTCAACGCCATGCTGGCGCGGGAATCGGTACGCCAGCGGCTGGCCCGCCCGGATCAGGGCATCTCCTTTACCGAGTTCTCCTACACCCTGCTGCAATCCCAGGATTTTGCGGTGCTGCACCAGATGCTCGGCTGCACCCTGCAGATCGGTGGCAACGATCAGTGGGGCAATATCACCAGCGGCATGGATCTCACCCGCCGTCTGCATCAGGCCCAGGTGTACGGCATGACGTTGCCGCTCATCACCAAGGCGGACGGTACCAAGTTCGGCAAGACAGAAGGGGGCGCGGTCTGGCTGGATCCTGCGCTCACCTCGCCCTACGCCTTCTACCAGTTCTGGCTCGGCACCGCGGATGAAGATGTCTACCGCTTCCTGCGCTACTACAGCTTTATGTCGCTGGCCGAGATTGCCGAGCTGGAAGCGGAAGATGCCCAGCGGCAGGGGCGCAAGCAGGCCCAGCAGGTGCTGGCGGACGAGCTGACCGAACTGGTGCACGGCAAGGCGGCGCTGGCTGCGGCGCGTCGCATCAGCGAGCTGCTGTTCAGCGGCGAGGTGGCGCGCCTTGGCGAGAGCGATCTTGCCCAGCTGGCGCAAGACGGCATGCCGAGCTGCACCGTCGGTGGCGAGACGGATCTGGTCAGCCTGCTGGTCGAGAGCGGTCTGGCGAACTCGAAGCGCATTGCCCGCGAACTGCTGGCGGCGGGGGCCATCAGTCTCAATGGCGTCATCAAGCAGGATGAGCAGCTGAGTGCAGAGGATCGGCTGTTTGGCCGCTACCTGCTGCTGCGCCGGGGCAAGAAGCAGTACCAGCTGGTGGCGTGGGCAGAGTAGCCTGCTGCGCCATAGCAACGAGAAAGGGCTGCCCGGGCAGCCCTTTCCATTGTGCGGCAGTCAGCAGGCTCGCTCTGCCAGCCGCAGTTGCCCGGCATCACGGAGAAGACGATTAGCGGCTTATTTTTTGATGTTCAGAGGGCGAGGGGCAGCAGTTCGGCATAGTCACGGATCGCCGGGAAGGCGGTGATGTGCTGCTCGGGCTGGCGGCTGTCAGGGTTCTGGATGGCGAGCTGATAGCCGATGCCGTAGTCGGCGGCGGCGCGCAGGATCCGCTCGCTGTCATCCACAAACAGGGTACGGGCCGGCTCGAACGCCAGCCGTTCCGCCAGCGCCTGCCAGCAGTGCTGGCTCTCCTTGGACCAGCCCAGCTCGTGGGTGCTCACCATCAGATCCAGATGATCAGACAGCCCCAGCTGCGCATCCTTCACCGACAGGCTGGCGGGGTGGGCGTTGGTGAAGAGCACCAGCCGCTTGCCTGCCGCCCGCAGCTCGGCCAGAAAGGGGATGGCGTTGGGCCGCCACCGGATCTTCTCCAGCAGCTCCTGCTTGAGGGTGCGTATGTCCAGCCCCAGGGTCTGGCTCCAGTAATCCACGCAGTACCAGTCGAGGGTGCCGCTGACGGCGTGATAGTGCCGATCGATCCGCGCCTTGGCCTCATCCAGCGGCAGACCGAGCCGCTCGGCGTAATGCGCCGGCACCAGTTGCTGCCAGAGGTGGTTGTCAAAATGGAGATCGATCAGGGTGCCATCCATATCGAGCAGGACTGTGTCTATCTGGTGCCAGGGCAAGGGGGTCGGCATGGGGCTTCTCGCGGTCAATGAGGGGGAGGGAAACGGGGCGGCATTATAACGGATTTTTCCGTCCGCTTTCGCCGCTTTGCCCCGTGGTGTTCGCTCGGGGAGTCGTTTACTCTTGAAGCACGATTTTTTAACGAGCAGCCAGCGCCTGATGAGTGACCACCACAAGAGCCAGCCCGAATACCTCAGCGTCGAGAAGATGGCGCATGACAAGAGCAAACCGGAGATCCTCAGTGTCGAGAAGATGGCGCATGACAAGAGCAAACCGGAGATCCTCAAGGCCGAGATAGTGGCCGAGAGCCTGCTGTTCAAGGTGGAATCCCTGCATCTGAAATTCAGCAATGGAGAGGAGCGGGTCTACGAACGGATGCGCGGTGGCAACCGGGGCGCCGTCATGGTGGTGCCCCTGTTCGATGCCCACACCCTGCTGCTGGTGCGCGAGTACGCGGCGGGCACCCACTCTTACGAGCTGGGCTTTCCCAAGGGGCTGATAGACCCGGGCGAGAACGCCTTCGAGGCGGGCAACCGGGAGCTGATGGAGGAGGCGGGCTTCGGCGCCAACAGCCTGATCCCCCTCAAGCAGGTGTCGCTGGCGCCCGGTTACTTCTCCAGCCGGATGGACATACTGCTGGCGCGGGATCTCTTCCCGGAGCAACGGATAGGTGATGAGCCCGAGCCCCTCGAGGTGATCCCCTGGCCCCTCAACCGTATTGACGAATTGCTGGCACGACCCGACTTCAGCGAGTCGCGCAGCATCAGTGCCCTGCTGCTGGCCCAGAAGTGGCTGGCGGAGCAGGAAAACTAGCCCAAACCTGGGCAGAGGCAATAAATAAAAACAGAGGATAACAAGATGCAGGAGTTGTTGGCCTGGGTTCCTGGGGTCAAGGAGATCGCCCGCGAAGCGGGGCGTATCCTTCACGAAATCTATCACGGCGGTCAGTTCGAGCGTCAGCTGAAGGAGGATGCGACCCCGGTCACCAGTGCCGATCTTGCTGCCGATGCCTACCTCAAACAGGCGCTGTCGGCGCTCACCCCCCATGTGCCCGTGCTGACCGAAGAGGCGGCCGATGTGCCCTTCAGTCTGCGAGCCAACTGGCGGCAGTACTGGCTGGTAGATCCCCTCGACGGCACAGGTGAGTTCATCGCCGGCAGCGGCGACTTCGCCACCCTGATCGCCCTGGTGCGGGACAATGTGCCCGTGCTCGGCGTCATCTATGCCCCCGAATCCGACGTGCTCTACTGGGCGGTGCGCGGCCACGGCGCCTTCAAGGAGGTGAACGGCGAGACCTTGCCCATCAGCGCCATGCACCACGAACACGATCAGCCCGATTCGCTGGTGGTGGCCATCAGCCGTCGCCAGAAGCTGGAGAACCTGACCCGTCGTCTCAATCCGGCCATCAACTACGAGCTGATCCCGCTCGGCTCCAGCTCCCTCAAATCCTGTCTGGTAGCGGAAGGGGCGGCCGACTGCTACGTGCGGCTCGGCCCCACCGGCGAGTGGGATACCGCCGCTGCCCAGTGCATCGTCGAGGCGGCGGGTGGCCGCATCCTCAGCCTGGCGCTGCAGCCGCTCAGTTACAACGAAACCGAGTCGCTGGAGAACCCGGACTTCATCGTCATGGGGGATCCGGATCTAGCCTGGGGCAAGATCCTGGCCCATCAGGCGGGTTGATCCTCTGTCGCCGTCCACCAGACGGATGGATGCTCTGTCGTCAGACGACACAAACAGGCGGCCTCAGGGCCGCCTGTTTGCTTGGTGTGATCCGCTGGTTTTATCGCAGATGAGCAGGGATATCCGCTGGCAAAGCACGAGAATGACAGTGGATGATCACAATCCTTCTTGAGTAATTGGCATGATTTTTTCAGGTAATTCTGCAAACGATCCATTGGGCAAAATAAAAAAGTGAGTATTAATAGGAATTTGGTTTTATATTTCATTTAAATTGATTTTTGTAGTTTTACTCGATTATGTGATCCCGATTGGATTCCCAATCTCACTGGCTGAAGCCCGTTATGGTAGTGATATGTTTCAGTCCCGCTTTTTGAGAATTAAATCCTGATAAACCACAATAAGCTCAGATTAAAATACTGACAAAATGTGGATTAGTAATGAGTTTATCTGTAGACGTCGTAAAGGATTTGTCCGGTTCCCAGCCCGCCGTTGCCAGCACCAGCCGCTGGCGTCGCCATGACACCCACTGGGCGATCAGCCTGTTTGGTACCGCCGTCGGCGCCGGCATACTGTTTTTGCCCATCAACCTGGGTCTGGGCGGGATCTGGCCCCTGGTCATAATCGCCGTGCTGGCGGGTCCCATGACCTTTCTGGCTCACCGCGGGCTGGCGCGCTTCGTGCTCTCCTCCTCCCGCCCTCACGCCGATTTCACCGAGGTAGCCGAGGAGCACTTCGGCAAGATGGCCGGTCGCCTCATCTCGGCGCTCTACTTCCTCTCCATCTTCCCGATCCTGCTCATCTACGGGGTGGGGCTGACCAACACGGTGGAGAGCTTCATGGTCAACCAGCTCGGCATGGCCACCCCGAACCGGGTGATGCTCTCCGGCCTGCTGGTGTTCGCCATGATCGCCGTGATGATGGCGGGAGAGAAGGCGATGTTGCGGGCGTTTGCCTTCATGGTCTATCCGCTGGCGGCCATTCTGGCGGCGCTTTCCTGCTATCTCATTCCCCAGTGGCAGTGGCCACAAATGACCGCCTTTGAGGGCGGCAGCTTCCTCAACACCGTCTGGTTGGCGCTGCCGGTCACGGTGTTCGCCTTCAGCCATGCCGCCGCCATCTCGGGCTTTGCCAACGTGCAGCGGCGGGAATATGGCGAGCAGGCCGAGGCCAAGAGCGGCCTGATCCTGCGCAATACCACCATCATGCTGGTGGGTTTCGTGCTCTTCTTCGTCTTCTCCTGCGTGCTGAGCCTCTCCCCGGCCCAGCTGGCCGAGGCCAAGGCGCAGAACGTCTCCGTGCTCTCCTATCTCGCCAACATCACAGACAACCCTGTGATAGTGACGCTGGGGCCGCTCATCGCCTTCATCGCCATCAGCACCTCCTTCCTCGGTCACTTCCTCGGTGCCCGCGAGAGCCTGAAAAGCCTGATCGCCAAGCCCACCGGCCTGCCGCTGGCGAAGGCGGACCGGCTCGGCATAGTCCTGATGTTCTTCGCCATCTGGGGCGCCGCCGTCATCAACCCGGGCATCCTGGGGCTGATGGAGACCCTCTCCGGCCCCGTCATCGCCATGATCCTCTTCATCATGCCGGTGGTGGCCATCTACAAGGTGGAGGCGCTGGCCCGCTTCCGTCAGGGCTGGACCAACGGCTTCATCCTGCTGACCGGGTCGCTCGCGGTCTCGGCGCTGATCTTCAGCCTGTTGAAGTAACAGCGCGCTGCGGCAAAAAATGAGAGAGGCGACCCCGGGGTCGCCTCTCTTTTTTCATGGGGCCAAGGGCATCAGCCCAGCTTGGCGCCGTTCTCCACCACTTGTTCCGGAATGGCCATCACCACGGCGCCATCGGCCCGGTAGAAACCGGTCAGCAGAAACTCCGACTGGATGGGGCCTATCTGTTTGGGGGGAAAGTTCACCACGGCGACGATTTGGCGTCCCACCAGATCCTCCGGGCGATAGAGATCCGTTATCTGGGCGCTGCTCTTGCGCACCCCGAGCTCGGGGCCGAAATCCGCCCACACCTTGTAGGCGGGCCGGCGCGCTTCGGGGAAGGGCTCGACCCGCACCAGGGTGCCCACTCTCAGCTCTACCATCTCGAAATCCTGCCAGCTAATGGTCTGCATCTTGGCTCCTCGTTTCACACACCTTGCATTGGCCTCAGCATGCCTCGAAACGGCGCTGGCTGTCTTCGGTGACTGGCCGCCCTGTTACGGCAGAAGGCCGTTTTGCTGGCGCCAGAGGGAAGGGGTCAGCCCGCTCTCGGTCAGGAAGCGCTCGGCGAAGGCCCCCTGATTCTGGTAGCCGCAGCGACTGGCGATCTCGCCTATGGGCAGTTGGGTGTGGGCAAGCAGGGTGCGTGCCAGCGTCATGCGCCGTGCCCGTATGTAGTGGGAGACGCTCATCCCCAGCTGCTGGCGAAAGGCGTGCTTGAACTGGCTCTGACCGAGGCAGGCGATGGCGGCGAGCCGCTCATTGCCGAGGGGCTCGGCGAGGTGGGCCTCGATATGGCGCTGCACCTTGAGGATACGGGTGGCAAGACGAGGGGGAGCAGAGGAGTGCACTCCTTGCCCTTGTGCCAGCAGGGAGAGCCACACCTGCTCCATGCCCGCCACCTGGCGCCCCTCGGCCACCATGCGGTGCAGGAAGGCGAGGTAGTGGCGCTGGGGCTCGTCCAGTTCGATAAAGGGGTGGGCCGCCAGATCGCCGGGGAGCCAGTCGCTCTCCTGCACCAGAAATGAGAGGGCCGGGTCGGCGGCGTAGTCGTGCCGCTCGCCCGGGGCTATCACGCAGACAAAACCGGGGGCGAGGCGACGCCCCTGGCCCTGCACCTCGATCTCAATGGGACCACCGAGAGGGATCACCAGCTGGGCGAAGTCGTGGCTGTGGCTGCAGATGTCACTCTGGTAGCGGCGCAGGCTGAAGGGGGAGGTTGCGGATAGCAATGACGCGGCACTGGGCCGCGTCATCGAAGGGGGTTTGCTGTTTGGCATAGGTCGCAGGTATTACTCTGCGTCGAAATCTTCGATCTCTTTGCCCAGCGCTTCCATGATGGCGCGCACCTCGGCGGGGACGCTGTCCGGATGATCCTTGCGCAGATCGTCGTCGCAGGGCAGCGGCTGGCCGGTGAACGCGTGCAGGAAGGCTTCACAGAGCAGCTCACTGTTGGTCGCATGACGCAGGTTGTTCACCTGGCGACGGGTGCGCTCGTCGGTCAACACCTTCAACACCTTGAGCGGGATCGAGACGGTAATCTTCTTGACCTGTTCGCTCTTCTTACCGTGTTCCGCGTAGGGGCTGACGTAGTCGCCGTTCCACTCTGTACCCATGATCCACCTGTTCTCGTTTGGCCGTGAGCGCGGATTTTAACCCTTGTGGAAATTAATGGCAATCCAACAGCAAAGCCATTTAGACGTCTGGAAGTGTTGACGGCTTTTTTATGCTGGCGTAAGGTGGTTCACCATAGGCCAGCAATGGCAGGATAGCCGTGGCAGAGGCAGAACGGCCATCGCCCAGCGACAGTTCAAGGAGAGAGTGACATGACCCACAAGGCCACCCAGGCGGTACGCACCGGGATTGAGACAGACACACAGCACGGTGCCGTGGTGCCGCCCATCTACCTCTCCAGCAACTACACCTTTGCCGACTTTGGCGAGCCCCGTCAATACGATTATGCCCGATCCGGCAACCCGACCCGCACCAATCTGGCGGATGCGCTGGCGGCGCTGGAAGGGGGCGCCGGTGCCGTGGTGACCGGCACCGGCATGGGGGCCATCCATCTGGTGACGACGGCCCTGCTCAAGGCGGGGGATCTGCTGATCGCCCCCCATGACTGTTACGGCGGCACCTGGCGACTGTTCGAGTATCTGGCGGCCAAGGGCCACTACCGGGTGCAGTTCGTCGATCAGGGGGATGAAGCCGCGCTGGCCGAGGCCCTGGCGCAGAAGCCGGCACTGGTGTGGGTGGAGACCCCCTCCAACCCACTGCTGCGGGTGGTGGACATAGCCGCCATCGCCGCCGCCTCCCATGAAGTGGGGGCCCAAGTGGTGGTGGACAACACCTTCCTCTCGCCGCTGCTGCAACAGCCGCTGGCGCTGGGGGCCGATCTGGTGGTGCACTCCACCACCAAGTACATCAACGGCCACTCCGACGTGGTGGGCGGGGTGGCGATCGCGAAGGAACCCGAGCTGGCCGAGTCGCTGGTGTGGTGGGCCAACTGTCTGGGGCTCACCTCCGGGGCGTTCGACTCCTACCTCACCCTGCGTGGCCTGCGCACCCTGGCTCCCAGATTGCGTGCCCATCAGGAGAACACGGATCGCATCCTCGCCTTCCTGCAGCAACAGCCGCTGGTCAAAAAAATCTATCACCCCAGCCTGCCGACCCATCCGGGCCACGATATTGCGCGCCGTCAACAGTCCGGCTTCGGCGCCATGCTAAGTTTTGAACTCGATTGCAGCGAGGCCGGATTGCGCACCTTCCTCGCGGCCCTCACCCTCTTCTCGGTGGCCGAGTCCCTCGGCGGGGTGGAGAGTCTGGTGGCCCATCCGGCCAGCATGACCCACAGGGCCATGACACCGGCGGCGCAGCAGGCGGCGGGCATCAGCGCCCAGCTGCTGCGGCTGTCGGTCGGCATTGAACACGGTGAAGACCTGGTGGCCGATCTGGCTCAGGCTTTTGAACAGGCGCAGCAGGCAGAGCAGGTAGCGAAGTAATGGAACAGCAGCAACAAGGAGAGATCGCGGTGGTAACAGAAGCAGGATTGAAGCGGCGCCATGTGCACAAGTTTGGTGGCAGCAGTCTGGCGGATCCGGTCTGCTATCGCCGGGTCGCGGCTATCGTCGAGCAGCAGATTGGCGGAGATGAACTGATCGTGGTTTCTGCCGCCGGCAAGACCACCAACCGGTTGATCCAGCTGGTGGAGCTGGCCGAGGCGGGGGACGAGGCCGCCGGTGAAGCCATCACGGCCCTGCACGCCTATCAGCAGAGCCTGATCGACGGCCTGCTGGAGGGGGAACTGCAGCTCGATTTGAGCAAGCAGCTTGCCGACGACATGCAGCTGATCGCCAAAACCCTGGAGGGGCAGTTTGACCGCTTCGAGCGCAACGGCCTGCTCGCCTTTGGCGAGGTGTGGTCGGCGCGCCTGTTGGCGGCCCTGCTCACCAGCCGCGGCGACAAGGCCATCTGGCTCGATGCCCGCAGCTTCCTGCGCGCCGAGGACGGCGCCCTGGTCAAGGTGGATACTGCGCTTTCCAGCGAACTGCTCAAGGCGCGGCTGGCCGAACATGCCGGTCGTATCGTGGTGACAGGTTTTATCGCCGCCGACATGGAGGGACGCTCCCTGCTGCTCGGTCGCAACGGCTCCGACTACAGCGCCAGCCTGCTGGCCCTGCTGGCGGATGGCGAATCCACCACCATCTGGAGCGACGTGGCCGGTGTCTACAGCGCCGATCCGCGGCGGGTCAAGGAGGCGCGCCTGCTGGAGCGCCTGAGCCTGGCCGAAGCGAACGAGCTGGCCCGTCTCGGCTCCTCGGTACTGCATTCGCGCACCCTGCAACCCGTGGCCGACAGCCGCCAGCGCCTCACCCTGCGCTGCAGCTACAACCCGGACGAGGGTTGCACCCACATACTGCGCCGGGCGCCGCGCTCCGGTGGCGCCCGCATCGTCTCCTCGGTGGACCAGATTGCCCTGATCGAGCTGAAAGTGTTGCCGCAGACCCATTTTGAGCAAACGGTGGCGGCCATCGAGGCCCATCTGGCCCGCCACCGCCTCAACCCGCTCACCCTGCAGCGCCAGCCGGATCGGCGGGTGCTGCGTCTGGCCTACACCCTGGAAGTGGCGGAAGGGGCGTTCGAGCTGCTGCGCGACTTCCAGCTGCAGGGCAGCTTCACCGGCCTGATCCAGAAAGAGGGGTTCAGTCTGGTGGCTTTGGTGGGTGCCGGGGTGACCGACAACGCCGAACAGTGTCACCGCTTCTATCAGTTGCTGGCGGATCAGCCGCTGGAGTTCGTGCAGGTGGCCAGAGATGGCCTGAGTCTGGTCGCCGTCGTGCGTCAGGTGGTGCTGGAGCCGCTGCTTATCGCCCTGCACAGCGCCCTGTTCAGCCGCCCGACCCGGGTCGGCCTGGTGGTGTTCGGCAAGGGCAACATAGGCGGCCACTGGCTGAGCCTCTATGGCCGCGAGAAAGCGCGCCTCGAACATGAACTCAATCTGGCGCTGACTCTCTACGGGGTGTTCAGCTCGGAAGGGGGCCTGCTGGACGAAGAGGGGCTGGATCCCCTCAAGGTGCAGGACAAGTTCAACCCCAAACCGCTGATCTGGCCCGAGCTGCTGGCCCAGCTTGAGCAGCACAGTTTCGATACCCTGATTGCGCTGGACATGACCGCCAGCGAGACGGTGAGCCGCTACTACCCGGACTTCGCCCAGCTCGGCATCCACATCATAGCGGCCAACAAGTTTGCCGGTGCCGCCGACAGCGAGTTCTACCAGCGCATCAAGCAGAGCTGCCGCGACCATCAGGTGCAGTGGCGCTACAACGCCACCGTGGGCGCCGGGCTGCCGATCCAGTCCAGCATCCAGATGCTGCGCCAGAGCGGCGACCGCATTCAGGGGGTTTCCGGCATCTTCTCCGGCACCCTCTCCTGGCTGTTCCAGCAGTATGACGGCAGCCGCCCCTTCTCCGAGCTGGTGGACGAAGCGTGGCAGCACGGCCTGACCGAGCCGGATCCTCGCGAGGATCTCTCCGGTCAGGATGTGCGCCGCAAGCTGCTGATCCTGGCGCGGGAGGCAGGTTTTGAGCTCGACTCTGCCGACATCGAGCTGGAGAACCTGGTGCCAGTACCCCTGCGCAAGGTGAGTACGGATCAGTTCATGGACAGACTGAAAGAGCTGGACGGCCCGATCCAGAGCGCCTTCGAGGGAGCCAAGCGCCTCGGCAAGGTGCTGCGCTACGTCGCTCGCTTCGAGCACGATGGCAAGGCGCGGGTCGGGCTGGAGGCGCTGGAGCCCCACCACCCGTTCGCCAACCTGCTGCCGTGCGACAATATCTTCGCCATCGAAAGCGACAGCTACCGCACCAACCCGCTGGTCATCCAGGGGCCGGGCGCCGGTCGGGAAGTGACGGCCGCCGCCATCCAGTACGACCTCTGGCAGATCTGTGCCTCCCTCTAAGACACATGCTGGGGACTGTGACCCACCTATCTAACCGAATAAAAAGGCGCCATAGTGGCGCCTTTTTTCATGTAGCTTCTATCAGTTCCGTTGATGTAGGTTTTATTCCCCTCTTTGTAAGTGAAATATGGAGTGGAAAGTGACCCATATCTATATATTTACAGAAATAGCGTATTTGCAGTTACATTACATGCAAGCTGAATTCATTGAAATACACAGGGAATGCTTGTTTGTTAGCTCTCCCGCCACCACCAAGAGTGATCTTTCCTACTTTTTGTATTGATGTTGACTCTGAGTAAATAGATGTGCCATTCACAGATATTTTCAGTGTTCCGTCCATCTTAATAATCGTTACGCGAGCCTTGGACATATTTATATATTTCCCTTTGGGGGAGGTACATGTTCCACCAGTACAGACCTGAGATGTCCAAACATCATTGCCATCCCGACCAATGTAGACCTGAAGAGCATCACTGCCATCTTCGTTGTTGATTGCCACATATGCCCGAGAATTACTTTCTGACAGATTGCTGAAATCCCCCTGCATTACAACGCTCAAGGACAGATCTGTGGTCGGGGTGATGAGTTTTTCGACTCCTGCGAACGCAAAGCTCTGTGAGCTGCCTTGAGCAATTATGCATAACGTACTGTTCTCGGTACTAATATTTGCCTTATCAGAGGTGTTATCAAAAACCTGCCAGCCTGACAGTGAACCAGAACTAAAGCTATCGTGAACATAGCCATCTTTAGCATACGCATAGTGAGTGGTCAGCGATATGGCCAGAATGGCTAGAAATATGCTCTTCATGGTAACCCTCCAAATAAAAATGATATTATATCAACTTGGTATGTTGTCACACATGCCATATGGAGGATTGCATTGTTTATTTTTAATCTTTTTTGTTATATATGGTTGGGTATGTTCTAACTATCACTGCATGTGAAATTTTAAACCTGTTTAAAAGGTTTATTTTAAATAAAGCTTAAAAATCCAGAATGCAATTAATTATATGTTTAGTTGTATTGATATAAATCACTTGAAAATCTACTGTGTAAAAAGGTGCCATATCAGAGCCTTCTCAGTTGGGAACTGCCGCACAATGGGGTATGTCATGGCTGGTACCACAAGACGCCGCTCCCTGAATTGCAGAGTGCTAGCAGAAATGACTGGGGGAGTTCGGCAGGCAAAGGTGTGTGCCAAGTGCCGCGCAGGCAATCACATGGCAGGCCACTGGTCGTTCGAGGTGATGCAGTCCTGACGAAACTTTTCCCATAGGGCGGGATCTTCAACCCCATTCAGGTTCAACCCCATGTTGATCAACATGCCCTGAAAAATGCGCAACTGACGAAGCACCTGGAATTGCACCTGTTCCCGAGAGAGGTTGGTCGCCAGCAGCTGAGTCACAGCATCATCGACGGCGGAACCATACTCCTGGCGAAAATCTTCCAGTGTTGCCTCCATGGCCGCGTCCCTTAGCTTTTTGAGGGTGGCCGGCGGCATGGTGGAATAGGTTTTGGCTTTGGTTATCAGCCCATCACAGACCATTATTGTGTCGTCGGTATTGGCACCCGCCGTGAAAGAGGCGAAGAGAACCAGCAGATAGAGTAGGCGCATGGACAGGCGTCCTCCATTGAAGATGAAGTGATTATGCGGCAATTAAATACCTGCGAAAAGGGCGCCAATCTGGCGCCCTTTGTCTATTTGCGTTGCGGCCTGCCAGCTATCAACCCGTGTTGCGCATGCCTGCGGCAATACCGGCGATGGTGACCATCAGCGCCTGATCCAGCTCGGGGTGCAGGATCTCGGCATGGTTGCGCGAGCGGCCCAGCAGCTCGACCTGCAGCACGTTGAGCGGGTCAGTGTAGGGGTTGCGCAGCTTGATGGACTCCTTGATCCAGGGCTGGTCGTCGAGCAGATCACCCTGCGGGCGCAGCTCCAGCACCACCTGGATGGAGTCGGCAAGCTCCTGGCGCAGCTGTTTGCCCAGGCCCCACAGCTCCTTGGGTACCAGACGGGTGTCATAGTACTCGGCCAGCCAGACGTCGGCCTTGAGGAACACCATCTCCAGCATCTCGAGGCGGGTGCGGAAGAAGGGCCACTGGCGGCTCATCTCTTCCAGCACGCTCTTCTGGCCGTCTGTGATGGCCTGCTGCAGCCCCTTGTGGGCACCGAGCCAGGCCGGCAGCATCAGCCGGTTCTGGGTCCAGGCGAAGATCCAGGGGATGGCACGCAGGCTCTCGACGCCGCCGTTGGGTTTGCGCTTGGAGGGGCGCGAACCGAGCGGCAGCTTGCCGAGTTCCATCTCGGGGGTGGCGGCACGGAAGTAGGGGACGAAGTCCGGATGGCCGCGCACTATGCTGCGGTAGTGGTCGCAGGAGACGGTGGCCAGCTGCTCCATCACGGCGCGCCAGCACTCTTTGGGCTTGGGTGGCGGCAGCAGGTTCCCTTCCAGCACGGCGCTGGTGTAGAGGTTCAGGCTGTGGATGGCCACTTTCGGCAGGCCGAACTTGAAGCGGATCATCTCGCCCTGTTCGGTCACCCGCAGGCCGCCGCGCAGGGAGCCCGGCGGTTGTGACAGGATCGCCTGATGGGCGGGGGCACCGCCACGGCCGACGGTGCCGCCACGGCCATGGAACAGGGTGAGGCGCAGCTTGTTGGCCTCGGCCAGTGCTACCAGGGATTCCATGGCGGCGTACTGGGCCCAGCCGGCGGCCATCATGCCCGCATCCTTGGCGGAATCCGAGTAGCCGATCATCACGTACTGACGACCCTGGATGTAGCCGCGATACCAGTCCACCGACAGCAGGCGCTCCATCACGGCGGTGCCTGCCATCAGGTCTTCCTGGGTCTCGAACAGGGGAGCAACCGGCATGCGGAACTTGCAGCCGGCCTCTTTGAGCAGCAGCTGCACCGCCAGCACGTCGGACGGTGCGCCGGCCATGGAGATGATGTAGATGCCGAAGGCATCGGGATCGTGACCGGCGATCACCCGACAGGTGTCTATGGTCTCGCGGGTCTCGTCGCTTGGTTCCCAGTCGGCCGGGATCAGCGGGCGGCGGGAGTTCAGCTCGTTGAGCAGGAAGGCCTGCTTGTCGTCCTCGCTCCATTCGGCGTAGTCGCCCATGCCGAGGTAACGGGTCAGCTCGGAGAAGACCTGACCGTGGCGCTCGCCATCCTGACGTATGTCCAGCTTGACCAGGTGGATGCCGAAACAGGCCAGCTTGCGCAGCACGTCCAGCAGCATGCCGTCGGCTATGTTGCCCATGCCGCAGGCGTGCAGCGAGTGGTAACAGAGCTCCAGCGGCTCGCGCAGCTGGGCCGTGGTCTTGACCAGATCCCGGCTCTCGCTCGCCTGACCCTGCACCTTGGCGGTGAGAAATTCCTGGGTCTCGCGCAGCTGTTCACGCAGCTCGCGCACCAGGGCGCGGTAGGGCTCGGGGTGATCGCCCACCCGCTCGCGCACTGCGTCTGTGCAGTCGGACATGGAGAGCTCGGAGGTGAGCTCCTTGATGTCCTTGTAGAACAGGTTGACCGCCATCCAGCGGCCCAGCTCCAGCACTTCTGCGGTCACCTTGGCAGTGACGAAGGGGTTGCCGTCACGGTCACCGCCCATCCAGGAGGTGAACTTGACCGGCGCGGCATCCAGCGGCAGCCGCACACCCAGGTGCTGTTGCAGCCGCTCGTCCAGATTGCGCATGAATTCGGGAATGGCCGGCCACAGGCTGTTTTCCACCACGGCGAAGCCCCACTTGGCTTCGTCCACCGGGGTCGGACGCTGCTCGCGGATCTCGTTGGTGTGCCAGGCCTGATTGACCAGCTGCTCGATGCGATTGAGGATCTTGTCCCGCTCGCGGGGCAGCAGATCGGAGAGTTCCAGCGCCTCCAGGCAGTCGTTGAGCTGCACGTGCTTGTGGATCAGGGTGCGACGGGTCACCTCGGTCGGGTGAGCGGTCAGCACCAGGTCGATATCCAGCTCGCGCACAGCCTGGATGATGGCTTCCTGTGACAGGTTGGAGGCCTTGAGCTTGGCGAACATCTGCTCCAGCGGATCCGGGGTGCAGACCTGCTCTTCGCAGCGGCGGGAGATGGTGTGGAACTGTTCGGCCACGTTGGCGAGGTTGAGGAACTGGCTGAAGGCGCGGGCCACCGGCAGCAGCTCGTCATCGCTCAGGGTGCGCAGGGTATCGAGCAGACGTTCCCGGTCTGCCTCATTGCCTTTGCGGGAGGATTTGGCCAACTGGCGAATGGTTTCGATCTTGTCGAGGAAGGCCTGTCCCTGATGATCCTTGATGGACTTGCCCAGCAGTTGACCCAGCATGCCTACGTTGGCGCGTAGCGCGGCGTACTTTTCGTTCATTCCACATCCTTATCTGGTTGGTGCCTCTCTCCATCCGAGGTGAGAGACAGCCTCACTTATTGTTGTGTGATTACAACATATGCTCCGTCATCTTAGGGTGACAATCTACCCAGATTGTCTGCGCAAGGTCAAATAACAGGCCGATTCAGAACATGTATTTCCCTCACCTGTCCCGAGGCGGCATGTTATGTAACTTACTTACATTCCCGTCAATTCAGAGGCAAAACCGGCGGATCAGGTGTTGCAGCACAGCCGTGGTCGGCTTGACGAAGGAGAGATCCAGGTATTCGTCCGGCTGATGGGCCTGGGTGATATGGCCCGGGCCCAGCACGATTGTCTGGCATCCCAGCTGCTGGATAAAGGGCGCCTCGGTGCAATAGTTCACCGACTCGGCCTTGTGCCCGCTCGCCTTCTCGGCCTCGCGCACCAGCACTGAGTCGTCCGCGCAGGCATAGGCGGGGATGGGTTCGTGCAGGTGTTGCAGGTGCAGGCAGCCCGGCTGGTGGATTTCGATGGGGGCGAGTGCCTCCTTCAGCATGCCCATCAGCTCGTCCGGCCCCACCTGCGGTGTGGGGCGCATGTCTATGTGCAGCTCGCAGCAACCGCAGATGCGGTTCGGGCTGTCGCCCCCCTGGATGTAGCCGAGGTTCAGGGTGGGTTGCGGCACCGCAAAGCGGTGGTCGGCGTAGCGATCTTTCAGATCCTGCTGCAAGCGGAGCACCCGCCCCATGGCCTGGTGCATTATCTCCAGCGCATTGACGCCGTTGGCGGGATCCGAGCTGTGACCGCTCTTGCCCGTGATGCGGATCGCCTCCGACATGTGCCCCTTGTGGGCCACCACGGGCACCAGTCCGGTGGGCTCGCCGATCACCGCGTAGTCGGGTTTCAGCTCGGCCGCCGCTGCGATGGCGCGGGCGCCCGCCATTGTGGTCTCTTCATCGGCGGTGGCCAGGATGCGCAGCGGCTTGCTGAGGGTGGTGAGATCTATCTCTTTGAGCGCCTCCACGATAAAAGCGAAGAAACCCTTCATGTCTATGGTGCCGAGGCCGTAGAGGCGATTGCCCTCTTCGGTCACCTTGAAGGGATCCTTGCTCCAGGCGCCCTCGTCGAACGGGACTGTATCTGTATGGCCCGCCAGCAGCAGGCCGCCCTCGCCCTGACCGATCGTCGCCACCAGATTGAACTTGCCCGGCAGATCCGGCAGGGCGGTCACCTCGCACTGAAAGCCGAGCTGGCCGAACCAGTCGGCCAGCAGCCGGATCACCGCCTCGTTGCTCTGATCCCAGCGGGGATCCGTGCTGCTGATGGAGGGAATCGCAATAATATTCTTATAAAGTGCAAAAAAATCCAGATTGGCCATCAGCTCCTCCTTGCGTCCCCGGAATGTTTCTGTTAGAAAATACAAATGCAAAGTGAGTGCATGAATATTCTGTAAGTTTGCCTGGATATCTGGCTCATCGACAAGGCTTCTAGTTGTAAGGGAAAGTTAATGTTCTGTCACCTGATCTATAACCGACGACACACACCCGCCTGAATTGCCCCTCCGCACGCGTTGCGTCAAAGGGGCGGTTCCTCACCCCTTGCACCATCTGCAGCACCATGCTGTGAATTTCGAACCCTGACTTGGAATACTCAATAATGCTTAACACCGTTATCGTCGGTGCCAGTGGCTACGCGGGAGCCGAACTGGCCGCACTGGTCCAGAACCACCCTCAACTCAAGCTGTTCGGCCTCTATGTGTCGGCCGGCAGCCAGGATGCACACAAACGTTTCTCTTCCCTGCATCCCCAGTGGGTCGGCGCGCTGGATCAGCCGCTGCTGCCGCTGGATGAGGATGGCATGACCCGGATCCTGACCCAGGCCGATCTGGTGCTGCTGGCCACCGCCCACGAGGTGAGTGCCGAGCTTGCACCCAAGTTCCTGGCCAAGGGTCTGCCGGTGTTCGATCTCTCCGGTGCCTTCCGGGTCAAGGATCAAGGTTTCTACGACAGCTTCTATGGCTTCACCCACGAGAGCGAGCAGTGGCTGGATCAGGCCGTCTACGGTCTGGCGGAATGGAACAGTGATGCCATTGCCGCCGCCCAGTTGATTGCGGTGCCGGGTTGTTACCCGACCGCTTCCTTGTGTGCCCTCAAGCCGCTACAGCAGGCCGGCCTGATCGCCAAGGGGTGGCAGCCCATCATCAACGCCGTGTCCGGTGTTTCCGGCGCCGGTCGCAAGGCTGCCATCAACACCAGCTTCTGCGAAGTGAGCCTGAATCCCTACGGCACCTTCAACCACAGACACCAGCCGGAGATCAGCCACCACCTGGGCTGCGAGGTGCTGTTCCAGCCCCACCTCGGCAACTATGTGCGCGGCATCCTGGCCACCATCTATGTGCAGCTGGCGGACGGCGTGACGCCGACCCAGGTGGATCAGGCCTTCCTCAAGGCTTACGAAGGCAAGCCGCTGGTGCGCCTCACCGGCCAGATGCCCTCCATCCGTGGTGTGGCCAGCACCCCTTACTGCGATATTGCCTGGCAACAGCAGGGCAACATGCTGGTGGTGGTTTCCGCCATCGACAATCTGCTCAAGGGCGCCGCCTCCCAGGCTGTGCAATGCATAAATATCAAATTCGGATTTGAACCGGCCACCGGCCTGATTTAAGGACTTAAGGAAGGATTGCAACGATGGACAAACAGACGCTGGTAATCAAGTTGGGTGGTGCCCTGATAGAGAACGACGAGGCGCTGACCGCCCTGTTCGCCACCCTCAAAACCTTTCTGGATGAGCAACACAGACCTCTGGTGCTGGTGCACGGTGGCGGCTGTCTGGTGGATGACCTGCTCAAGGGGCTGGGTCTGACTTCCACCAAGAAGAACGGCCTGCGGGTGACCCCGTTCGAGCAGATCCCCTTTATCGCCGGCGCCCTGGCGGGGACCGCCAACAAGCAGATGATGGCCAAGGCCATCGCTACCGGCATTCCGGCCGTGGGGCTCTGCCTCGCCGATGGCGGCCTGTGCCAGGTGACCCAGCTCGACCCGGATCTCGGTGCGGTCGGCGACTGCAAACCGGGCAACCCGGCGCTGGTGACCGGCATCCTGGGGCAGGGCTTCCTGCCGGTGGTGAGCTCCATCGGCATCACGGCCGATGGCCAGCTGATGAACGTCAACGCGGATCAGGCGGCCACCGCCATTGCCGAGGCGCTCGGCGCCGATCTGGTGATGCTGTCGGACGTGAGCGGCATCCTGGATGGCAAGGGCAAGCTGGTGCCGCAGCTGAACAAGGCGACCGCACTGGATCTGATGGAGAAGGGCGTGATCAGCGATGGCATGGCGGTCAAGGTGAAAGCCGCGCTGCATGCCGCCGAGACCCTCGGCAAGCCGGTCTGTGTGGCCAGCTGGCGTTACCCGGATCAACTGCTCAAGCTGCTGGCCGGTGGTGCCGTCGGCACCCAGGTCACCCTCTAACCCTGGCCGGAAAAAGGAACATCCGATGCAACATCTTCTGAAAGACAGCGACTTGAACAAATCCCAGATCCTGGCGCTGATCGCCCTGGGCAAAGCGGTCAAGGCCGACCCTAAAAAGTACAGCCAGGCGCTGGCGGGCAAGAGCGTGGTCACCTTGTTCGAGAAGCCCTCCCTGCGTACCCGGGTCACCTTCGACATCGGCATCGCCAGACTCGGTGGCCACAGCGTCTATCTGGATCAACAGAACGGTGCGCTGGGCAAGCGCGAATCGGTGCAGGACTTTGCCGCCAACCTGTCACGCTGGTGTGACGCCATAGTCGCGCGGGTATTCGACCACCAGACGCTTGTTGGATTAGCGGAGCACGGCACCGTGCCCGTGGTGAACAGCCTGTGCAACCTCTACCACCCCTGCCAGGGGCTGGCCGACTTTATGACCATTGCCGAGCACTACGCGGATCTGTCCAAGGTGAAGCTGGCGTATCTCGGCGATGGCAACAACGTCAGCCACTCTCTGTTGCTGCTGGGGGCGACGCTCGGTACCGACGTGACCCTGATCTGCCCCAAGGGCCACGGCCCGGACACCCAGATCTTCCTGCAGGCCCAGGCGCTGGCGGCCGATTCCGGCGCCACCATTCACATCAGCGATGACGTGGGGGATATCGAAGGGTTTGACGTGGTTTACACCGATACCTGGGTCTCCATGGGTGACAACACGCCAATGGAGCAGGTAAAAGATATCTTTATGCCTTATCAGATCAACCAGGCCCTGCTCGACCGCACCGGCATTCAGCATGTGCTGCACTGCCAGCCGGCGCACCGGGAGCTGGAGATCACCTCCCAGGTCATGGATGGCCCAGCCTCCCTCATCATGGACGAGGCCGAGAACCGTATGCATATCCAGAACGCCGTGTTGCTGACTTTGTTTGGACAGGGTCACAAGTAACGCGGCAACCGAACCTGAATCACAACCTTTTATCGAATCATCATGGAGAGAAGTAAAATGAGCGGAATCAACAAGATAGTACTGGCTTACTCGGGCGGACTGGATACCTCGGCCATCATTCCCTGGCTGAAAGAGAACTATGACGCGGAAATCATCGCCTTCGTCGCCGACGTCGGTCAGGAGCGCGACGATCTGGAAGGGATAGAGCAAAAAGCCATCGCCTCCGGCGCCACCAAGTGCATCGTCAAGGATCTGCGCGAAGAGTTCGTCAAGGAGTACGTCTACCCGACCCTGAAGACAGGCGCCGTCTACGAAGGCACCTATCTGCTGGGCACCTCAATGGCGCGTCCCATCATCGCCAAGGCCATGGTGGAAGCTGCGCTGGCGGAAGGCGCCGACGCCATCTCCCATGGTTGCACCGGCAAGGGCAACGATCAGGTGCGTTTCGAAGGCGCCGTGGCGGCCCTGGCCCCGCAACTGAAAGTAATCGCCCCCTGGCGTCTGTGGGACATGCGCTCCCGTGAAGATCTGCTGGCCTATCTGGAAGCCCGCGACATCCCCTGCAAGGCGACCCTGAAGAAGATCTACAGCCGCGATGCCAACGCCTGGCACATCTCCACCGAGGGTGGCGAGCTGGAGAGCACCTGGAACGAGCCGTCCGAAGCTGTCTGGCAGTGGACCGTCTCTGCCGAGCAGGCACCGAACGAGCCGGAATACGTCAAGCTGACCGTGGCTCAGGGTGAAGTGGTCGCTGTTGATGACCAGCCGCTGACCCCGCACCAGATCCTGATGACCCTGAACGAGCGTGCCGGCAAGCACGGCGTCGGCCGCATCGACATCACCGAAAACCGCATGGTGGGCATGAAGTCCCGTGGCTGCTATGAGACCCCGGGCGGCACCGTCATGGTGGCGGCACTGCGCGCCGTGGAAGAGCTGGTACTGGACAGACCGACCCGCGCTTGGCGCGAGAAGCTGGGTGCCGAGTTCTCCCACCTGGTCTATGACGGTCGCTGGTTTACTCCGCTGTGCAAGGCGATTGTCGCCTCCGCCAACGCCATCGCCGAGGATCTCGACGGCGAGGTGATCCTGAAGATGTACAAGGGTCAGGTCACAGCGGTGCAGAAGAAGTCGCCGAACAGCCTCTACTCCGAAGACTTCGCCACCTTCGGCGCCGATGAGGTGTACGACCAGAGCCACGCCGAAGGCTTTATCCGTCTCTATACCCTGGCCAGCCGGATCCGCGCCATGAAGGAGCAGCATCAGGCGATCGGTGGCGACCACACCCACGGCTAAGCCTTGAGGTTTCAAGCCGCAGAAAATCGGTGAGGGGGCTTGGCCCCCTCACTTATAAGCGGCTAAGCGGCGACCTGGTTCTCACTGGGATAACTAGTGAGCTGTGACAAGAGCGGCAGCGCCTCGGCTGCTTCTGTGAGATAACAGGGCCAGTTTCCGAATGATGTTGGTGTGTTTTGCTCCCTTCTCCCCTTGTGGGAGAAGGGTTGGGGATGAGGGGGTGGTAGCCAACCATGCCCTCACCCTCTCCCAGAGGGAGCGGGAACAGAGCCATGGCCGCGTGGATTCCAACATAGAACGTTAAGACCTCATGTGCAGGAAAGCACAGGGCAAGGTTTCAATTACGGCAGGCGTAGGCGCCTACCGACAACGCATTCAAGGAGAGCAGTATGGCACTTTGGGGTGGACGCTTCAGTCAGGGAGCCGATAGCCGGTTCAAGCAGTTCAACGATTCGCTGCGGTTCGATTACCGGCTGGCGGAGCAGGATATCCAGGGCTCCATGGCCTGGGCCAAGGCGCTGGTGAAAGTGGGCGTATTGACCGCGGCCGAGCAAGGCAAGCTGCAGCAGGCGATGGAGGTGCTGCTTGCCTCGGTGCAGCAGGATCCTCAGCAGATCCTGAGATCGGATGCGGAAGACATCCATTCCTGGGTTGAGAGTGCGCTTATCGCCGCCGTCGGCGATCTCGGCAAGAAGCTGCACACCGGCCGCTCGCGCAACGATCAGGTCGCCACCGACCTCAAACTCTGGTGCAAGGCGCAGGGCGAGCTGCTTGCAGCCTCCATTACCGCCCTGCAAGCTGGATTGGTCGCCTCCGCCCGTGCCAATCAGGCCGCCGTGCTGCCCGGTTACACTCACCTGCAGCGCGCCCAGCCGGTTACCTTCGCCCACTGGGCCCTGGCCTATGTGGAGATGCTGGAGCGGGACTATTCCCGCCTGCAGGATGCGCTCAAGCGCCTCGACACCAGCCCCCTTGGCTGCGGCGCCCTGGCGGGTACCGCTTATGCCATCGATCGGGAGGCGCTGGCGCTGGACATGGGCTTTGGCGGTGCCACCCGCAACAGTCTGGATTCGGTCTCGGATCGGGATCACGTGGTGGAGCTGATGCACGTGGCGTCGCTCTCCATGGCGCACCTGTCGCGCTTTGCCGAAGACCTTATCTTCTACAACACGGGCGAGGCGGGTTTCGTGGAGTTGTCCGATGCGGTCACTTCCGGCTCTTCCCTGATGCCGCAGAAGAAGAACCCGGATGCGCTTGAGCTCATTCGCGGCAAGACAGGCCGGGTGGTTGGCGCCCAGATGGGCATGCTGATGAGCCTTAAGGCGCTGCCGCTGGCCTACAACAAGGACATGCAGGAAGACAAGGAGGGGCTGTTCGACGCCCTCGACACCTGGCACGACTGCCTCGACATGGCGGCCCTGGTGCTGATCGACTTGAAGGTCAATGGCGAGCGCACCAAGGCGGCGGCCCAGGGCGGCTACGCCAACGCCACCGAGCTGGCGGACTACCTCGTCGCCAAGGGCATCCCGTTCCGCGAGGCGCACCATATCGTCGGCGAGACAGTGGTCTACGCGATCGGCGTGAAGAAGCCGCTGGAGGGTCTGTCTTTGCCCGAGTTCCACCGCTTCAGCCCGGTGGTGGGAGAGGACGTCTATCCGAACCTGGAGCTGGAGGCGACCCTGGCCAAGCGGGTCGCCAAGGGTGGCGTCGCCCGCGAGCTGGTGGATGCGGCCCTCACCACCGCCGAACAGTGGCTGGCCAAGCGGGTGGGTTAATTCGCGGGAATCGTCACCCGAAATAGAAAGCAAAACGGCAACCTCAGGTTGCCGTTTTTTACGGTCACATATATTCATGTGAATGGCCGATTATCATGCCAAATTGCAGGCAGATCAAAAGTGCGCAATCGGGCGGTCGTAATGTATCTGACCAATGCCACTACTGGGGTAGAGGGTCTCCAGCAGAGTAAATCAAGAAGGCATCACATCTAAAGCAAAATATTGATATATTTGCTTATTTTTATGAAGATAGTTCAATTAAGTTAGAGTAACTCAACAGTCAATCGTCCGGGGAGTTCTGTCTAATGAACTGTTTGGCAATGAATGCAAGGATTCGTAATGTCAGTAGATGACGCAATCAAAATCATGGATGCGCTAACGAAACTAACAGCAGTCCTCGCATGGCCGATGCTGTTCGCATTTTTTCTCGTTCGCTTTAGCCCTGCACTGAAGGCTTTTTTTGAGTCATTGAGCGAGTTCTCTGTTAAGGGGGCAGGGTTTGAGGCATCCGCCAAGAGAAAGCAGGCGGAAGCTGTTGCGGCACTTGTCGCTGCGGCAGCTAAGCCTGATTCTGGGCGGTCTTCCTCTCCGGGTTTAGATGCTCGCGAAGCAGTCGATCTGGTCCAATATGCGGTAACTCCACGATTACTGAGAAAAGCCGCGCAGGCCAATGTTCTTTGGGTTGACGATCGGCCAGAAAACAACACTTATGAACGGCAGTCTCTTGAAGCTCTTGGTATCAACTTCGTTCTAGCCACGTCAACCGAGCAGGCATTGGCAAAACTTCGTGATTCGAAGTTCAACGCGATCATTTCCGACATGGGGCGTCCATCCGATCCTCGGGCAGGGTACACCCTTCTAGATCAACTCCGCCAATCAGGTAATCACACACCATTTGTGATTTATGCGAGTTCGAACTCTCCAGAACATAAGGTTGAGGCAAGACAACATGGGGCTCTCGGCTGTACAAATCGGGCATCTGAACTGTTTGAATACGTAGTTAGAGCTGTTGAAAGTTCCACCTAAAATTTCATTCAATCAGATAATTTAGGCCAAAAATGTCAACTGAGCTGCTCCAGTAGGCTGGTCAAAGAGAAGCAAAACGGCAACCCCGAGGTTGCCGTTTTTAATGTATCCGCCCTTGCTCAGACGCTGGCATTAAGCAGTTTGCCAACCCCTTCCCCCTTGCCATTGGGCAGGGTCTGCTTGAAGGCGCCGAGCAGCTGATCCAGGTTCAGATCGCTGTTGCCAAGGGTGCCCTTGAGGGTATCGAGCTCGCTCTGCAGCGCGTCGAGACGGGTGCTCTGGGTGCCGCTGGCGAGCTGGCCGCGGGCCGTGTCTATGGCCTCGGGCAGGGACTGGCCATTGTTCTCCTGACCCAGGGTCTGCAGCAACTCGCTCATGAAGTGGTTGATGGCGGGGCGGTTCTGCTCGCTGTTGGCGTCCTTGACTCCGAGCCGATGGAACAGGCTCTGGACCGTGGGTGCCAGGCGATCTTCCTGCACGGGGGGCTCGGCCTTGGCCTGTGGCGTGCCGTCGCCGAGCAGCTTGCTGCCGAGCTTGAGGGCAAGGGAGGCGAGGGGAAGCAGGGTGCTGATGGCGATCATGATGTCACTCTCCGGTACGGCTGATGACAGTGACAGAGCAGGGATTGGGCCAGTTTGGTGAAGAATGCAGCAGTCGTGGGCAGGCCGCTGATCCTGTTGTGAATTTAGTTTTGCAGGCCGTAGGGGGGAGGGGCAAGTGTGGGGGAACGCGGCAAACCCTTGCAGCCCGGAAGCTGGCCGGTTTGCCGCCGTGGCCGCCGGCTCACAGATTCTTGAACGGGCGGCGCTTCTCCTCCTCGATGACGATGGCTTCCAGATTGGCGATCCGCTCCCGCAGCTCCTGAATAAGCACATCCTGTTTGCCGAGGCGATCCGTGATGCGGATATCCCCCAGCTGGTAGCGGGCGCGTTTGCTGAGATAGCCGAACAGCATGCTGATAAAGACGATCAGGACTATGCCTGTCCACATTGTCATGGGTGACTCCTTGTCGATAAATACGCGAGAAAACCGCCTTGCAGGCCCTCTGTTGTCTCATACCCAGAAAGGGGTCGCAATGCCCGCTCTGGTGAGGAGTATGAGCCCTCGGCTCAGGCCAGTGCCGATGTGCAAGCCGCCTCACGCCGTTGATCGGTGCGTCGTGCTGGCGCCTTGGCGATCCTCAGACCCCTTGCCAGAGGGGCCGGCCGAGCCAGAGTCCCCACAGGGTGAGGTGCAGCAGCACGATAAACCAGAACACCAGCCGGTAGCTGCCCTTCTGGGTCTTGTGGCGCAGCCAGTGACGGGCCACCAGGGCCCCGGGCCAGCCGCCGCACAGCTCCAGCAGATGGAGGCGGGATTCGGGGATGCGCCAGCCACCGCGAATGGCCTGCCGCTTGTCGTGGGCGTAGGCCAGCGCCGTCAGCAGGCTCATGGTGGTGACTATGGTCAGCGGCCACCAGTTGGCGTCAGCCAGGCCAAGCCAGGCGGTCCAGAGCAGGGGAAACAGGGCCAGCCAGATCACAGTGCCAGCTCCCAGCCGCGGGGGGCATCCGGGGTCAGGGTGCGGATCACGCGAGCGGGGTTGCCCACCGCTACCGAGTCGGCCGGTATGTCGCGGGTGACCACGGCGCCGGCGCCTATGATGGAGCGCGCCCCGATTGTGACGCCGGGGCAGATGATGGCGCCGCCGCCGATCCAGCAGTCATCGCCTATGTGAACCGGCTTGTTGTAGGCGGTCCAGTGGCGCCGCTCCAGATAATCCGTGCTGTGGGTGGCTGTGTAGATCTGGACGTTGGGGGCCAGCAGCACATGGCTGCCGATGTGCACCTCGCCCACGTCGAGTATGGTGATGTTGAAGTTGAAGAAGGTCTTCTCGCCGATGTGGATGTTGCGGCCGAATTCGCAGGTGAAGGGGGTGCTGATCCAGCAGGAGTCGGGGCAGTGGCCGAACAGCTCGCCGCACAGGCGCTGGCGCAGTGGCTGATCCCCGGCCGGGGAGGCATTGAGTTGTGCCAGCAGCGCCTGGCCGCGGATCCGGTCGTTCGCTATCTCCTCGCTCTGGCTGTCCAGGGCGCCGCCCGCCAGTACCTTGTCCCAATCGCTTGCCATGCTCACCTCTCCTCATGTGCCAAGAGGAGCCAGTATACGCCAGCGACCCGGCGGCGTCAGGCTGTCACTTGCTGCAACCTCAGGCGCCCGGCCAGATGAGCGGCAGGATCAGCAGGGCAGAAACGAAGTAGGGCAGCAGCACCCGCAGCCCCAGTCGGCGGCCGCCTATCCCCAAGGCCAGCAGCCCCTTCACCAGTGAGTTGACCAGCCCGGCGAGCAGGATGCCGCGCGCTGCCACCTCCAGTGCCAGCTCCTTGTGGGAGAGTTGGGAGAGCGACAGGGTAATGGCGTCCACGTCCGTGATCCCCGAGACCAGCGACAGCAGATAGACACCTGAGTTGCCCACCTTGCTCTGCAGCAGGGTGGCCATGAAGCCGATCAGTGCCAGCAGCAGGCCGAACTTGATGGCGGTGGCGAGATCGAGCGGGTTGCTGGTCTGGGGCTGCACCGGACCATCGGTCAGCTCCTCGCGCTGGCGCCAGAACCAGAAGGCGAAGCCGTAGACGGTGGCTGCCAGCAGCAGCAGGGGCGCCGCCAGGCGCATCGCCAGCTCGCTGTGAATGAGCAGCACCAGCACCAGCAGCCGCAGCCACATGGTGGCTCCCGCCATCAGTATGCCGGTGGCCAGCAGCCGCTCCAGCCCGCCCTGTTCCCTGTTGAGGCGGGCAAACTGCAGGGTGAGGGCGGTGGAGGAGGCGAGCCCCGCCAGTATGCTGGTGAGTACCAGTCCCGAGCGGGTGCCGAGCAGGCGTACCGCGAAGTGGCCCGAGAACGAGATGCCGGCGATCACCACCACCATCAGCCAGATCTTGAAGGGGTTGAAGGCATCGAGGGGCCCCATCTCCTCGTTGGGCAGCACGGGCAGCAGCACCAGGGAGATGAGCAGGAAGCGCAGGGTGGCGTGGAATTCGGTCTCGCTCAGAAACAACATCCCCTGCTGGATCTTGCCCTTGAGCCCCATCAAGAGGGCCGCCAGCACGGCGCAGGCCACCGCCTCGCTCGGGCTCAGCAGCACGGACATCAGCCCCAGCAGGTAGGTGAGCAGCATGGCCACCGAGCTGGTGAGACCGAACTCCCCCTGCCAGCGCTGGGCCAGCCAGACCGAGAGGCCGCAGCCCGTCACCACCGCCAGCAGGCCGAGCAGCGGCAGCCAGGGCCCCAGGGTCGGCAGCAGCAGGGCGCAGACACCGCCGAGCAGGCCGATGAGACCATAGGTCCGCATCCCGGCGATGCGCTGGTTGTCCCCCAGCTGGCGCACCTGCCAGCCGCGCTCCAGTCCTATGATGAGGCCGATGGCCAGCGACACCAGGGCACCATTGACGGGGTCTGCATTGATCCACATAACGACTTCCTTTTCGCTGTGTCATGGCCTTGATCCCATGATGGCACAGCCAACAGGGGGGCAGGGAGGCATGGCTCACAGAGTGTGCGAGTGGCGCCGGTCGGCGGGTTGATATGAGCAAAAGAGATAAGCAAAGCGTTATTTCTTGGTTCTCGGCATAACAAGCCCACGGCATGCTGCATTCAACCCAACGAGATATGGAGTATCACCATGAAACTGCGAATGACCGCCCTCACCCTGCTATCCCTGCTGGCCCTCGGCCAGGCCAACGCCGCCGAGATCCGCCTGCTCAACGTCTCCTACGATCCGACTCGCGAGCTGTTCCAGGAGTACAACGGCGCCTTCGCCAAGGAGTGGAAAGCCAAGACGGGTGACGACGTGGTGGTGAGCCAGTCTCACGGTGGCTCCGGCAAGCAGGCTCGTGCCGTGGTGGACGGGCTGGAAGCGGACCTGGTGTCGCTGGCGCTGGCCTATGACGTCAACGCCGTCGCCAAGCAGGGCTTGATCGCCGCCGACTGGCAGAGCCGGCTGGCCAACAACGCATCTCCCTATACCTCCACCATCGTCTTCCTGGTGCGCAAGGACAATCCCAAGCAGATCAAGGATTGGGGCGATCTGGTGCGCAAGGACATCGCCATAGTGACGCCGAACCCCAAGACCTCCGGCGGGGCGCGCTGGAACTACCTGGCGGCCTGGGGCTATGCCCTGAAGAAAAGCGGCAGTGAGGAGGGCGCCAAACAGTTCGTCGGCGATCTCTACAAGAACGTGAAGGTGCTGGATTCCGGCGCCCGTGGCGCCACCACCAGCTTCATCGAGCGCGGCCTCGGCGACGTGCTGCTGGCGTGGGAAAACGAAGCCCTGCTGGTGCTCAATCAGCCCGGCAACCGCGACAAGTTCGAGCTGGTGGTGCCGTCGGTCTCCATCCTGGCAGAGCCGCCGGTGGCCGTGGTGGACAAGGTGGCCAAGAAGCACGGCACAGAAGCGGTTGCCAAGGCCTACCTCGAGTACCTCTACTCCGACGAGGGACAGCGCATCATCGCCAAGTATCACTACCGCCCCAGCAATCCGGCGATCCTGAAGGAGACGGCGGCCCAGTTCCCGCAACTGACCCTGTTTACCGTCAAGGATCTGGAAGGGGATTGGGACAAGGCCCAGAAGAAACACTTCGCCCAGGGTGGCCTGTTTGACCAGATTTACCAGCCGGGCGGCTAAGGCGCCCCGCTTCCTCGTGGCATGTTCACCCCGCACTGGCCCCTGTGCCAGCTGATAGGAGCACCAAGATGAACAAGATCCTCCTGGTTCCCGGTCTGCACAACAGTGGGCCGGATCATTGGCAGAGTCGCTGGCATCAATATTTCCCCCACTGGCAGCGCATGGTTGGCCTGCCGTGGGACAAGCCGGACCTGACGGTCTGGAGCGCCAAGCTGGCGAGCAAGCTGCGCAGCCGGCGCGGCCGGGCCCATCTGGTGGCTCACTCCTTCGGCGCCCTGGCGGCCATCACGGCGGCACGCCAGCAGCCCGACAAGGTGGCCTCGCTGTTTATCGTGGCGCCGGCCGATCCGGGCCGTTTCGGCTTGCCTGACGAGCTGCTGGCGGGCTCGCTCAAGGTATCGGCCCAGCTGATCGCCAGTCGCAACGATCCCTGGATGAGCTTCGAGCGGGCCGAATACTGGAGTCGCCAGTGGCAGGTGCCGCTGTTCGATGCCGGCGAGGTGGGCCATATCAATGCCCAGTCTGGCCATGGGGAGTGGAGCCAGGGGCTCAACCTGCTCGGCACCCTCTACCGGCGGGCCGAGATGGTGGTCGAACCGGCGCCAGCCGTGTGGGAGCGGCGCGCGGCCCTCAGTTTCCGTTGATGTTTTCGCTGATCCGGTTCATACGCCGACAAGGAGAGAGATAGCACCCGACACCACAACAGTTGATTTTTGATGGCTTGGTACATTGCACGACGCTCCATTTTTTAGGTCTTTTATTTATATAAAAGACCTTTTTTTCATTTTATGGCTCTAAAAGCCTGATCCGCCGTTGTTAGATAAAAAAGTGCTTAGCAAAGGCATTATTGGTGTTTGTTGCCCCTAACTGGAATGCGCAGAATCGCTCTATCGAATGTTTTTCATAACAAACGGAAGCGTTATGCGATTTGGTTCTTACTCAGTCCTGCCGGGCTTTGGCCCGACCCTCGGCTTCAGCCTGCTCTACCTGGGCGTGCTGGTGCTGCTGCCGATTTCGGCGCTGGTGCTGTTCGCGGTGAACAACCTCACCCTCGCCGAATTCTGGCAGGTGATAGGCTCCCCGCGGGTGCTCGCCTCCTTTCGCCTGAGTTTCGGGGCGGCCTTTATCGCGGCGCTGCTCAACAGCCTGTTTGGCCTGATCCTGGCCTGGGTGCTGGTGCGTTACACCTTCCCCGGTCGCCGGCTGGTGGATGCGCTGATCGATCTGCCGTTCGCCATGCCCACCGCCGTCTCCGGTATCGCCCTGTGCGCCATCTTCGCCCCCAACGGCTGGATCGGGCAGTGGGTCGCCCCGTTTGGCATAGAGCTCGCCTACAACCCCATCGGCGTGGTGATTGCCCTCACCTTCATCGGTCTGCCCTTCGTGGTGCGCACCCTGCAGCCCGTGCTGCGGGAAGCCGAGACGGAGCAGGAAGAGGCCGCCGCCAGCCTGGGGGCTGACCGCTGGCAGACCTTCCTGCGGGTGCTGTGGCCGACCCTGGTCCCTGCGCTGATCACCGGCTTTGCGCTGGCGTTTGCCCGCGCCGTGGGTGAGTACGGCTCCGTCATCTTCATCGCCGGCAACCTGCCGATGGTTTCCGAGATAGCGCCGCTGATGATCATGAGCCACCTGGAGGAGTACGACTATGCCGGTGCCTCCGCCATCGCCGTGGTCATGCTGCTCATCTCTTTCATTCTGTTATTGCTGATCAATAAGCTGCAGGCCTGGAGCTGGGCCCGTATCGGAGGGAGCCGCATATGAACGCCTCACATTCAAGCCTGGACCTTGCCCTCGACGTGGCACAGGCCACCCCGGTGCGCCATCCCCCTGTGACCCGTGAACCCGTCTGGGTCAAGTGGCTGCTGATCTCCCTCGGACTGGGCTGGTTTGCCGCCCTGCTGCTGCTGCCGCTGGCCACCGTCTTCATTCAGGCGCTGAGACCCGGGCTGGCCTTCTTCTGGCACGCCATCAGCGAGCCGGATGCCCTGAGTGCGCTCGGGCTCACCGCCCTGGTCACGCTCTGCGCTGTGCCCCTCAACCTGCTGTTCGGGATGGCGGCGGCCTGGGCCATAGCCCGCTTCCGCTTCCCCGGCCGGCAACTGCTCATCACCATCATAGATCTGCCGTTCTCGGTCTCGCCGGTGATCGCGGGCCTGATGTTCGTGCTGATGTTCGGCAGCCGCGGCTGGTTTGGCGACTGGCTGAGCGAGCACGACATCAAGGTCATCTTCGCCACGCCCGGCATCATTTTGGCGACCACCTTCATTACCGTGCCCTTCGTGGTGCGCGAGCTGCTGCCCCAGATGGAGGCGCGCGGCCCGGAAGAGGAAGAAGCCGCCATCATGCTGGGGGCGAGCGGCTTGCAGATGTTCTGGCGGGTCACCTTGCCAGGCATTCGATGGAGCCTGATGTATGGCCTGCTGCTCTGTACCGCCCGGGCCGTGGGGGAGTTTGGTGCCGTCTCCGTGGTCTCCGGCCATATTCGCGGTCAGACCAACACCCTGCCGCTGCACATAGAGATCCTCTACAACGAGTACCAGACCGGTGCCGCCTTCGCGGTGGCCAGCCTCCTGGCGCTGTTCGGGATCTTCACCCTGCTGGGAGAAACACTGCTGGCCCGGTTGCGTGGGCAGCCCACCAAGTCCCATTGATGTTATTGCGACACGGGTCTGGCTGCGCGGTCAGCCCGATCCGGATACCCCATTGATATGGATTGGGGTGTGATGGCGAGCAGGACCGGCCGTACGGACTGGCCAGCTCGGAGACTCCATCCATCCCGATTTAACGGTTCAGAGAGGCAGCCATGAGCATTCAGGTTCAACAACTCAACAAGCATTTCAATCAATACGCGGCCCTGGCCGACATCAACCTCGACTTTCACGACGGCGAGCTGGTGGCCCTGCTCGGCCCCTCCGGCTGCGGCAAGACCACCTTGCTGCGGATCATCGCCGGGCTGGAGCAGGCCGACAGCGGCAGCGTCATCATCCGCGGGGAAGATGCCTCGGATCTGCACGTGCGCGAGCGCAACGTCGGCTTCGTGTTCCAGCACTACGCCCTGTTTCGCCACATGACGGTGTTCGAGAACGTGGCGTTCGGCCTGCGGGTCAAGCCGCGCAGCGAGCGTCCGGCCGAGGCGACCATCCGCGCCCGGGTCAAGGAGCTGCTGGATCTGGTGCAGCTCAGCCACGTGGCCGAGCGCTATCCGACCCAGCTCTCCGGTGGCCAGCGCCAGCGGGTCGCCCTGGCCCGAGCCCTGGCGGTGCAGCCCAAGGTGCTGCTGCTGGACGAGCCTTTCGGCGCCCTGGATGCCCAGGTGCGCAAGGAGCTGCGCCGCTGGTTGCGCGAATTGCACGACGAGCTGCACGTCACCAGCCTGTTCGTGACTCACGATCAGGAGGAGGCGCTGGAGGTGGCGGATCGGGTGGTGCTGATGAACGCCGGCCGGGTCGAGCAGATCGGTACCCCGGCCGAGGTCTATGACCATCCCGCCAGCTCCTTCGTCCACAGTTTCCTCGGCAGCGTGAACCTGTTTCGCGGCCGGGTGGCGGAGCAGGGCTTTGGCATCGGCGAGCAGCTGCTGGGCGGTCCCATCAGTTCCCATCAGCTGGCTCAGGGCAGTGCGGCCATCGCCTATGTGCGCCCCCACGAGCTGGAGATACTGCCGGCGGATGCGCCCGGCGGGATCAGCGCCACCATCACCCGTCTGCTGCCCATGGGGCCGCGCATCCGGGTGGAACTGCGTGGCAATGGGGATACAAACGGTGCACACTTCGAGGCCGAACTGAGCAAGGAGGCGGCCAAAGCCTTCACGCCGGGGCAGGGGGTGCGACTGGTCGCCAAACAGGCTCAACTCTATCCGGACTACCAGATCTGACGGCCATCGCCGCTTGAAATGAACGGATAGGATGGCGGAGTGAGCCCGCCTGGGATACAAGGGTGTCAGGCCGTTGCCGGACTCGATGAGGAGTCCGGCCAGGCAGATAACAAGAAAACGGCGGCGGGTAACCCCCGACCGGCCAGTCAGCGCAGGAGGCGATGACGTGAATTTTCAGCAGTTACGTATTATCCGGGAAGCGGCGCGGCGGGATTACAACCTGACCGAGGTCGCCAATGCCCTGTTCACTTCCCAGTCCGGGGTCAGCCGCCATATCCGCGAGCTGGAAGAGGAGCTGGGGATAGAGCTGTTCATCCGCTACGGCAAACGGCTGCTCGGCATGACGGAGCCGGGCAAGGAGTTGCTGGTGATCGCCGAGCGCATCCTCAACGACGCCAACAACATCCGCAAGCTGGCCAGCACCTTTGCCAACCGCGAGTCGGGCCGGCTGCTGGTGGCGACCACTCACACCCAGGCCCGTTACGCCCTGCCGAGGGTGGTGAAGGCGTTTCGCGAGCAGTTCCCGCAGGTGCAGCTGGAGCTGCGCCAGGGCAGCCCGGAGGAGATAGTGCGGCTGGTGCAGACCGGCGAGGTGGATATCGGCATCAGCAGCGAGCAGCTCGACAAGAGCGAAGGCGTGGTGGCGTTTCCCTACTACCGCTGGCACCACAACATAGTGGTGCCCGAGCAGCATCCCCTCACCGCCGAGCGGGAGCTGACCCTGGCTGCGCTGGCGAACTGGCCCATCATCACCTATCAGGCCGGACTGACCGGACGGGCACGGGTGGACGAGGCGTTTGCCGAGGCGGGAATAGCGCCGCAGATCCTGCTGACCGCCCAGGATTCCGACGTCATCAAGACCTATGTCGAACTGGAGATGGGGGTCGGCATACTGGCTGACATGGCGTTCGACACCCAGCGCGACAAGGGGCTGGTGCAGCTCGACGGCAGCCGGCTGTTTGCGCCGCACACCGCCTGGATCGGCCTCAAGCAGGGGCAGTTCCAGCACAACTTCGCCTGGCAGTTCATCCAGCTCTGCAACCCCGAGCTGGCGCTGGCAGACATCCAGGCTCGCGCCATGGGCGGCGAGCCGGCCCTCGACTTCCAGATCTGAGTCCTGCTGCGAGATGAGAGAACAGGGAGCCATGGGCTCCCTGTTTTTTATCTGCCCATCGATGGAAAGCCCGCCTCTGCGGCGAGGCGCCGTCTGCCTATTTGCCGGCGTGGGGCCCCAGCATGCGGTAGAGGGTGCGATCGCCCTTGATCCTGTGGTGATACAGGGCCGCGACTACGTGCAGCATGACCAGGGTGGCCAGCGACAGGCAAGCGAGGCGATGGACGTCGAAGAAGAAGCGGTTGATCTCGGGAGTGTTGATGGGGTTGGCGATCGGGTAGAGCCAGAACAGGGGATAACCCCGCTCCAGCATCAGGAAACCGCTCAGCAACACGGCGAACATCAGCCCGTAGAGCAGGGCATGGGCCAGCTTGACCCACCCATTATGATGGTCGGCCCCGTTCTCGGGCAACGGATGCCTCAGATGTTGCCAGCCCCAGCGCAGCAGGAAGAGCGGGGTGATCAGGGTGGCCATCGACATGTTCAGCACCGACAGAAACTGAAACAGCCGGGGGTGGCTGTCGATCACCAGGTGCATCAGGTAACCGGCCAGGGTGGCGTAGAGAATGACGACAGCCATCAGCCAGTGCAGCAGGCGACTCAGAGGGTCATAGTAGTTTTTCGTCATAGTGTTGGTCCGATGGGGGATCTCGCGGTGCCCAGGGCAGCGGGATCCCGGATAACAGGCGCAAAAAAAGAGGCCGCTCGGGCCTCTTCTGCTCAGGTGTTGCGGGTTCAGTTCACTTGGGTCCAGGCATCCTGCCAGTTGGTGCCGATGCCCGGCTCATACTGGGTCGCTGTGCTCGACCAGATGGTGCACCAGCCACTGTAGGGGAAGGGCTTGCACTGGTAGATCTTGCCGTTCTTGGGCTGCAGCACCTTGGTGCCGTTGGTGTAGGACTTGAGTCCCTCCGGGAAGCTGAACTGGTAGTCGCCACCGGACGGATCCTTGAGCATCAGATCCAGCGTTTGCTGCAGGGAGGCACCACCCGCCTTCGGCTTGCCTTCGATCACCAGCTGATGATGACCGGCGCTGAGCCCGGTCAGCGGCATGGTGAAGCTCTGGCTGCTGTCTTTGATGTCGGCACTGGTCTGGCCCTTGGCGGCGCCGCCATGGTCATACAGGGTGTTGGTGACGGCGAGATTCCCCTGGGCGGTGACGCTGAAGTTCAGGGTGACCTTGCCGTTGTCGAGCAGGTATTCACTCTCCAGGCCGCTCACACTGATGCTGTCGTTCACCGGAGGTTGCTGTTGCTCGAGCTGGACCTCGACCCGTTGCAGGTTGCTGCCTGCCTTCAGGTAAACGGGGTTCTGGCCGTAGACGGGGTTGAACTGGCCGTCGGTGCCCTGCTGGCCGGCGCGGATCTGGCTCTGCTCGGCGTTGATCTTGGCCGCCAGATCGTGGGCCCAGTTATTCTTCTGGCCCTGCTCCGTGGTGGTGATGGTCAGCTCGGTCTGCAGATCGGTGCGCTCGCCGTTGGCGTCGAACACCCGGGTCTTGGCCTTGTCGCCGGCCACCAGATCGGTGGAGGGGTAGATGGTGCCGCCCTGGCTCCAGTTCAGCGGCGGCTGGGTACCACCATCGAACTTGGCATCGATCAGGTTGTAGAAGCTGTTGCTGGTATCGCCCACTTCCCACACGCCGAGGATCAGCTGATAACCGGTGCGTGCCGGCAGGGTGCAGTTATGGGTGACCTGTTTGGGCGGTTGTACCATGCCCCCGTCGATGACGCAGAAGGGGTTCAGATCGAAGGCGGCGCGGGTCAGCGGCTGGTTCGGGTTCCAATCCTGCTTGGTGAGGTAGTAACGCCAGTTGCGGGTCACGTGGTTGGCGGTGAAGTTCCAGCTGATGGCAAAGGGCCCGGCCTGCACCTGGCGCTTGGTCCAGCGATCGCTGGTCTGAACGTCGAGCTCACCGAACTGCGGGTGACCGGCCGAGGCTATCTGACCGTCGGCGGGGCCGTCTTTGGGGAAGCCGGACGGCGCCTCCAGGCTCTGGGGCTCATACTGCACAGCACCACACTGGCTGTTGCCGCCGGTCTTGCACAGGTAGTTGCGCGCCTCCGGCTGGTTGATATAGCCATGGGCGAGCACGCCGCCGCTGGCCAGCAGCGCGAGCGCCGCCGCGACGTGATTGAGTTGGATTTTTGCTGCCATACATTCCTCTGTTCGATAGATGTGGGCAGTCAAGTTGGCAGGGGAGTTCCCCGATACACACTTGCGTGTGGCAACCCCGCTATCCTGGACGACGTGTCTTTAGACCGGAGGCTTTGCGTCCTGGCCTTTCAACCAGTTTGCCAAATGACTACATAAAGGGTCATGGTGTCGCGTTTGACGACGACACCATCATGACTAGTTTTGATTAAATAATTAAGTGTAAATGTTTGCAGCCTGACCTCATCGGAGTAGAGCAAACACTTAACTTAATGTTTTTAAATGTATATTTAATCTACGCCCCTTGCCTAATATCGTTAATCACGTCGATAAAATGCAAAAATATGACATTTTTTATCAATAAAAAATTCCTGCCAGCTTGGCTGGCAGGAATGGTCGTTGCGACAGGGCGGGACGGATCAGTGGCGAGCGCGGGGGCGTTCGGCCTGATGGCTCTGCCGATGCAGCGGTGCCAGCCGCTGTTCCAGCTGCTGGTCGATGGCGCTGCCGAGCTTGAACACCGCCAGCCGCTCGTCCAGGCTGCGGGATAGGCCGGCCAGCAGCTCGCTCTCCCGGGCCAGTTGCGAGGCGGACTGGGACATCTCCAGCGCCGAGTCGTTGATGCCGCTGACGTTGCGGTTCATGTCCTCGGCCACCATGCTCTGCTGTTCGGCGGCTGTGGCTATCTGGGTCGCCATGTCGCTCACGTGCTGGATGTGGTTGACGATGAGGGAGAGATCCTGCCCCGCCTTCTCCGACTGGCTGACGCTGCTCTCCGCCAGCTTGCGGCTGGCATCCATGGCGCTGGCGGCGGTGACG
Organism: Aeromonas sp. MR7; assembly: GCF_963899385.1. Classification (NCBI taxonomy): domain Bacteria; kingdom Pseudomonadati; phylum Pseudomonadota; class Gammaproteobacteria; order Aeromonadales; family Aeromonadaceae; genus Aeromonas; species Aeromonas sp. MR7. The sequence goes on from NZ_CAWQXH010000049.1 coordinate 104,314, forward strand.
GCCCGCTGTTGCAGCTGGGCTATGGTGCTCTGGATCTCCTCGGTGGACTGGCGGGTACGGCTCGCCAGCTGGCGTACCTCGTCGGCCACCACGGCAAACCCGCGTCCCTGCTCCCCGGCGCGGGCCGCCTCTATGGCGGCGTTGAGGGCCAGCAGGTTGGTCTGCTCCGAGATGGCGCTGATGACGGCGGTCACTTCGCTTATCTGCATCACCCCCTCCTTGAGCTGATTGACCTGCAGCGTGGCCTGCTCCACCTCGGTGGCCAGCGCCTGTATGCCGTGCACGCTGGCATGCACGTCCCGGTTGCCGAGCCCGGCCTCGCTGGTGGCATCCTGGGTATCGCGGGCGGTATTTTCCGCATGGCCCGCCACATCCGAGATGGTCGCGCTCATCTCGTTCATGGCTGTGGCGAGCTGAGCCAGCTGATCCCGCTGGCTGTTGACCGCCTGATTGGTCTGCTCGGCGGAGGCGGCGATGCGCAGGGCGGCATCCGCCACGTTGCGGGCACCCAGGCTGGCCTCCAGCAGGGCGTGGCGAATGGCATCGAGGCCCTGGTTGGTACAGGTGGCGACGACCCCCAGCTCATCCTTGCCGTGTATCGGTATGCTGACCACCAGATCCCCGGCCGCCACCTGCTGCATGGCGCGCTTGATCTCGGCCAGCGGATTGACGATGGAGCGGCTGATGGCAAACCCCAGCAGCCCCATCAGCAGGATCACCAGCAGGGTGGCGCCCCCCATCAGCTGGTACTGGGACCAGATGGTGGCCTCTATGTCCTGCAGCAGCACGCCGGAGCCCAGGATCCAGCCCCAGGGCTGGTAGCCCGCCACCAGCGACATCTTCTGGGCCGCCTCACCCGTGGGGGTAATCCATTGATATTCCAGCCGGCCATGCTGGCCCCCCTTGCCAAGATCCACCATGCGTTGCCAGTGAGCCCCGGCGGTTGCGCCGCTCTCTCCCATCTGCTGACCGACCAGCTCAGGCTTGGTGGGGTGCACCACCACGTGGCGGGTCTCATCGATCACGAACAGATAGTTGTCGCCATCGAAGCGCATGCTGTTGAGCATGGCCTTGGCTTCGGCCTGGGCCTGGGGGGCGGGCAGCGTGGTAGCGAGGGCCTGGATCCGGCTCATGGCGAGATCCAGCACGGCCTGCAGCCGTGCCTCCCGCTCACTCATCAGATTGCGATTCAAGGCACTGGCCGAGATGAGCAGCAGTGCGATGAAGCCGACCAGTGCCAGTGAGAGCAGCAGCATCAATTTGCGGCTCACGGCGATATCACCGAGCTTGAACATAATCTCTTCCTTCTTTCCCGTGCGGGTCTGGTGGTGGCCAGTCATGACGATGGCCCTGATTATTTCATTATTAACATTTAATTAACTTTCAATAACTTGTGGTCACTAAACGCTAATTGAGTATTTTGACAACCAGTATAGCCAGCAGACAGAAACCCTCGCTTTTGGTAGCGTGGTCGTGCGCATCCCGGCGCACCATTTGCCGTACAATTTGCAGAAAATGTGAATGAGTTGGCATTTCACCAAAAAAGGAGTGGGCGCCCCAGGGGCAGCCCCATAACAAGAGGGAATTTATGAGTTCCATTGCCAGGAATTACTTGAACCAGCTCAACGCCGACTACCTGCAGGTACACAGGCGCAAGGAGGACCTGTTCTGGTCCACCTACATGGGCACCAGCGACGATCAGGCCGGCTTCACCGCCGCCGAGCAGGCCTACAAGGCCTTCTGTGCCGATCCTGCGCGCCTGCCGGTACTGCGGGAGATGCAGGCCCTGGCCGAGGAGACGGAACTCAAGCGGGGTCTGGGGGGCTGGATCGCCTTCTTCGAATGCAATGTCATCGAGGATCCTCAGGCCGCGGCCTTGATGGATGAGCTGGTGGCCGCCGAGGCGGCGCTGTTCGCCCGTCGCCGGGAGCTGAAGCTGACGTTACTGGACGAGCAGGGCCGCCAGGTGGCCGGTAGCCTGCCCGCCGCCAGCACGGCACTGGCCGCCAGCGCCGATGAAGCGGTGCGCCAGAGCGCGCTCGCCATGTTCCATACCTTGGAGCAGTGGGTGGTCGATAACGGCTATCTGGAGATAGTTCAGCTTCGCAACCGCTTCGCCCGCGCCATGGGCTATCGCGACTACTTCGATTACAAGGTGCGCAAGAACGAGCAGATGAGCCCGGCGCAGCTGTTCGCCGTACTGGATGACTTCATCGCCCGCACCGAACAGCGGGTGCACCAGAGCCTGGCGGAACTCAAGGCGGCCAAGGGGGAGACGGCGCTGCTGCCCCACAACCTGCGTTACAGCGTGAGCGGCGACGTGACCCGCCAGCTCGACCCTTATGTGCCGTTTTCACGGGCGCTGAAGGACTGGGTCGAGAGCTTCCGCCGGCTCGGCATCCAGTATCGGGACGCGACCCTGACCCTGGATCTGCTGACCCGGGAGGGGAAATACGAGAACGGCTTCTGCCACGGCCCGGTGCCGAGCTTCTGGCAGGAGGGCCAGTGGGTGCCCGCCGTGGTCAACTTCACCAGCCTGGCGGATCCGGCTCAGGTCGGCAGCGGCTGGAGCGGCCTCAACACCCTGTTCCACGAGGGGGGCCACGCCGCCCACTTTGCCAACGTGACCGGCAACGCACCCTGCTTCTCCCAGGAGTTTCCGCCCACCTCCATGGCCTATGCCGAGACCCAGTCCATGTTCTGCGACAGCCTGCTGGACGATGCCGACTGGCTCAAGCGCTATGCCAGAAACGCCGCGGGGGAGGCGATCCCCGATTCGCTCATCAAGGCCATGATAGAGGCGCGCCAGCCATTTCGTGCCTTCAACGAGCGCCAGATTGCCCTGGTCTCCTACTTCGAGCGGGATCTCTACGCCATGGCCGATGGCGATCGCACCCCGGCCGCCGTGCTGGCGCTGGCCCGCCAGTGGGAGCGCAAGATCCTGGGGACTGAGAGCCCGCGTCCTCTACTGGCCATCCCGCACCTCCTCAATCAGGAGTCGGCCTGTGCCTACCACGGCTATCTGCTGGCGCTGATGGCGGTGGAGCAGACCCGTGCCTACTTCCTGCGCCGGGACGGCTATCTCACCGACAACCCGCGCATCGGGCCGGATCTGGCCGCCCACTACTGGGGGCCGGGCAACGGCATGACCCACGACCAGACGCTGCAGAGCCTCACCGGCGAGGGCTTCAGTGCCGCGCCGCTGGCACGGGCATGCAACCTGAGCGTGGCCGAGGCCTGGGCGCAGGCCGAAGCCTGCATGACGGCGGCACAGCAGCGGCCGCCGGCAGGCGAGGGCACGCCGCTCAATGCCCGCATCCGGGTGGTGCACGGGGATCTGCTGGTCGCCGACAACAGCCAGTCGGAGGCGGCCATGCTGGCCGACTTCGAGGCCTGGATCCGGCGCCATGGCGAGACAGAGCCCGCCACCCAGGGTTAGGAAACCCCGCCTGCAAAAGAGCCCTGCCAATTGGCAGGGCTCTCTTTTTATATGACGAGCGGGTTCGTCACATCTTCAGCAGGCTCACCGGCTTGTCCTTGAGGGCGACCAGCAGCTGCCTGCCCGGCAGCTTGTGGCCATCGATCATCATGCTGCTGTGGCTGAAGTTGGCCACCAGCCGGCTGCCGTCGGAGAAGCGGGTCTCCTGCACCCGGCCCACCCCGTCCCGCCAGCGAAAACCCACCAGCGCCTTGTCCCACAGCGCCTCGTGCAGCGGGCCGAACTGGCTGTTTAGCCTCACCAGTTCCGGCAGGCGACTGTCCAGGGTGCTGCGGCTCAGGTTGACCAGCGGCGGCGTGTTGTAGAGCAGGCCGAGCAGGGCGCGCTCCTCCTTGATGCCCGGGAACTTGAGGTTGTCCAGCAGCCAGTGGTGGCTGTTGAGCACAGAGTCGTGGAACACCGCCTGATAGAGAGGCAGCCGATCCGCCGGGTTGAACACCGTCTTCAGGTAGCGCGGCTTGAGCCGGGCGGGCTGGAAGAAGACCTGTGGCGCCTCGTCCGGCCACCACTTGCCGAGGTAATAGGGAGACTTGGCCTGCTTGCGCATGGCGGCATCCTCCCAGCCGAAGCCCCAGCTCTGGATGCCGTGGGCAAACATCAGCGGCTTGCTGGTGAGGGCGTTGCCATCCTCCGAGCCCAGCACCAGCCCGAGCCGCTCCCCTACCCAGCTCATGCGGGCGTTGCGGTCGGCGATCATGGCCTGACTGCCCTGCTGGTGGGCCGGGTTGTAATCGTTGGAGGCCATGGCGGTGCCGTCCACGTCGAGGAACAGGCTGTTGATGCCGCTGGTCTTGGCCAGCTCGCTCATGCGGCTCTTGGCAAACGGCAGGGTGCAGCCCGGGTTGAGGTAGACCCCCTCGCCGCCGAAGCCCGGCTTGGGTTTGCCGTTGGCCTCGACGATGGCGCAGCGCTTGCCGATCTCGATCGGCAGCTGGGCGGTGAGCCAGCTGTCGTTGCTGCCGGGGGGGATGGCGGTATCGTAGGAGTCATAGCTGCCCACCAGGTAGCCCTGACGCTGGGCGGCGGTGAGGGCATAGCCCTGCTGCAGGGCCGCCGTCCACTGCGGTGTGCCGAGCCAGAGCTTGCGCAGCCCCGCCTGTTGCAGCGCCTCGACCACAGGCAGCGACAGCCCCTGGCCCCAGCGCTCCTGCGCCACCAGCTGCTCGCCGAACCGGCCCTTGACCCACTGCTGGCGCAGGGCCAGCACCTTGCTCTGGGCCTGCGGGCCCTGCTGGGCGGGCAGCGGCAGCTGGCTGGCAATCAGCCGGTTGAGACCGGCCATGATCTGCGTCTGCTGCCAGGGCTCGGGTGCCTTGGCGGCCAGCGCCTCCCGCTCCTCGGCATGGAAGTCTTGCTGCCACTCAGGCTTTTGCCGGAGTTTGGTCTGCAGGCCGGGCCAATCCGTCACATCCTGCCGATCGAGCAGGGCATCGCCCCACAGATAGACATGGCTGGCGCCGATCAGCCGCCGACCGGCCGGAATGCGGGCAAACTTGTCTGCCAGGGACTGCCAGGCGCCTTCGCCCTGCAGCCACTCCCGGTAGCGGCGGGCGCCGGCCAGCCAGTCATCCCCCACGCTCAGCCGCACCACCATGGGGGCCTGCTGGTTGAAGCTGCTGAATTCGTGGCGGGCACTCAGCTGCAGCCGGCCCCCCTTGCGGGTGAAGCTGAGCTGGTTGTCATAAGGCGTCTGCAGGATCCAGCTGTAGGTCTGCTTGCCCGCGTCCTGGCTCCAGAGCGGCAGCTTGAGGTCGTAGTGGGTGTTGAGCTCGGCCAGCTCGTCGCCTACATAGCCGAGCCAGTCGCTGTCGCGTACCGAGAAGCGGCTGCCCTCGCCGAAGGCCAGCGACAGGTGGGTCTGGTTTTTCGGCAGGCTGTACCAGGCCAGCTGACGGGGACTGTCGCTGACCAGTGTCAGCAGCAAGTCATTGCCGTCCAGCTTGACCTCCACCCTGGCGTCCTGGGCGGGCCAGCGCCAGCTGGCCTGCTGCTCGCCCTGCTGCAACTGATCGACCTGGCGGGCGGGCTGGCCGGCGCTGACCGGGATCTTGTTGACCGAAATGGCCAGGGTGTCGGGATCTATGCGGTAACTTTGCGTCTCACCCTGCAGCGTCAGGGGGGCGGCGGCCAGCGGCGCCGCCAGCAGTGAAATCAGCAGCCAGCCTAGTGCTGGCGCCTTTGTCGGTGAAGCCTTCATTCAACATCCTTGACCTGATTGATGCCATCAGGGTACGCCGTCGTCCGCCCCCCGGTACAGCCGAATTTGGCTGAGTCCGGTGAACCAGATTGCTGATCTATCTGCGTTGGTTGTTTGCCGAATGTATCCGTGATGCGGCGCTGCATCTGTCTTTCACCTTGCCTCCTGACGGTTCGAGAGGGGGTTGCTGTACAGCGGGTTCTTGTGGGCGGTCACACACTGCCACAAATTTCCGCTCTCCAGGCAAAGTCTTGTGACCGGGCGAAGGTGTAATGGCGCCATGAGCAGGGAGATGACGCCCTGCAGTGATGGAACCTGGGGGAGTGTGATGACGGACAAGCGAGTGTTGTGGGGGCTGCCGGTGCTGGCGACAGTGATCTGGTGGGTGGGATATGCAGGAGATGCCAACGGCGTCTGGCCCTGGCGCCATGAGATGTTGCTGCTGACCGGCCTGCTGGGGCTGGGTTACATGGCGCTGGCCCTGTTGCTGGCACTGCGCCTGCCGAGACTGGAAGTCTGGTGTGGCGGGTTGGATCGCATGTTGCGATTCCATCGTCACAGCGCCATGGCCGCGACCCTGGTCCTGACCAGTCACTGGTTGCTGGTGGAAGCGCCCAAGTGGGCTGTGACGGCCGGCTGGTTGACCCGGCCGACCCGTCGGGGGGCTGGCAGCGGAGCGGGTGCCGGTAATGGCCTCTCCCTGCATGCCCTTGGCAATACGCTGGGGGAGTGGAGCTTCTATCTGCTGATCGCCCTGGTGGTGGTGAGCCTGTTGTCACTGGTGAGTTATGGCCGTTTTCGGCTGATCCACCGTCTGGCACCGCTCATCTATCTGGCGGGGTGGATACACGGTCTCTGCCTGTTGCCCCAGGTTGGCCTGCTGACACCCGTGGGGCTCGGAGTAACTCTGCTGGGTGGCGCAGGGGCTGTGGCTGCCATCTACTCCCTGCTGGGCTTGACCGGTCAGCGGGATCGTCATCAGGGCCGCATAGTGGCGCTGCTCACCCTGGCGGACAGTACCCGTGAATTCACCTTGCAGCTGGAGACGCCGTTGTCGCACTACAGGCCAGGCCAGTTTGCCTTCTTCGAGTTTGATGCGAGTGAGGGCCCTCATCCCTTCACGCTGGTGCGGGTGTCGCCCGACAAGCGTCAGCTGGTGATCGCGGTGCGGGCGCTGGTAGACCATACCCGTCAGCTGGTCGAGGCGGCCCGGATCGAGGACGCTGTGGCCGTGACAGGGCCTTATGGCGCCTTTGTCTGTCCCGCTCGACATGGGCAGTCGCTCTGGCTCGGCGCCGGGATCGGCATTACGCCCTTCGTCGCCTGGCTGGAGGGGTTGGTAGCCCGTGGTGAACGAGGGGAGGGGATCACCTTGATCCAGTGTGCACCGGATCTGGCCGGCGCCGTCTATCACCAGCGATTGGCCGAGTTGTGTCAGGGTACCGGGGTTCGCTATCAGCTGCATCTGGACAAGGAGGCGGGGCGGCTGGACTTGGCCAGCCTTGCGCAGAACAAGCCCGCAGACGTCTGGTTCTGCGGGCCGGAAGGGATGGCAGACGCCCTGGCCCGGCTGTTGCCGGGTGGGCGCCTGCACCGCGAGCTATTTCGCTTTCGCTGACAACTGGGCGAGGGCGGCCTGCACCGCGGCTTCCAGCTGGGGATCGCGCCCGGCCAGCATGTCGGCCGGGGTCAGCGCCACCTGCACGTCCGGGATCAGCTCCTGATTTTCGTAAAGCGTGCCGTCCGGATTGCGCAGTCCCAGGGTCGGGATGCCGTAGGCAAGCCCCGGGATCAGTCTGGATTGGTGGCCATAGACCATGGTGCCCGTGCCCGGCACAGGCTCGCCGATGATGGGGCCCACCTTGAGGGTGCGGTAGTACTGGGGGAAGGCCGAGCCTTCCGAGTAGCTGCCCGCGTTGACCAGCACCACCGAGGGCTTGGTCCACTGGCGGGTGGCGGCGTCCGTCTCCCCCTTGCCGAGCCGTGGCCAGCTGCGGGCCATCCCCTTGGCGCTGCCGTTGCCGGTCAGAAACTCCACCAGGGTGTTGGCCAGGTAGCCGCCCTTGTTGAAGCGCACGTCCACTATCAATGCCTCGCGATTGCGCTGACGGCCGAGGGCATCGGCCACCATCTCCTCATACACGGCGCTGCTCATCTCCGGCAGATAGACGTAGCCGACCCGACCCTGACTCAGTTGCGCCACCTGGGCGCGGCGCTTGGCGACCCAGCCATCCAGTTGCAGGCGGTACTCCTGCGGCAAGTCCATGGCGGTGACATCGAGCTGCACCGGATCCTTGCTCCCCTTGGGCAGCAGGGTAAGGGCCAGTCGCTGGCCGGCCTGGTGATTGAGCAGGGCATCCAGCTCGTTCAGGCTGTGCAGCTCTGCGCCGTTGATGGCCAGCAGGCGGGCGCCCGGCACCAGATCCGTCTCCTGATCCAGCGGGCCGCCGGCCAGCAGGGCCGTCAGTTCGACCCCGTGTTTGTCTTCGCGCCAGTAGCCGCCGAGGCTGGCGGTGTCATCGGGCAGCCGCGGAAAGGGCGCCGGGCCATAGCCCCAGGTGTGGGAGACGTTCAGCTCGCCGGCCAGCTCCGCCAGCAGGTTGCCGAAGTCCCGACCATTGCCGATGCCGGGCAACTGGCGGCGATAGGCGGCCACATAGCCATCCCAGTCCACGCCGTTCATGTCGGCCCGATAGAATTCGTCCCGGGTGAGCCGGGTGATCTGGTCAAAGGCGGCTGTCATCCGAGCCTGCCAGCGCCCGCTCTGCAACAGGGCGAAGGGGTGAGGGGTCGCCTCGCCGGAGGCCATGTCTATCAGGGTCACTTCCCCCTCCCGCACCAGGGTGGCGAGGCTGGCGTCGTCATTGAGGCTGGCCAGCGCCGGGCCAGGCTGTTCGGCGAACAGCAGCTTGGTCTCCCCCTTGCGCAGCTCCTGGGCGTAGCCCTTGATCTCGCTCTCGCCATTGGCATCCGTCTCCTCCACCAGATAGATCAGGTGATCATCGACGATGCGGCTGGCGAGGACGGGGCCGCGTGGTTGCAGCTGCAGCGCTTCCCTGTGTGCCAGCTTGTCGCTCTCGAAGCCGTAACCCGTCTTGGGGGGGGCCTGCTCGGCGAGGAAGTCGCTCTTGGCGGCGCGGCTGCTGTAGAGGCCGAGCAGGCTGCCATCCAGCGGCTCGCCGTCGGCGCCCAGCTTGCCGTACTTGGCGGATTGCCAGTAGAGGATGCCGCCATCCTGACTCCAGGCCGGGCTGCCATCCTGATAACCGTTGAGACTGACGTTGACCGGTGTGGCCTTGGCATCCCGGGTGTCGATGACGGCGATCTCCTGCTGGGCCGAGTCGGGCTGTAGGGTCAGCGCCAGGTGGCGGGAGTCGGGGGCGAAGGCCAGCTCCACCGCATGGCGGGAGGGGTTGAACTCGGCGGCGACCAGCGGTCGCTGCTTGCCACTGGCCAGATCCAGCAGGTGCACGGCCTGACCGTCCACCACGAAGGCGAGCTGCTTGCCGTCAGGGGAGAGGGTCGGCTTGCTGATGGCGACGCCCGGCATGGCCAGCAGCTTCTCCTCGATGAGGGGGCCGGGCTCGCTGAACAGCCGGTCCGGCTGCGCCTTCTTCAGGCGATAGAGGGCGGCCGGGCCATGCTGCTCGGAGAGATAAATGAGCCCCTGTTCCTTGTCCACGTAGCGTGGCGATGACTGTTCGCTGGGGTGGCGGGTGAGCTGGCGTACCCGCTCGCGGCGGGTGTCGACCGCAAACAGATCCCCCTGACTCACCAGGATCACCTCCTCCCCATCCTGGCGGACGAGGGCCTCGTCGATGACGACCGGGGTGTCGCTCTGCTCGTCGGGAGCCTGGGCCGAGAGCGGCCGGATCGTCAGCTTGCGCGGCGTCTCGCTGCCGGCATCGAGCCGGTAGAGCTCACCCTGCCAGGACCAGACCAGATCGCCGTGGCGGGAGGCGCTGAGGCCACGCACCGGATGGCCCTGATAGTGGGTGAGCTGGCGATCCTGACCGCTGGCCAGATCCCGTTGCCAGACGTTGAAATCGCCGCTGCGCTCACTCAGGTAATAGAGCGCCTCGCCCTTGTCATCCCAGACGGGATCGCTGGCGGCGATCCTGTCTTCGGTCAGCTGGCGATGCTGCTTGCCATCGAACAGCCAGAGGCGGGAGACGGCAAAGGAGCGCTGGTGCTTGCGAAACGGCTGATCCATGCCCGGCATCTGATAAGCCAGCTGGCTGCCGTGGGGGCGGGCCAGGGTCGCGGGCAGGGGCTGGGCCGGAGTCAGGGCGCCGCCATCTATGGGGGTCCAGTAGAGGGCGCTGGCCTGCAGCCCCTCTGCCACGAAGTGATCCGCCTCCGGACTGGTCAGGCGCTGGCTGCTCAGCAGCAGCTGTTTGCCATCGGCGCTGAATGCCTGGGGCAGATCGGGGCGTGAATCCCGGGTCAGCCGCACCATCTCGCCCCCCTCGCTCGGCACCACGAACACGTCTTCATTGCCATAGAGGTTGGCGGCGAAGGCAATCTGCTTGCCGTCCGGTGACCAGAGCGGGCGCTGGCTCAGGTAGTCGCTGCCGGTGAGCGGCGTGGCGAGGCCGCCGTCCCCCGCACTCAGGTAGATGCGACCCTGCCAGGTGAACGCAAGCTGCTTGCCATCGGGGGAGAGGGCGGGCTCGCGCAACCAGCGCGGCTCGGCGGCCTGCAGGGGGGCGCAGATCAGCAGGATCAGCAAGGAGAGTCGGTATCGCATCGTGGAGGTTCCTGAGGGGTGAAAAGCGCCTTATCTTCCCCCAATCCCCCGCGGGGGACTATCCCGAGATAGGGGGGGTATCCCGTTGTTTTGGCAGTTAATTGTAACAATCTATAAAAGATGGCGCGGGATATGTTTCTCTGGATATATTGAGTATTGATGGCGATCCAATATGATGGCGCTCGCCCGCCACTCGGGGCGGTGCAGTTCAGATGATTTGGTAACAAGAAAAGCCCTTACCAGAGGCTTGTCGAGGGATGGAATGAGAGCCGTATTACTGTGTTTGCTGGGGCTGTGGCCCGCACTGAGTTTTGCCACCTTGTCGGCCGACATGATAGTGGTGAAGAAGTCTTCCTATAGCCTGACCCTGATGAAGGATGGCAAGGAGGTCAAACGCTACTGGATCGCTCTGGGGCCGGCCCCCAAGGGTCACAAGCAGCGGGAAGGGGATCAGCGTACGCCGGAAGGGCGCTACATCCTCGATTACAAGAAGACCAACTCCAACTATTACAAGGCCATCCACATCAACTACCCGAACCTGGACGACATCAAGACGGCCAACGAGCTGGGTGTGCGACCGGGTGGCATGATCATGATCCATGGTCAGCGCAACAGCATAGGCAACACCCGCTTGCAGCCGTCCAACTGGACCAATGGCTGCATCGCCATGCTCAACAAGGATCTGGACGAAGTGTGGAACGCCATCGAACCCGGCACCCCCATCGTCATTCAGCCCTGACCCTCTGCAGCGCGCCACCTCCGGGTGGCGTTCTGTTTTTCGGCTCCCCCTGTTCTGTTTCCATCCTCTCTTTGCCCGTTGCCCCTTGGTATCTGTCCCCCTGCTGTGCTAGTTTTTCCGGCTCGCCGTGGATGCAACAAGGATGATCCCATGCCGTCAGCAACAAGCTCCCAGCCCGTCGGGGCCAAGAGTAGCCGCGCGCTCTGGTGGCGCGCTTCCATCGATATTCTGCCGCTCTCCATCTCCGTCATTCCCTGGGGGATCCTGTGTGGCGCCCTGGCGCTGCAGGTGGGGCTGAGCCCGCTGCAGGCCCAGCTGATGTCGCTGCTGGTCTATGCCGGCGCCGCCCAGCTCTCGGCCACCACCCTGTTCGGAGCCGGTACGCCCCTGCTGCCCATCATGGGCTCCACCTTCGTCATCACCTCCCAGCATCTGCTCTATGGCTTCACCTTTCGCCGCGATGTGCTGCCGCTCGCCCTGCGCTGGCGTGCCAGCCTGGCGTTTTTCCTGACCGACGAGATGTTCGCGGTGGCGCTGAAAGACAGGGAGCGCAGCGGTGCCTTCAATCCCGCCTACGCCCTGATCGCGGGCTTCGTTTTCTATCTGTTCTGGAATCTGGCGACCCTGCTCGGCATCGCCGCCGGTCAGTACATAGACGGGCTGGACAAGATGGGGCTGGACTTTGCCATCGCCGCCACCTTCATCGCCATGACCATACCCGCCATGAAGAACCTGCCCATGGTGGCGGCGACCCTGGTGAGCGGCGGCACTGCGCTGCTCACCAAGCCGCTGCTGGCGGAGATCCATATCATCATATCGGCGCTGGCCGGCATGGTTGTGGGCTACGTGCTGCACCGGATGAGGAGATGACCATGAGCTGGCTGATGATAGGCCTGCTGGCCCTGATTACCTTCTTCAACCGCTTCGCCTTCTTCTCGCGGCTGACCCGCTATCAACCGGGCGCCGAGATGGGGGCCTTCCTCAGCTTCTCGGCCCAGTCGGTGTTGACCGCCATCTGGCTGCCCATCGTCTTCAGCTATGAGCCGGGCAAGGGACTGACGTGGGATCCGGACTACCTGGCCGCTACCCTGCTGGTGACGGCGCTGACCCTGTTGCGGCTGCCGACCCTGCTGGTGGTCGTGGTGGGCATGGGGGGCTTCTTCCTGCTGCGCTGGCAGGGGGGGCTGGCGGCGCTGCTGCCCTGGTTTGGCTGAGTCGTGATCCCGCATGGTGGATGTCTTTTATGGATATCCGCCATGTTGTGAATGTCACTTCAAAAAACACCTCCCAAGTGTGAGGATTTAGGGACCATCCGCCAAGGAGCTCCCCCATGTCTTTCACCGAAACCTGTCAGCGCATAGTGCGTGATCACCACCTCTCTGCCGCCCAGAAGAGTCATGCCCTGGCGCTGGCCGCCGAAAATGCGCTGCCTTACCCCGAGCTGCCCCCGGCGGTCGCCGAGGCTAGGGTGCAGGGTTTTCTCTGTGACATGTTCGAGGGGCATGCCCCCTACAAGCCGCGCTACGTGCTGCCGGACTATGAAAAGTTCCTGAGTCAGGGCTCCGCCTGGCTGGAGCTGGCGCCGCCGCAGGATTTCGACGAGGCGCTCGATGCCCTGCGCATCCTCTATCACCATGTGCCCTCCGTCACCGGCATGCCGGTCTGGCTGGGGCGGCTCGATCATCTGCTGCTGCCCTTCGTCGGTGAGCTGGATGACGAGACCCTCCATCGCAAGCTGAAGGGGTTCTGGATCTACCTGGATCGGGTGCTGCCGGATGCCTTCATGCACGTCAACATAGGCCCCGATGACAACCGTCTCTGCCGCCTGATCCTGCGCATCGACGGTGAGCTCAAGCAGGTGGCGCCGAATCTGACCCTGTTCCACGATCCGGCGCAGACCCCGGACAGCCTGCTGATGCTGGCGGTGCAGAACATAGCCAGCTGCAGCAAGCCGCACATCGCCAACTACCCGCTCCATAGCAACACCTTCGATCAGCGCGGCTTTGGCATCGTCAGCTGCTATAACGCCCTGCCCCAGGCGGGCGGTGCCAATACCCTGGTGCGGCTCTCCCTCAAGCGGGTAGCCGAGCAGGCCCACGGCATAGACGACTTCATGGGCTGTCTGCTGCCCCATTACTGCCGTCTCGCCTCCCAATTGATCGAGGCGCGCGCCGCCTTCCTCCATCAGGAGTCCGGCTTCTTCGACAGCTTCCTGGTCAAGGAGGGCTTGCTCGATGAGGATCGCTTCGTGCCCATGTTCGGCATCTATGGCATGGCGGAGGCGGTCAATTTGCTGATGGACAAGGAGAATCTGCCCGAGCGCTACGGCCGTGACGAGGAGGCCAACCAGCTTGGCTATCGCATCTCGGCCCAGCTATCCCGCCATGTGACCGAGACGCCGCAGGTGCACGCCTGGGGCGGCCGCGCCCTGCTCCACTCCCAGGGCGGGCTCAGCGTGGATCGCGGGGTGACCCCCGGGGTGCGCATCCCTTACGGCCAGGAGCCGGATCCCGCCAGCCATGTGCTGGCGCTGGCACCCCACCACGGCTTCTATCACTCCGGGATCAGTGAGATCCTAACCCTGGATCCCACCATACGCCAGAACCCGCAGGCGCTGCTGCAGCTCTGCAAGGGGGCGCTCGCCATCGGCATGCGCGAGTTCACCGCCAACGTGGCCGACAGCGACCTGGTGCGGGTGACCGGCTACATGATCCGCAAGAGCGACGTGGCCCGTTTCGCGACCGAGGGCTCGCGGCTGCAGACCACCTGCCTCGGCGCCGAGGCGAGCGAGCTGACCGGGATCCGCCAGCGGGCGCCGCGGGTGGTGGGGCGCGAGGCGACCCTGTGTGACTACTGAGTGCGGCAGCCGGGCAGAGGCGGCGGCGCGCATCGCGACGGTGAGCCGCTGGCTGCCCTTCTCCTGCGTGGACGGGCCGGGCAACCGGCTGGTGCTCTTCCTGCAGGGGTGCAACTTTCGCTGCCCCGGCTGCCACAACCCGCACACCATGGGGTTGTGCGATCACTGCGGTGACTGCGTGCCGGCCTGTCCGAGCGGGGCCCTGACGCTCGTCGAGGGCCGGGTACGTTGGCAGGCGGCGCTCTGCACAGATTGCGATCGCTGCATCGACGACTGTTCGCGCCATGCCAGCCCCAAGACCAGCCAGATGTCGGTGGCCGAGGTGCTGGCTCTGCTGCGCCGCTACGGCCCGCTGCTGACCGGCATTACCGTCTCCGGCGGCGAGGCTACCACCCAGCTGCCGTTCGTGATTGCCCTGTTCACGGCCATCAAGGCAGCGCCGGATCTGGCTCACCTCACCTGCCTGCTCGACAGCAACGGCTCCCTCGCCGCGACCGGCTGGCAGCGGCTGCTGCCGGTGCTCGGCGGCGCCATGCTCGATCTCAAGGGGTGGCGCGACTCTGTGCATCACATGCTGACCGGCCATGGCCGCGAGCGGGTGCTGGCCTCGCTGCAACTGCTGGCAAGCCACGGCAAGCTGGCCGAGCTGCGGCTGCTCCATGTGCCGGGACGCAGCGATTTTCTGGATGCCGATGGCAAGCTGGAGGCGGGCCTGGCCAGCTTTCTGCAGAGCCTGGGGCCAGTCCCCATTCGCCTCAACGGTTTTCGCCATCACGGGGTGCGCGGGGTGGCGACGAGCTGGCAGGAGGCGGACAGGGAGGCCTTGACCCGGCTTGCCGCCGCGCTGAGGGAGAGGGGGCTGGGGCCTGTGTCCCTGCCGGCGATCTTCTGAATGGTTACTCGAATCTAATCAATTGATCGCAAAGGTATTTTGTGTGGTTTCTTGGTCGATGTCCGGCGAGCAGGCGGCAAGTTTGTGGCCTGGCTCCGGGTTTTGGGCTCTGTGAGTCTCAAGATGACGTAACTGTGATTGCTGTCTATTTGAGCTCTGGGAAGGGGCGGCTAGAATGGGGCATTCGCCCACCATCAACAGACGAACATGAGTGAATCCAACGCCTTATACCGAGTGCAGTTCATTTGTCACAACGAGCGTTACGAAGTCTATGTCAGGGAAGTGAGCCAGGGTCAGCTGTTTGGCTTCATCGAGATCGCGAACTTCGTGTGGGACACCCACACGGCGCTGATCGTCGATCCCAGCCACGAGAAATTGAAGAGTGAATTTGCCGACGTCAATCGCACCCTGATCCCCATGCACCACGTGCTGCGGGTCGATCAGGTGCGCAAGCAGGGGGCTGCCCGCATCACAGAGCTGGGCAACAACGTCGCTTCCTTTCCCAGCCCCATCTATACCAAGAAGCCCTGAGGCTTCCTCCTCTCTGCGAGCCTTGCCATGGGGAGCCTTCTGGCGAGGCTCTCTTCTCTTCGGATCTGTATTGGCGCCCGCAGGATCTGCAATGGGTGCCGCCTGGGTGCGCTAACCCAGTTCCCGGGCCAGTTGCAGGATCCGCTGGCGGAACCAGCGCCGCGCCGGCTCTTCACCGGCCGGGCCGTACCACACCAGGCTGTGGGTGACGGCGCCATAGTCGAACGGGACCGGGCGGATCACCAGATCCCGGCTCATGGCCTGCTCGGCCCAGCCTTCGACGGCGGTGAGGATGAGATCGCTCTGGCGCAGCAGGGCCGCCGCGCTGCCAAAATCCGGCAGGGTGGCGCTGATTTGGCGGCGCACCTGCAACTGGGCTAGGCTCTGTTCGAAGAAGGGGTTGGCCAGCTCCTGATCGCGAATGGCGATATGGCGCCAGCTCAGGTAGGCATCCAGATCCCAGGGCTTGTCCAGCGCCGGGTGGCCCGCCCGCAACAGGCAGACCAGCTTGTCTTCCCGCAGCGTCTCCCATACCAGACCCGGTTGGCGGGGCAGGGGCTGGCTCTGATCGTGGGGCAGGATCACGAAGTCGAGCTTGCCCGCCGCCAATGCCGCCAGCCCCTGTTCATCCTTGTTCCAGATGTCGGGCACCAGACCGGGCACCTCCCGCATCAGCTGGCCGAGAATGGGGCCCATGGGCCAGACCATGCCGCTTTCGCGCAGGGCGAATTTCAGCTGTCCCTGCCAGGTGGCTGGGTCGAAACCGCCCTGGCTGGTGAGGCTGTTCAGCTCGCTCAGCAGCCGGTGCAGGGTGGGGCCGAGTCGCTCGGCAAACGGGGTCAGCAACAGCTGGTTGCCCTGGCGGTAGAGCAGCTGATCGCCGAGCAGATCCCGCAACTGGTTGAGGGTCTTGCTGACGGTGGAGGGGGTGGTGCAGAGCCGCTCGGCTGTGCGGGTGACGCTCTGGCTGTCGAGCAGCAGGTGCAGGGTGACCAGATGGCGGCCACCCAGCCGGGACAGGGCAATCAGATCCATAAAGACTCCACAAGCGAGACAGGTGCGGGCAGGGGCGGTCGATTGACCCGATGGCGACCCCTCACAGTCACACATGACAGTGCAATCAGATCCATAGCGGCTCCACAAAATCGGGACAAACAAAAAGCCCCGCCGAGGCGGGGCTTGAGCGGATTAGCCCTTGAGCACGGCCGCCATGGCGTCGGCCACATAGTCGACGTTGCGGCTGTTGAGGCCCGCCACGCACATGCGACCTGAGCGCACCAGGTAGACGGCGAACTCTTCGCGCAGGCGGTCAACCTGCTCTGGCGTGAAGCCGGTGTAGCTGAACATGCCGCGCTGGCTGATGAAGTAGCCAAAATCGCGGCCCGGCACCTTGGCGCTCAGCACCTCGAACAGCTTCTGGCGCATCGCCTTGATGCGGGTGCGCATCTCGGTCACCTCACCGACCCAGAGGGCGTGCAGGCTGGCATCGTTCATCACGGCCGCGGTGATCTGGCCGCCGTGGGTGGGCGGGCTTGAGTAGTTGCGGCGCACGGTGGCCTTCATCTGGCCCAGCACCCGGCTCGCCTCTTCGGCATCTTTGCAGATGACCGACAGGCCGCCACAGCGCTCGCCGTAGAAGGAGAGGTTCTTGGAGAAGGAGTTGCTGACGAAGAAGCTGACACCGGCGGCCACCATGGCGCGAATGGCGTAGGCATCCTCTTCCAGCCCGTCGCCGAAGCCCTGATAGGCGATATCCATAAAGGGGATCAGGTTCTTCTCGACTACCAGCGCGATCACCTGGTCCCACTGGGCGCGGGAGAGATCGACCCCGGTCGGGTTGTGACAGCAGGGGTGCAGCAGCACTATGCTTTTCGCCGGCAGGCTGCTCAGGCAGTCGAGCATGGCATCGAACTGGACGCCGCCGCTGGCTTCATCGTAGTAGGGGTAGTCGTGCACCTTGATGCCGGCCCCCTCGAACATGGCCTTGTGGTTGTCCCAGGTCGGATTGCTGACCCACACCTCCGAGGTCGGGAAGTAGCGCTTGAGCAGATCGGCGCCGATCTTGAGCGCGCCCGAGCCGCCTATGGTCTGGATGGTGGCGATGCGGCCGGCCTTGACCGCCTCATGCTCGGCGCCAAACAGCAGGTGCTGCACAGCGGTGCGGTAGTTGGCGGCACCCTCCATCGGCTGATAGGGGCGCGGTGCCGGCGCGGCGGCGCGTTGGGCTTCGGCCTGCTGCACCGAGGCCAGCAGCGGAATGCGTCCCTGCTCGTCGTAATAGAGACCGATCCCCAGGTTCACCTTCTGCTCGCGGGTGTCT
The DNA here is from genome assembly GCF_963899385.1 of Aeromonas sp. MR7. NCBI lineage: Bacteria > Pseudomonadati > Pseudomonadota > Gammaproteobacteria > Aeromonadales > Aeromonadaceae > Aeromonas > Aeromonas sp. MR7. The sequence continues at coordinate 122,099 of NZ_CAWQXH010000049.1, forward strand.
TTGTGGAAGGTCTCGACCAGGGTCAGTATGGGGTCGCCAGCGTAGGCATCGACGTGTTCAAACATGGGGGGTCCTTGCGAAGTGGAATCCAGGGTAAGGCGATCAACGATCGGCGGTCATGATGGCGTAAAGTGGGCGAGGGCTCAAGTCTGAAACGGACCTGGGATGCCCGGCCAGCCCAGCCCGGCTGTCAAGCAACCCGCGCTGCCGAGGCATTTCAGCGCAGGCATGCAGGCTGGCCGCCAGCGGGCAGGCGGGGGATCCCTTACTTCAGATAGGATCTCAGCACCCGCACCACCTGATCCAGATCCTCCAGCCGCTCGGCCGGGGTGGCCTCCTCGGCGCCCAGATGTTCGCGCATATGGCCCTCAAGCACCTCCAGCATCAGGCCGTTGACGGCGCCGCGGATGGCGGCTATCTGCTGCAAAATGGCGGCGCAGTCACCTTCCTGCTCCAGCGCGCTTTCCAGTGCGCCTGTCTGGCCCTTGATGCGGCGCACCCGCGCCAGCAGCTTCTTCTTGCCGTGAATGGTGTGTGACATGCAGGATCCTCTCGATCAATAAAACTATACTGGGGTATAGTATATTGCATTGTCGCCCTCAGGAGAAATTCATGTCATCCCTCGTCTCATCCCATTGCCATCAACCCGTCGTACACCAGGGCAATCCGCTGGCCGAACAGAAGACCCGCTGGGCCGTGCTGCTCACCGTCATCATGATGGTGGCGGAGATCAGCGGCGGCTGGTTCTACAACTCAATGGCGCTGCTGGCCGACGGCTGGCACATGAGCTCCCACGCGCTGGCGCTCGGTCTCTCGGTGCTGGCCTACCGCGCCGCCCGCCACTTCGCCCGTGACCACAGATTCAGCTTCGGCACCTGGAAAATAGAGGTGCTTGGCGGCTTCACCAGTGCCCTGCTGCTGGTGGGAGTGGCGGCTCTTATGCTGTTCGAGTCGTTCGCCCGCTTGCTGGATCCCAGCCCGATCCACTATCAGCAGGCCATCGTCATCGCCATCGTCGGCCTGCTGGTGAACCTGGCCTGTGCCTGGCTGCTGAAGGACGATCATGGTCATCACCACGGTCATGACCATGGCCATCATCATGATCATCACGGCCACGATCATCATGACCATGCTGACCACCAGGGGCATCAGGATCTGAACCTGCGTGCCGCCTACATCCACGTGCTGGCGGATGCGGCCACCTCGGTACTGGCCATACTGGCGCTGGTGGGTGGCATGTGGTGGGGGGCCGACTGGCTGGATCCCCTGATGGGCATAGCGGGCGCCGTGCTGGTGGCCGTGTGGGCCTGGGGTCTGCTGCGCGATTCGGGCCGGGTGCTGCTGGATGCCGAGATGGATACCCCGCTGGTGGCGGAGATCCGCGAGGTGATAGCCGAGTTGCCGGAGGCCGAGATCCGCGATCTGCACGTCTGGCGGGTGGGGCAGGAGCAGTATGCCTGCGTGCTCTCCCTGCTGATGGCGACCCCCATGCCTGCCCGGGAGATCCGCGAGCGACTCGCCATCCATGAGGAGCTGGTGCACGTCACCATAGAGATTGCCCAGCCCTGATCATGCCCGGCCGGTCGCATGAGACATGAAGAAGGGGCCCAGGCCCCTTCTTGTGGTTTGAATCAGTGGTGCTGGCCGTGATCATCGTCCGGCTTGTGCTGCCAGATGGCCCCCAGCAGCAGCTTGAGCAGCAACTGGGGCGGGTTGTCCAGCAAGGAACCCGACTCCAGCTGCAGGTGGCCATCGGCCCGAAAGCCCAGGCTGGCGTGGACTGTGCCATCTTCGCTGCCCACCTGGATGAGACCGCTCAAGGTGCCACGCTCCCCCGGCTGGCAGCGCAGGCGCAGCTCGCGCGGCTCCCCCAGCAGGGTGAAGGCCCGGCAGAGGGGCGGTGTGTCTTCATAGTCGGGCCAGTTGAAGAAGTGGTACTGCTCGGCGAGCACGCCCGCCTGCTGGCAAAATTGGTCAAACAACTGCGCGATCGCCTGATACTCCTGATCCAGCCGTTTGGCCTGTTCCTCAATTCGCTTCATATGCCGTGACTCCCTCTCTATCCACTTGATCGGAAATTGATTTTTCCGGTATGGACTCGTCTGTCTGCTGGTATGGGCCGAAAGTTAGGCCGGGTCTGTGAGCCCGATCCAACTTTCGTTATGAAAACGTTATCTTGTTGAAAATGGTTGGTTTTTTTGCCCTGCTGCTCACATTTGAAACGATTGCCGCTGATTAATATGACACCGCTCGGCAATGACCGGGTACTCGACTATCGAGACTAACTACAGCGGGAATTATAAAAAAATGGATATGAAAAAGACCAAAGTGGCGCTGGTAACAGCCTCACTGCTCGCGCTTTTGTCCGGCTGCAATGACAACAGCTCCTCCCCCACCCCTGACCCCACGGACGGCCCCGTCGCCCGTCTGCCCAATGTGCAACCCCCTGCCGAGCAACTGGTGGCCGGGCCCGATCAGGCGGTGATCGCCCTGGTGGATACCCAGACCAGCGCGGCGCGTGGGGTGGATGGCCCCTTTGCCAACTACAGCCTGCACCTGTGGAACAACGACGCCTGCAGCGCCACCGCCGAGAGCGGCCTCAACGCGGGCTGGGATGACAAGGTCAATACCCCGGCGGCGGCCGACGGCTTCGGCCCCAGCTGGGTGGTGCCGCTGGCCAAGCTGGAAGGCTGCATCAACTTTATCGCCCGCAACGGCGATCTGGCGAACCTTACCGGCAGCGACATGAAGGTGGTCTTCAGCGATCACCCGGATCGCACAGTGGCCATCGTCGCGGGCAAGAGCGAGGTCTTCGGCAGTCGTGCCGACGCCTTCACCGCCGCCTTTGGCGTGGCGGGGGCCAGCGCCCATCTGATCGATGGCAACACCCTGATCTGGCAAGGGGGCAAGGACAAGCCCCATGTGCGCCTCTATTACACTGAGTCGGGCACCATCAAGGCCAATGCGGAAGGGGTATTCGACTTCCCCTACATTACCCTGACCCCGACCAGCCTGACCGCCGAGCAGCAGGCCAAGTATCCGCACCTCAAGGATGCCGCCGCTTTCGCCCTGCCGGCAGGCAAGGATCTCAAGCCCCTGCTCAAGGGCGAGCTGGTGGCCATAGGCACAGATGCCGACGGCATTCTGCAGGGGGCAACCCTGGTGCAGAGCGCCGGTGCCCTCGATGCCCTCTATGCCGACGCCGCCGCCAAGCTGGCCTATGGCGCCGTGGTCGAGGGGGGCAATGTCACCTTCCGGTTGTGGGCGCCGACCGCCAAGTCGGTCAAGCTGGCACTGTTTGATGACAAGCACAGGGCGCTGGGCGAGCGCACCATGACTCGGGACGAGGCCAGCGGCAGCTGGAGCGTGCAGGGCGGCAGCGAGCTGGTAGGCAAGTTCTACCGCTACGACATCCAGGTCTATCACCCGGTCAGCCGCAAGCTGGAATCCTATCAGGTGACAGACCCCTACTCCCTGAGCCTGGCGATGAACTCAGAGTTCAGCCAGGTGGTGGATCTCGATGATCCGGCCCTCAAGCCGGAAGGGTGGGACAGCCTGAAGGCGCCCCACAGCCAGCAGAACCCTGCCGACATCACCATCTATGAGGCCCATGTCCGCGATCTGACCGGCAACGACGACTCCACCTTGCCTGCGCACCGCGGCAAGTTCCTGGGGCTGACCGACAGCGACAGCGTGCCGGTCAAGCACCTGCAGGCGCTGGCCAAGAGCGGCGTCAGCCACCTGCATTTGTTGCCGGTGTTCGACATCGCCACCGTCAACGAGGATCCGGCCAAGGTGGCCAACCTTGCCGATGACTTCAGCAAGCTGTGTCAGGTCAACCCCGAGGTGCAGAACTCCAAGTTCGCCAGCCATTGCGGTGGCGGTCAGACCATAGAAGCCGTGCTCACCGATCTGCAGGGGGCCGACAGCAAGGAGAACCCGCAGGTACAGGAGCTTTACGGCTATCTGCGCGGGGTGGACTCCTTCAACTGGGGTTATGACCCTTACCACTACACGGCGCCGGAAGGCTCCTATGCCACCAATGCCGAGGGCAGCCAGCGCATCCTGGAGTTCCGCGAGATGGTCAAGGCCATCAAGCAGAACATCGGCATGAACGTGGTGATGGACGTGGTCTACAACCACACCAACGAGGCAGGCCTGGGTCCCAAGTCGGTGCTCGACAAGATAGTGCCCTGGTACTATCAGCGCCTCAATCCGGAGACCGGCTCGGTCGAGAACTCCACCTGCTGCTCCAACACGGCGCCGGAACATGCCATGTTCGCCAAGCTGATGGATGACTCCCTGGTCACCTGGGCCCGTGACTACAAGATAGACGCCTTCCGCTTCGACCTGATGGGCCACCACCCGAAAGATCAGATGGTGCAGGCGCTGGCCGCGGTGAAGAAGGTCAACCCCGAGATGTACTTCTACGGCGAGGGCTGGAACTTCGGCGAGGTGCAGGATGACAAGCGCTTCGTGCAGGCGACCCAGAAGCACCTGGGCGGCACCGGCATAGGTTCCTTCTCCGACCGGCTGCGGGATGCGGTGCGCGGCGGCAGTCCGTTTGACGGCGGCGACACCATTCGCAAGACCCAGGGCTTCGGCAACGGTGCCCTGGTGGATGCCAACGAGATGGACGGCGTCGAGCTGGCCACGGCGCTGCATCAATCCGACCTGGTTCGCCTCGGCATGGCCGGCAACCTCAAGGATTTCGTGCTGACCGACAAGGATGGCATGCCGAAGAAGGGTTCCGACATCGATTACAACGGTCAAGCTGCGGGTTATGCCCAGGATCCGACCGAGATCCAGAACTATGTCGACAAGCACGACAACCAGACCCTGTTCGACAACCTGATCTACAAGGCACCGGAAGGAGCCGATCTGGTGCGGATGCAGGGGGTATCGCTGGCCACCGCCATGCTGGGGCAGGGCATTCCGTTTACCCACGCCGGTGTCGAGCTGCTGCGCTCCAAGTCCATGGAGCGGGACAGCTACGACTCGGGTGACTGGTACAACAGAGTCGACTACACCCTTGCCGACAACAACTTCAACAAGGGGTTGCCGCGCAAGGACAAGGATGGCGACAACTATCCGCTGATCGAGCAGGTGCTCGACAAGCACGTCAAGCCGAGCGGGGCCGACATGGCGACCATGGTGGGCTTCTACCAGGAGCTGGCCGAGCTGCGTCAATCCTCCCGCCTGCTGCGTCTTGGCAGCGGCGCTGAGGTGATCAAGCGGGTCGACTTCCGCAATACCGGCCCGGATCAGGAGCCCGGCCTCATAGTGATGACGGTAGATGACGGCATCAATGCGGGTGCGGATCTGGATCCCGCCATCGACGGTCTGGTGGTGATGATCAACGCCACCAATGCCCCCCAGAGCATCGGCGACTTCCGTGACGGCAATGATCAGCCCATCGATCTGAGCACGCTGCAACTGAGCCCGGTCCACCATGCCGGTAGCAGCATAGCCCGTGATGCCGCCGTCAATGGCGGTACCCTGACCCTGGGGGCCTGGTCCGCTGCCGTGTTCGTCAAGCCGCAGGCCGGTGCCCAGGGCGCGGGTCTGCCGGTGAGCAAGAAGACAGATCTGAGCACGGTTCCGCCGTTTGGTGACACAGATGTCTTCGTGCGTGGTTTCCTGAACCAATGGGATCCGGTCAACAAGATGATCTTTGGCGGCAACTTCACCTACGAGTTCACCACAGAAGTGACGGCCGACAAGCTGGGGATGACCCAGGTGAAGATTGCCGGTAGCGACTGGGGCGGTTCGATCAACTACGGCAAGTGCAGCAACACCGACCAGCTGGCGGTAGGCCAGGTCAGTGTGCTCTGTGCCAATGGCGGTGATTTGCCGTTCAATGCTGACAAGGCGGGCAGCTACAAGTTCGTCTTTACCGCCATGAACAAGGAGAAACCAAGCTTGAGTGTCAGCTTTACCGCACCCACTGCGACCAAGTAAGCAGCCCCATCGAGCCCGGGGCTGGCTCGGCGGCCCAGGGTTGAATTCCACCTTGCCAAGGGTGGGATAACGCCGAGAGCGTAAGCAAAGCGCGACTGCCAACCGGCAGCCGCGCTTTTTCTTTGTCGTCGTGGGCGAGGCAATAAAAAAGCCGCCCCACTGGGGCGGCTGTTGGCTGTGCCGTTAACGGCTGGCTTAGCGCTTGCGCAGCAGGCGCAGGGCGTTGGCCGTCACCAGGGCGGTGGCGCCGGTATCCGCCAGCACGGCAATCCACAGACCCGTGATGCCGAGCAGACTGGTGACCAGGAAGATGGCTTTCAGTCCCAGCGCCAGCGCTATGTTCTGGTGGATGTTGGCCAGCGCCGCCCGCGACAAGCGGATCATAGCGGCGATGCCACCGAGCTGGTTGTGGGTCAGGGCGGCATCGGCCGTCTCCAGCGCCACGTCTGTGCCGCCACCCATGGCGATGCCGATGCTGGCGCGCTTCATGGCGGGGGCGTCGTTGATGCCATCCCCTATCATGGCGACCTTCTGGCTGATGGCCAGCTTGGCTATCTCCTCCACCTTGCCCTCCGGCAGCAGGCTGGCGCGCCAGCCCATGCCGAGTTCGTTGGCAATCGCCTCGGCGGCGCGCGGGTTGTCGCCGGTCAGCATTATGCTGCGCAGTCCCAACCCCTTGAGCTCCGCCAAGGCCGCTGCCGCTTCGGGCCGGATCTGATCCCGCAGCGCCAGCAGGGCCGCCGGCGCGGCACCCGGCTGGCCGAGCACCACTACCGTCTTGCCCTGCTGCTCCAGGGTGGCTATCTGGGCGTTGAGGGCATGGCTCAGCGAGTCAATCCGGCTCGGCGCCAGCAGTTGCCAGAGGGTGCCGTCGATGCGCCCCTCCACCCCCATGCCGGGCAGGGCGCGCAGATCCTGAGCCGCGGCCAGAGTCAGTCCCTGCTCGGTCGCTTTGGCTACCACGGCCCGGGCCAGCGGGTGGTGGGAGCCCTGCTCTATGGCGGCGGCCAGTGCCAGCAGTTCAGCCTCGGGCCGGCCATTGAGGCTGACCAGCTCGGTCAGTTGCGGCTTGCCCAGGGTCAGGGTGCCTGTCTTGTCAAACGCGACTGTATCTATGTGGGCCAGCCGCTCCAGCGCGGCGCCGCCCTTGATCAGGGCCCCCTGTCGGGTCGCCGCCGCCAGGGCGGAGGTGACAGCCGCCGGAGTGGAGATCACCAGGGCGCAGGGGCAGCCGATGAGCAGCAGCGCCAGTCCGCGATAGACCCACTCGTCCCAGCTCTGGCCGAAGGCCAGCGGCGGCACTATCACCACCAGCAGGGCGACCAGCATCATGGCCGGGGTATACCAGCGACTGAAGCGGTCGATGAAACGCTCTATGGGGGCGCGCTGGGTCTCGGCCTCCTCGATCAGGTGCAGTATGCGGTCGATGGCGTTGTTGCCGGGCTCGGACACCACCTCGAGGCGCAGCACCCGATCCGCCGCCAGACTGCCGGCGGGTACCTTGTCACCCTGGCGACGCTCCACCGGAATGGATTCACCGGTCAGGGCGCTCTCATCAAAGGCGCCGAGGGCATCGAGCAAACGGGCATCCGCCGGCAGGCGGGCGCCGGGGGCTATCTCTATGATGTCGCCGGGACGCAGCTGGTCGGCCGCCACCTCTTCCCGCACGTCACCGTCAACCGTGGTGCGGATCCGCAGCGCCTTGTCGGGCACCAGCGCCATCAGGGCCGTGACCCCGGCGCGGGCGCGGCCGGCGGCATAGGCCTCCAGATGTTCCCCCAGCATGAAGAGCAGCAGCACCATGGCCGCTTCGGCGGTTTCACCTAGGAAGAGGGCGCCCAGTGCCGCCACCGTCATCAGGGTCTCGATGGCGAAGGGGGAGCCGCTCTTGGTCAGGGCCCAGGCCTTGCGGGAGATGGGCCACAGGCCCCAGAGGGTGGCCAGGGTAAACAGCGGCTGACCGAACTCTTTCGGCAGCAGGGCCGCTACCAGCATCAGGCCGGCCAGCGACAGCGGCTGCCAATATTTGGCGAGCAGGGTCATCTGCGGGCTGCGCCGCCTGGCGTTGTCGTCTCCGGGCTGAGTTGCGCCCTTGAGCCGGAAACCCGCGGCCAGCACGGCGGCGGTGACGGGATCGGGGGAGAGGCCGGGGGCCAGATCCACCACCAGCTTCTCGGTGGCAAACAGCACCCGGGCCTGCTGCACGCCAGCGACCCGGCTGACGGCTGTCTCGATCTTGCGGGCGCAGCTGGGGCAATCCATCCCCAGCACCTGCCAGCTGTGGCGGCGACTGTCCTGCTCCGGCGCGATTAACGGCTCGGCGGTGTCGGCGGTGTGCTCATGGTGATCATGCTCATGATGGTCATGGTCATGGTCATGGTCATGAGGCGGCTGCGGGCTGCAGCAGCCCTGGCTGTGACAGCCTGCTCTGGGGGGCTCTTCATCCCCCGGCGATTCACTCCCCCCCTGATCCTGATGATCATGGGGGGCCTTGCTGGCACAGATGCTGACCTGCGTGGCACTGTCACAGCAATGGCTGTCGTGCTGATGCTCGTTCTGACTGGTGGCAGACTTGCTGACGGCCTTGATGGGGGCGGCGGCAGCTTGATGGCTGCAGCAGGATTTGCTCATGATGAGTCCCTCTTGGATGGATCCCGCCGGTGCGAGATCTTCGATAACTGAGCCGAGTGTAAACCTTGGTGTTAAGTCCAAGGTCAAGCTCCTTTATCTTGCTGACTGAGGCGGCAGGGGCTAGCTGTCCGGGTCAGGATGAAGCGCCCTTATATCCTTGTGGTTGGCGGGTGTTTGTCACCGCCCGGCGCGCCTATACTGGGGAGCCCTATCCTCCCTCGATAATCAAGGACATAACATGAGCAATTCCGTTACCCTGCAAGGCAACCCCGTCTCCGTCGCCGGTCACTTCCCCGTTGCCGGTGAGCAGGCCAAGCCCTTCTCCCTGGTTGCCAAGGATCTGTCCGACCTGACCCTGGCGGCCTACGCCGGTCAGCGCAAGATCCTGAACATATTCCCGAGCGTCGATACCCCGACTTGTGCCACCTCAGTGCGCAAATTCAACGAACAGGCCAGCGCGCTGGAGAACACAGTCGTGCTCTGCATCTCCGCCGATCTGCCGTTTGCCCAGTCCCGCTTCTGCGGCGCCGAAGGTCTGGACAAGGTGGTGACCCTCTCCACCCTGCGTGGTGCTGCCTTCCTGCAGGACTACGGCGTGGCCTTCTCCTCCGGTCCGCTGGTTGGCCTGGCCGCCCGCGCCATAGTGGTGCTGGATGCAGACAACAAGGTGCTGCACAGCGAGCTGGTGGCCGAAGTGGCCGACGAGCCGAACTACGCCGCTGCCCTGGCCGCGCTGTAAGTTTGTGAGTGCAACAATCCCGCCACGGCACGCCGTGGCGGGATTTTTTATGGATGGCGTCTGGTCATCAGGGCGTGCTGGATGACGCCGGCGGGGCCAATGGCTCGGGATGGGGCTGCCACACCTCATAAGGGCGATGCAGTCTGGAGTAGATCTCGGCCAACTTGCCGGACGCGGCCAGCCGGTCGATGGCCGTGCTGAGGAAGTGATCCATATCATCACCCGCCGCCCCCTTGGCGATGATGAAGACATCCTCGAAATCACCGAAGTGCTCCCGATGAATGTTGGTCAGCCCCAGCTGGCGCAGCACCAGGTCGGCTTCCTCCTGGGCCCAGATGAAGGCATCGATGCGACCGCGTGAGAGCTTGCGCAGCGACTGCTCTATGCTCATGGACCTTTGCAGCGGAATGGGCAGAAAGCCCGGGGTGGCTTCGATCAGCAGATCCCGTTGGGTAGGCTCAACCCCATAGGCCATGTCGGTGGTGACGGGGTGAGCCGTGTTGCTGTAGATGACATGGGTGACTTTGCCAAAGCTGCGGGTGCTGAAGCGATAGGGCAGCATGTCCGCATCGTGCAGATTGCGGATCGCAGGCAGGCTGAAGTCGGCCTTGCCTGCGATGACTCCGGCCATGGCACGGGCAATGGGGTATATGGTGATACGGATGCTGACTTCGGGAGACTGCTCATCAATCGCCCGCACCAGATCGACGAAGGGGCCCGTCTTGTCGGCGTTGATGAGGCCCGGCAGCTCGCCAAGATGGGCGTTGAGGATGCGAACCGGTTTGTCCGACGGCGTGGCCGGCGTGCCTGCCAGGGAGAGGCTCAGGGTGGTGACCCCCAGCAGGCCGAGCAGGAGAAACAGCAAGATGTAGATATGTCTGGTCATGATCTGGTCACACCCTTGGGAGATGGTTCCAGAAGTGTAGTCAGAGCCGCTTCGGCCAGATCGAACCGGGCTTGCCTGCAGGGCCGCGATGGATGGGGTTTTACTTATCGCTCCCTGCTCACTAGACTTCGCCTCCCACTTCTTTATTCAGCCGATATCTGCGTAGCCCCATGACCTTTAGCGAACTCGACCTCAATCCCGCCCTGCTGGCGGCCCTGCCTGCCAGCCTGCACACCCCGACCCGCATCCAGCAGCTTGCGATACCCGTGGTATTGGCGGGGCAGGATCTGCTGGCGCTGGCCCAGACCGGCAGCGGCAAGACGCTGGCATTCGGGCTGCCGCTGCTGCAACGACTGGATCCCGCCTCCAGTCTGGTGCAGGGGCTGGTGCTGGTGCCGACCCGCGAGCTGGCCACCCAGGTGAGCGCCGTCTTGCAAGGGGTCGCCGAGGCGCTGGGGTTGCGCGTTTTGACCCTGTGCGGCGGCGTGGCACAGGAGCGGCAACAGGCCGAGCTGGCGCTGGGGCCGCAACTGCTGGTGGCGACGCCGGGGCGGCTGCGGGATCTGCTCACTCAGCAAGTGCTGGGGCTGGATAGCCTGCAACAGCTGGTGCTGGATGAGGCGGATCGCCTGCTGGAGATGGGCTTCTGGCCCGACATCCAGTGGCTGATGAATGAGATGCCCGCCGAGCGTCAGACCCTGCTCTTCTCCGCCACCCTGCCCGCCGAGCTGGATGAGCTGGCGACCGGCCTGCTGACAGAGCCGACCCGCATCGAGGCCAATCCCCTCAACAGCCTGGTGAACGAGATCGAGGAGCGGCTCTATCTGGTCAACAAGAGCAGCAAGGTGCCGGCGCTGATCAGCCTGCTCAAGGAGCAGGCCTGGCCGCAGGTGCTGGTCTTCATCAGTGCGCGGGACGATGCCGACGGCGTGGCCAGGAAGCTGGCCAGGGCGGGGATCCCGGTTGCCGCCCTGCATGGCGAGAAAGAGCAGGCGGTGCGGGATCAGGCGCTCGACGATTTCAAGGCCGGCAAGGTGCGGGTGCTGGTGGCCACCGACCTGATGGCGCGGGGCATACACGTGGAGGCGCTGCCGCTGGTGATCAACCTGGATCTGCCCGCCAGCGCCCCTGTCTATGTGCACCGCATCGGCCGCACCGCCCGCGCCGGGCGCGAGGGGCTGGCCATTTCGCTGGTGTGCCACGGCGAGAGCGATACCCTGGCGGCGATCCGCACCCTCACCGGCCGTGAGTTGCCGCTGGCGGAACTCGCCGGTTTCCCGGTGACCGACCTGCCCGCCAGCGGGGAGGGCAAACGCCCCCCGCGCGACAAGCAGGCAAACCGCCGTACCGCCAACAAGCGCAGCGTCAAGCAGTTCAAGGGCAAGGCCTGATTCAAGGATGGACTGCCCGATTGGGCAGTACCAAAGGGCGCCGGTTTCACTATGCTCCATGGGTTCAACCACGGAGGGATAGGCAATGGCGAGTCTGGTAATGGGGCCCCTGCTGGGGCTCGAAGCTGAGACGCAATACAGCATCTGTTTTCTGGCGGGGCCCGGCTGCAAGGGCGCCAGCATCAGGATCAACGGCACCTTGCTGCCTGCCAGCAAGCAGGCGGATACCCCCAGAGGGGGTTTCTGGCGGGCCAGCTGGACGGCCAACCCGGCCGCCGGGGGGGCGAGCGTGGAGTACCAGATCCTGCTGGATGGGGAGCCCGCCCGGGATCTGGCCGGGGACGACCACTGGCAGTTTCATCTGGCGGGGTCGGCGGAGCAGGTGCGTATCGGTTATGCCTCCTGCAACGGTTTTTCCGACTTCAAGCTGCTCACCTCCACGCCTCAGCCCTATGTGATGTGGGATCGGCTTGCTGCCGAGCACACCGCACACCCCTTCTCGCTGTTGCTGATGGGGGGTGATCAGGTCTATGCCGACTCCCTCTGGACCACAGTGCCCAGCCTCAAGGCCTGGAACGAGCTGGACAGGACGGAGAAGGTCAAGCGCAAGGCGACCCGCACCATGGAGGAGCAGCTCGATCGCTTCTATTGCGATCTCTACTGCAAGCAGTGGGGACGGCCCGAGGTGGCGCGCCTGTTGTCCCGGGTGCCAAGCGCCATGATGTGGGATGACCACGACATCTTCGATGGCTGGGGCAGCTATCCCGAGGATCTGCAGGGCTGCGATGTCTATCGGGTCATCTATGCCGCCGCCTCCCGCTATTTCCGGCTGTTCCAGCTGCGCAGCGGCGCCAATGCCTCCCTGCTGGACCCGGTCAACTTGGCCCACCACTCCTGGCTGCTGAGCTTGCGGGGCTACCGGATCCTGGCGCTGGACAACCGGGCGAACCGCACCCCGGCCCAGGTGATGAGCCAGTCCCAGTGGGATCAGGTCAACGGTGCGCTGGCCGGCTGCGACGCGGGCCACCTGCTGGTGATGGCGGGCGTGCCCGTGGTCTACCGGGACTTCTCCTTCACCGAGGCGGCGCTGGATGCCACCCCCTGGGAGGAGGAGCTGACCGACGATCTCAAGGATCACTGGCGGGCCAAGGCCCATCAGGGGGAGCGGGCCCGGCTCATCATGCGGTTGCTGGACAACGCCCGAGTACGGCGCCAGCACAAGACCCTGATCCTCTCCGGCGACGTGCACGTAGGCTGCCTTGGCGTCATTCAGGACAAGCGGGAAGGGGTTACCAATGTGCACCAGCTGGTCTCCTCCGGCATAGTCCATCCCTGTCCCACCCAGTTCCAGTGGATGGGGATCCTCGCCATGACCAACGACAATCCCGAGTACCTCGACGAGAACCGCTCGATCCGCGCCGAGCTGATCAAGCCGTTCGGCGCCCCCGTCTACCTGCGCACCCGCAACTTCGCCACCCTGCTGATGGGCAGCGACAACAAGCTGTGGGCCAACTGGCATTGCGAGAACGGGCTGGCCGCCAGCTACCCGCTGGCCTGAAGGGCTGGCAAACGCAAAGGGCCCTGGCGGGCCCTTTTTCTTTTCAACGTCAGGCTCCCCGGGCCGTCTCCCGCTCAGGGCTTGCCCTGTGCCTGGGCGAAGAAGTCGCGCCTAAACTGGCCGAGCACCTCCTCCCTGTGCTGCTGCCAGCGCTCGGGATCCATGTTTCCCTGACTGGCCGCCAGCTGCTGCTCCAGCTCGGCCAATTGCTGCTGGTAGTGGCCGCGTTGATCCAGCTGCTGCTGGCGGGTGGCGGCAAAGGCCAGGCTGGCCTCGGCCCGATCGGCGGGCAGGAAGTGGCGGGCCAATGTCTCCAGCTCCTCGTCCCCCCACAGCTGGCGCGCCTGCTGCAGGCGGGCGTCCGGGTTGAACAGATCCGCCGCCAGATCCGGATGATCCGCCGCCCACTCATCCTGCAGCCGGGTCAGGGCGGCCAGCCGCTCCGCCAGGGTCAGCTGCTCACCCTCGCTGGCCAGCTGTGCCAGCGCCTCGGCATAGCGCCCCTGCAACCGGGTCAGGCTCTCCCCCTCGCTCATCCACTGCGACTCCAGTTCACTCAGGTTGGCGAGGCGCTCGGCGAGCGGCTGCTCGCTGTCGCCTACCTCGCTGGCGAGCAGCTGGCTCATCTCCTGCGGCATCTCCCGCCAGCTGGGGTGCGGATCCGTGGGCTGGCTCCCGCTGGCAGCCGGGGTGAGCCGGGTCATGAGGGCCGTCACAGGGGAGGCTGGCGCCTGCTGTGGCTGACGTGCCCCGCGCAGGCTGACCTGTGCGTCGGCCGGCGTCTGCGGTGGTTCATATTGCCAGCCGAGGTTGAGCAGCAAGAGCGAGAGGACCGCCAGGGCCAGCAAGCCGTAGCGGCGCTTCATCGGCTGATCTCTCCCTTGACCGGGAAGTGATCGGATAGGTTGCTGGCGGGCCAGAGGCTGCCATCGCTGCTGCGCGGGATCCAGACGCTGTTGAGGTTATGGCTGGCGGCGCCGTACTCCCGGCTCACCACCAGATAGTCCAGGTACTCGACGTTGGCACCACCCGAGAGGGGCCCGCCGGCATAGGGGTTGAGCCTGGGGTCGAAGGTGGCCTCTGTGTAGCCGCCATAGGCGGGCTCATGGGCATTGAGGTTGCTCAGCATGTTGGCGTAGTCGTCGGCAAACTTGCGCTTGTTGACGTTGAAGTCGCCGCCGTAGATGACGGTGTCACCGGTCGGGATCTTGAGGCTGGCGGCCAGGGTGCGCATCTGGCCGAACTGGATCTGGCGCAGCCGTCTCGCCTCGTCGGTGTCGAAGCTGGCGGTGTGGGTGGCGAACAGGTGCCAGGCCTTGCCGCCCTTGATCACCTCGGCGTACATGACCCCCTTGTCGGCGAAGCAGTCGGTGCCTGTGCATTGGGGATAGACCAGCTGGGCCTCGCGCACGATTGGGTAGCGGCTGACGATCACCACACCGCCGTCGTGGATGTTGACCCCCGGCTTGTCGAGCACCTTGGTCTGATAGGGATACTCTTTCGCCAGCGCCTGCAGGAAGCCCTCGCGGCGGCCATCGAACACCTCCTGCAGCAGCAGGGCGTCATATCCCTTGAGGTGCTCGGGCAGCAGCGCCAGCCGCTCGCCTATGCTGGAGGCGATCACCGGCAGGGCCCAGACGTTGTAGCTGGCCACCTTGAGCTTGCTCTCCGCCGGTTCCGGCTGCTCCCGCTTTTGTGGCGGCGTCAGCATATAGTGCAGATCGTCGTAACGGCCGGTGAACTTGGCGGCGAAGGCCAGCTCCTGGGGCCCCTGGGTACGATGCAGGGCGCGATCGCTCTGCCAGCCCGAGCTGGCTGTCGGGGTGTCGCCACCGTGCTGCAATGTGGTGTTCCACCAGGTGCCCTCCATCAGCTGGCTGAGACGATAGGTGTCGCCCCCGGCCGTGGTGACCCGGGTTTCGAACAGATAGCTTTTGCCCGCCTTCACCCCCTCGTAACGATTGAAGCTGAGCACCATGGCGCTCTCCCAGGGGCCCAGCTCAGTCCTGTGCTGGATCCACTGGCTGCCCGCCTGCAGCTGGCCGGAGCCGCTCTGGCGGATCTCCAGCTGCAAGGGCTCGGGGCCGTTGTTGGTGAGGTAGACATCGGTATCGGCCAGCGCCTGCAACGGAAACTGGCTGGCCAGCAGCAGGGCGGCATAACTGAGAGGCTTGTGCATCATTAAGTCCTTTTGGTTGAGGCACGATGGAAAGTGACTGTTATGGCGGGCACAGAGGTCATTTCATTTACATTTTTGTTACAAATAAATGAAAGGCCCCATATGGGGAGAGGGGGCATTGAGGGGAGGGATCTGTGCCCTGCCCACGTGGAGGGCAGAGCAGGCTCGGCAATCAGGGGCGCGCGTGCCGGCCGGCATGCGCGCCCCTGTGACGGGTCAGTGGCGGAACTGGTTGATCAGGCGGGAGAGGGCATGCAGCCGCTCCACCAGCAGCGTGATGCCGTCCAGGGCCTGTCTGCTGTTGTCGGCTGTGTGGCTGGCCAGCTGGTGGATCTGGTGGATGCCCTGATCCAGGGTGCTGGTGACATCCGCCTGCTGGCTGACGGCCTGGGCTATCTCGTCGCTGGTGTGGGTGACCTGAGCCAGCATGCGGTTGATCTGGTTGAGCACCTCGGCTGTGGTGCTCACATGCTGCTGGCAGCGCTCCGAGGTCTGGGCCCCCAGGGTCATGCCATCGGCCAGCTGGCGGGTGGTCTGCTGCAGCGCCTGGATCATCTCGTTGATCTCGCCGGTGGAGCTGCGGGTCTTCTGGGCCAGCGCCCGTATCTCGTCGGCCACCACAGCAAAGCCGCGCCCCTGCTCACCGGCCCGCGCCGCCTCGATGGCCGCATTGAGGGAGAGCAGGTTGGTCTGATCGGCGATCTGGCTGATCACCGCCAGGATCCCGCTGATCTTCTGGCTGTCGCCGGTCAGCTGCGCCAGTACCCTATGGTTGGCGTCAAGCTCCTGATGGAGCTGGTTGACCGATGCCTGGGTGGTCGTCAGCGCCTGCAGCCCCTCGGCCGACACTTGCTGCACCTCGCCCACCAGGGCATTGGCCTGATGGGCGTTGCTCGCCACGTCGCGAATGGAGTGGCTCAGTTGTGTGATGGCGGCGGCCAGCTGCTCGCTCTGGGCCCGCTGCTGTTGCAGATGGATGTCTATGGTCTGGATATTGCCCCTGTCATCCTCGGCGGCCTGCAGTATCTGCTGGTTGGTGTCGGCGCTGCGCCCCACCACCGCCTTGAGCTCGGCCCGCTTCATGCGCAGGGCCAGCTCGAGAGCCGCCAGTGTGTCCCGCCGTTTGGTGTAGAGCACCTGACAGAGCGGGGTGCCCATCTCCTCGCCAGCCGTGACGGCCAGCCGGTTGAGCCGCTGTTGCAGCCGCCCGCCGTGGATCATCTGGGCCAGCAGCGCCGCCGCGCCGGGCGCTCCCCACAGGGGATTGCCGGTGGCGAGGGCCGCCAGCAGGGCGAGCAGGGCCGTGCCGGAGAGGAGCAGGGTGAGCTGGCCCGGCTCCAGGGTGAGCCGGCTGAGCCAGGGCAGTGCCTTGCCTGCCCGGATGCGGGCGTAGAGCTGCTCAGCCCAGGCGATGTCCTGCTCGCTCGGGCGGGTACGCACCGACTGGTACTCTATGATCTGCTGCTGTTCATTGAGAATGGGGGTGACGTAGGCGTTGACCCAGTAAAACTTGCCGCTCTTGGCGCGGTTCTTTACCAGTCCCATCCAGCTCTTGCCCTGTCGCAGCCGTTGCCACATGTCGGCAAAGGCGGCCTTGGGCATGTCGGGGTGACGCACCAGATTGTGGGGGACCCCCTCCATCTCGTCGGCGTTGTAACCGGCCACCTCGCAGAAGTGCTGGTTGGCATAGGTGATGTGGCTGGCGGGATCCGTGGTCGAGATCAGTGATAGATGGTCGGGGAAGCGTATCTCCCCCTCCCGTTGGGTTGTTGTCATGTGAGCATCCTGAGTGAGCCAAGTAACTGATAGTTTTGTTTTTATTTTTTGTGATGGTTACCGGCCCATTTTATGGGGCAAAGATGACGCTATCTTGGCTTGGGTCAATTAATCGACACGCGAGCCTGGCAAAAAAGTGCAAATAGAAAGTCTATATCGAACGGACAGGCCGCAGGCAGGGGGCAGAGGAGGGGAAACAAGGGCGCCCCGGGCGGGGCGCCCGGGATCAGCGGCTGGCCAGGGGGTAGGTAAAGAGGGCCAGATGGGAGAAGTTGAACAGGAAGTGGATCGCGATGGCGACGCTCAGGCGGCCACTGAACTGGAACGCCAGGCCGTAGCAGGCGCCCGCCAAGGCGGCAAACAGCATCAGCAGCGGGCCGCCGGCCAGGTGGGCGGCGCCGAACAGCAGGCTGGCCACCAGGATGCCGAGCCAGAGCCGGCTGCGGGCGGCCACTCCTTGCTGGATGAAGCCGCGAAACAGCGCCTCTTCCGCCACGCAGGTGAACAGCAGGTTGTTGAGGGCAAACAGCCACCACCAGTGGGGCAGGCCTGCTTCGGGTTTGAGCGCCCCCAGCTGCCAGGCGGTGATCAGCAGGGCCGCCAGCGGCAACAGCAGCAGGGCCAGCGCTCGCCAGCGGATCGCACCGCCCTGGCCGAGCAAGGCGGGCCAGGCCAGCAGCAGGCCGAAGAAGACCAGCGGCTTGTCCAGATTGAGGTACATGTTGAAGGGCACGCTGGCGGGACCGGCCTGCACCTGATCCAGCACCTTCAGATTGCTGAAGCCGGGGATGAGGTGCAGCATCAACGCTATGGCCCACAGCAGCATCAGGGTCAGGGCGGCGCCACGCCAGGGCTGGGGAAGGCTGGGGGTGCGCCAGGCCAGCAACAGGCCCGCCAGCGTGATCAGCAGGGCGAAGGGGCTGAGATGGTCGAGGTAGAGGGCGGCCAGCAGGGCGACCCCCAGCAGGATCAGGCCGGGCAGGCGTTGCCGGGCCAGACAGAGCAAGACGGCCAGCGCCAGTGCTCCCCAGATGAGCGAATCAGGTAGAGGTAACATTGAGTCTCCAAGGCCGATAAAAGTCCCGCACCTTAACAAGTCGTTACATCATGACACAAGGCTTAATAGGCTGGTCGGATCCCTGCAAGGGCGAGTCCGCGGCGGCGCGCAGCCATGAAAAAGCCGGAGCTTGGGCTCCGGCTTTTCTGATACGGCATTGCCAGGTCTGGGGCGTTTTCGCGGCCCGCCCCGGCAATCACCCGGGATTTATCGACCGGATTCGGCGATGACGCGGGCTATGATGTCGGCACGCTTGGTGGCTTCCAGCTCGCCCAGGGCGATGAGGCCGGCCTTGAAGATGACGTTCTTCGGCAGGCTGACGTCGTCCAGGGTGGTGATGGCTTCGACGTGCAGGCCGTTCAGACGGCTGGCATCGCGCGGGCTCAGGTTGACCTGAGTGTTCATCACCTGCTTGCCTTTCTTCTTGGCAGGTACGGCCTGTTTGGTCTGGTCCTGTTCGTCTTCCGGCTGTTCTGGTTGTTCGCCGTCAAAATCGTAAATAGACATAGTCAATCCTGTTGGGTTGCAAGGGGCATGCTCGCCCGAAATGTGGGTATTCAGCCCATATCCTCGTTGCGGATAAAGGCGCGCCAGGAGCCGAGCACCTGGGCAAAGTCTTCCAGTCCGCACATGGCCAGCTGCTCATCATCGTAGTAGGCGAGATCGTCGAGATCCTCATCCAGCTCGATATTGAGGACGTTGGCCTTCACTTCGGCCTCCTCAGGGGTGAGCAGCAGTGAATAGTCACCGCCGTGCAGCAGGTATTCAGTGCGGGTGCGATTGGACAGCTGGTCGATGATGGAGAAGAGCTCGTCGAGCTTCTCCTCATCCTTGCCAACTTCATCGATCAACCACTGACCGATGGCCTCATGGCCCATGGAGAACCGGGCGCGATAGCCACCGAACGGGTCGCGGCGAAATTCATAGTCCATAGCGGAGTCCATATCGGAAGGATGAAGCCACCACGCCACACAGCGGCATAACGCCAGATCCATGATCCATGGTGGGGCACACATAGCGTAAAGTGGCCTATTCTAGCGATCCCCCCCGCGCTTGTCTTGATGATGTGGGATCTTTGCGCGTCGGCCCGTGCGATTGTGGGCCCCCAGGCGTCATGCCAGCTTGTTGTCCGGAGATGTTATGCAGCTAAACGATACCCTGGCCCGTCAGATTGTCAGTCGGGCGATGAAGATATTGTCGTTCTCGGTCAACGTGATGGATGAACACGGTTTGATCATCGCCTCCGGCAATCCCGAGCGCCTGCATCAGCGCCACGAAGGGGCCGTGCTGGCGCTGACCGAGAACCGGGTGGTGGAGATAAGCGAGGCGACCGCCCGGCAGCTCAAGGGGGTGAGGCCCGGCATCAACCTGCCCATCGCCTATCAGGGGGAGCTGCTCGGGGTCATCGGCATCTCGGGCGATCCGGACGAAGTGCGTGCTTACGCCGAGCTGGTACGCATGACGGCCGAGCTCATTCTGGAACAGGCGGCGCTCACCGAGCAGTTGCAGTGGGACAAGCGCCACAAGGAGGAGCTGGTGCTGCAGCTGATCCGTGGCGAGGGGCGGGTCGATCAGCTGCAGCAGGCGGCCCGTTTCCTCGAGCTGGATCTGGACCAGCCTCGGGTGGTGGCCGTGCTGGCGCTGGAGGAGGCGGATCCGGCCCGCCTGCGGGAGCTGGTGCACCTGCTGGAAAATCCGGAGCGGGACAATCTGGTGGCCATCAATGGCCTTGACGAGATAGTGGTGCTCAAACCGGCCCAGCTGAGCGAGGGCGTCTGGCAATCGGAGCAGGAGCGCAGCCGCATCAAGCAGTTGCTGGCCCGCATTCCCCACTTCAAAGTGCGGATCGGGGTGGGTGATTACTTCGGCGGCATAGACGGGCTGGCACGCTCCTACCAGACGGCGCGGGACACCTTGCGCCGGGGCATGCGGCAGGCGCCGCGCAAGCAGGTCTACTTCTTCGAGGATTACCGGTTGCCTGTGCTGCTCGGCAGTCTGGCGGACTCCTGGCAGGCGGATCAGCTGCGGGCCCCCTTGCTCAAGCTGGCGCAGGAGGACACAAAGGGAACGCTGCAAAAGACGCTGCGCCAATATTTCTTGCAGGATTGTGATCTGCATCCCTGCGCCGAAGCCCTGTTCATCCACCCCAATACACTGCGCTACCGGCTGACCCGGATTGAGCAGATAACCGGGTTGAATTTCAACAAGTTAGATGACAAGTTCCTGCTCTACCTCGGGCTCAATCTCGATAGCTGATTTGTTGTAATGAACAATAAGTATCTCTTTAAAGAGACCTTATTTGGCTTTTCAGCCAAAGCATTCCGATCCCGGATCACCATAATGGCCACCACTCACTCATTTGAAAGGTGCCCGTCATGATCCCTGTATCCGCGCTCGGCGCTCTCGCCGCGCTCTCCATCGCCATCTTCCTCATTCTGAAGAAGGTACCGCCCGCCTACGGCATGATAGTCGGCGCCCTGGCCGGTGGCCTGATCGGCGGGGCCGATCTGACCCAGACGGTCGCCCTGATGATAGGTGGCGCCCAGGGGATCACCACGGCTGTGATGCGAATCCTGGCGGCGGGCGTGCTGGCGGGCGTGCTGATCGAATCGGGCGCGGCCACCACAATCGCCGAGACCATAGTCAAGAAGCTGGGCGAGACCCGCGCCCTGCTGGCGCTGGCGCTGGCCACCCTGATCCTGACCGCGGTCGGCGTCTTCGTGGACGTGGCCGTCATCACGGTCGCCCCCATAGCGCTGGCCATAGCGCGCCGTGCCGACCTCTCCAAGGCGGCCATACTGCTGGCCATGATAGGTGGCGGCAAGGCGGGCAACGTCATGTCCCCCAACCCGAACGCCATAGCCGCGGCCGATGCCTTCCACCTGCCGCTCACCTCCGTCATGGCGGCTGGCATCATACCGGGCCTGTTCGGGCTGGTGATGGCCTACTGGCTGGCCAAACGGCTGAACAACAAGGGCAGCAAGGTCGCCGCCGACGAGGTGGTGAGCTTCAGTGGCAGCAAGCTGCCCGGCTTTGCCGCCGCCATCAGTGCGCCCCTGGTCGCCATACTGCTGCTGGCCCTGCGCCCCATCGCCGGCATAGTCGTGGATCCGCTCATCGCACTGCCCCTCGGCGGCCTGGTCGGCGCCCTTATGATGGGCAAGTTCAGCAAGGTGAACCAGTTTGCGGTCTCGGGCCTGGCCCGCATGGCGCCGGTGGCCATCATGTTGCTGGGTACAGGTACTCTGGCGGGCATCATAGCCAACTCGGGTCTGAAGGATGTGCTGATCAGCGGCCTGACCGCCTCAGGTCTGCCCTCCTACCTGCTGGCCCCCATCTCGGGCGCCCTGATGTCGCTGGCGACCGCCTCGACCACGGCCGGGACTGTAGTGGCTTCCAACGTGTTCAGCTCCACCCTGATCGAGCTCGGCATCAGCAGCCTGGCGGGGGCCGCCATGATCCATGCCGGTGCCACCGTGTTTGACCACATGCCCCACGGTTCCTTCTTCCATGCCACCGGTGGCAGCGTCCACATGGGCGTGGGGGAGCGCCTCAAGCTCATCCCTTATGAAACTGCCGTCGGCCTGACCATAGCAGCCGTCTCCACCCTGATGTTTGGCGTGTTTGGTCTCGCCTGAGGAATTGATATGAAAATTGTTATCGCACCGGATTCATTCAAGGAGAGCCTGAGCGCCATGGCGGTGGCCGATGCCATCGAGGCGGGTTTCAAGCAGGTGTTGCCAGATGCCACCTACATCAAGCTGCCCATGGCCGATGGCGGCGAGGGCACTGTGCAATCCCTGGTGGATGCCACGGGGGGCAGCATACTGCCGTTTTATGTGACAGCGCCGCTCGGCAACCAGGTGCAGGGCTTCGTCGGCCTGCTGGGGGATGGCGAACGCGCCGTCATCGAGATGGCGGCTGCCTCCGGCCTGCACCTTGTCCCCCCCGAGCTGCGCAATCCGCTGCACACCTCCAGCGTCGGTACAGGTGAGCTGATCCTGGCGGCCCTCGACATGGGGGTGAAGCACCTGATCCTCGGCATAGGCGGCAGCGCCACCAACGATGGCGGTGCCGGCATGATACAGGCGCTCGGCGGCAAGCTGCTCAAAAGCGATGGCACCCCCATAGCGCCGGGCGGCGCCGGGCTGGCGGAGCTGGCCACCATAGACCTGAGCGGGCTGGACTCCCGGTTGGCCAGGACCACCATAGAGGTGGCCTGTGACGTGGACAATCCGCTGTGCGGCCCGACAGGCGCCTCCGCCGTATTTGGCCCGCAGAAGGGAGCCAACGCGGAGATGGTGGCCCAGCTGGATGCCAACCTCTCCCACTACGCCGACTGCATCGAGCGCGCCCTCGGCTGCCAGGTGAAGGCGATCCCGGGGGCCGGCGCCGCCGGTGGCATGGGCGCGGCCCTGGTGGGCCTGCTCGGTGCCGAGCTGAAACCCGGCATCCAGATCGTCATAGCGGCGCTGAAACTGGCCGAGGCGGTGGCCGATGCGGATCTCGTCATCACGGGGGAGGGGCGTATCGACAGCCAGACCATTTACGGCAAGACGCCAATCGGTGTCGCACGCTGCGCCAAGCAGTTCGGCAAGCCGGTGATAGGTATTTCGGGCTGCCTCACCGACGATTACGGTGTGGTGCATGAGCACGGACTGGATGCGGTGTTCGCCGTGGTCAACCGCGCCATGTCCCTGCCGGAGGCGCTGGCCACCGCCACCACCAACCTGCAGCTCACGGCCCGCAACGTGGCCGCCCTCTATATGCTGCGCAGTTAATCCTTTTCTGGCTGGTGCCTGGCACCGGCCAAACCCTGCCCCGTGTCGCGGTGATGACCGGCATCCACTGCCGGTCTGCCCGAAACACCTTGCCGATCTGTCGATCGGCTTTTTTCATTATCCTGCTGTATCCCCACCACTTTTCTGCGGTTTCTGTGTTCCGGTTGCGCACTTTGCGGCATAGTGATCCCCCATAGTACAAGGAGCAACCCATGATCTTGCTGACCCTGGGGGTACTGCTGTTTACCCTTATCCACCTCTACCCCTGCTTCGCCGCTGCCCACAGGGAGCGCCTGCGCGACCGGCTGGGGGAGAATCGTTACAAGGGGCTCTTCTCGCTGCTGGTATTTGTCGCCATCGGCTTCATTCTTGCCGGCTGGCGCAGTGCCAGCCCCATGCCGCTCTACTTGCTGCCCGCCTGGGGCCCGACCCTGATGATGGCCGCCATGCCGGCCGCGCTGATCCTGTTCTTCTCCGGCCAGGGACCCAATCACCTGCGGCGCTGGCTGGTGCATCCCCAGCTGCTCGGCACCCTGATCTGGGCCGGCGCCCATCTGGCGGTCAACAGCGAGGCCCGCTCCCTGGTGCTGTTCGGTGGCATAGGTCTGTGGGCGCTGATCAGCATCATCTGGATTTCGGTGCGTGACTGGCAGCGTCATCCCCGTCCCGCGGCGAACTGGGTTGGCACAGGGATAAGCGTGGGGGCCGGGCTCGCGGTCACGGCGCTGCTGATCTTCTGGGGCCATGGCTGGCTGACCGGCATTCCGCTGCGCTGAGGCAGGGTTGAACCGGCTGCGCCGTTTGTGCGTATGACGCTCATCTGTTCAAAAGGAGTTGCCCGATGAAATGGTTCACTTTGTTATTGCTGCTCGGTGCGGGAGCCGTGTCTGCCGCCTGTCCCGACTACTTCAATGTGGAGATGCGAGAGCTCAACAACACCCAGCGCCACAACCTCTGCCAGCTGACCGAGGGCAAGGTGGTACTGGTGGTTAATACCGCCTCCTATTGTGGCTATCGCGGCCAGTTTCGGGATCTGGAGCAGCTCTATCAGACATACAAGGACAAGGGATTGATAGTGCTGGGCTTTCCGTCCAACGACTTCTGGCAGGAGGCGGGGGATGAGGGCAAGACAGCCGCCGTCTGTCGCCGTGACTACGGGGTGACCTTCCCCATGTTCAACCGACTGGCGGTGCGCGGTGACGATGCCAGCCCGCTCTACAAGGGGCTGGCCGCGGCGGCGGGCGAGGCGCCGGGCTGGAACTTTCACAAGTACCTGATCGGGCGCGATGGCAAGCTGGTCGCGAGTTATGGTGCGAACCAGAATCCGGCCGACGATCCCCTGCAAAAAGAGGTCAAACGGGCGCTCGGTCTTTAGGCCTACCCCGCTGCGGGCGGCTCTGGAATAATGGAGGCCCGCTTTCCTATCTGGTAATCCCGTGCTGCAACGTCTGCCCCAAATGGTGATCTTCGATGCCCTGGTCCGTGAACAGGGTATCTCGGCGGCCGCGCGACGGCTCGGCGTATCCAAGTCCCACATCAGCAAGCAGCTGGCCCAGCTTGAGACCGAACTCGGTGCCCAGCTGGTGCAGCGCACCACTCGTCGCTTCTCCCTGACCGAACTCGGCCAGGAGTATGCCCGTCACTGCCGCGCCCTGGTGGCGGTGGCGCTGGAGGCGGACTCCATGGTCGCGGAGCGTCGTGGCAAGGTGAGCGGTATCCTGCATCTGGGGGTCGGTCAGTCATTTGGCAGGTTGCACGTGATCCCGCGCCTCAAGGCGTTTCAGGATCGCTACCCCGAGCTGGAGCTGGAAGTCTCCCTGTTCGATCACAGAACCAACCTGGTGGATGAGGGGCTGGATCTCTGGATCACCACCTATGAAGACAAGCCAGAGGCGCTGGTGGGGCAGCGGCTGGCGGATATCCACTTCGTGCTGGTGGCCTCGCCGGACTATCTGCTGAGCCACGGCACCCCGCTGCACCCTAAAGATCTGGCCCAGCACAACTGCATCACTTACCAGAGTCGGGAGCGGCGCTACCACGAGTGGTCGTTTCGCCAGGGCAAGGAGCGCCAGACGGTGCAGGTGGCCGGTAACTACCGGGTGGATCTGGCGGAGGCGGTGCGCGATGCCGCCCTGGCCGGGCTCGGCATCGCCTATGTCGCCAATTACTTGCTGGACAAGGAGTTGCAGTCCGGTCAGTTGATCCCCTTGCTGCCCCAGTGGCGGCCGAACCAGAAGATGGCGGTGCACGCCGTCTACGCCAGACGCGAACATCTGGATCCCAAGATCCGGCTGTTCATCGATTTCCTCAAGGAGAGCTTCGGCCCCAATCCCTATTGGGAGCAGCGACTCGCCCCCTGGCTCGGCGGCAAATTGTCCGGCACAGAGGAATAATCGTTTCCATATACGAACACTGGCTTTCTCGTGATACCAAAATTGAACCAAATCAGCGGGTTGGCGCAACCGGTATCGTGCAAACGTTTTTGCTAACAGGGCTGTAACCAAGCGGGCTTGCAGTGGCGGAGCATGGAGCGCAGAATCCGCGCCCATCTTTTGCCCCCTTGATGGAATCCCTATGATAGCCCTGCTCGGCATACTGAGTATCCTGGCCCTGGCCGTGCTCTGCTCTGATAATCGTCGTCGTATCCCGTTGCGAACAGTGGGTCTCGCCCTCTGCCTGCAAGTTCTCTTCGCCGGCCTGGTGCTCTGGCTGCCTGCCGGTCAGCACGTGCTGAACGGGGTCAGCGAGAGCGTCAGCAGCGTGATCGGTTACGGTCAGGAGGGGATCGCCTTCCTGTTCGGCGATCTGGCCAAGTTCAAGCTGGGTTTCATCTTTGCGTTCAACGTGCTGCCGGTCATCATCTTCTTCTCCGCGGTGATCGCCATCCTCTACCACATAGGCCTGATGCCGCGGGTCATAGCCCTGCTGGGCGGCGGCTTGCAGAAGCTGCTGGGTACCGGCCGTGCCGAGAGCCTCTCCGCCACCGCCAACATCTTCGTCGGCATGGTGGAGGCGCCGCTGGTGGTCAAACCCTATCTCTCCAAGATGTCCGACTCCCAGTTCTTCGCCGTGATGAGCTGCGGTCTCGCCTCCGTGGCCGGCGGCACTCTGGTGGGCTACGCCAGCATCGGGGTCGAGCTGAAATACCTGATAGCCGCTGCCTTCATGTCGGCCCCGGCCGGTCTGGCCATGGCCAAGATCCTGGTACCGCCCGGAATCGGCGAGGTGGATCACCATCAGGACGTGGAGATTCCCCGTGCGACCAACGTGATCGAAGCGGCGGCCGACGGTGCCATGGCTGGCCTCAACATAGCGGTCGCGGTCGGTGCGACTCTGCTGGCCTTCGTCGGGGTGATCGCCATGCTCAACGGCCTGCTGGGCTGGGCCGGTGATCTGGTGGGGCTGGAGCTGAGCTTCCAGATCATCCTGGGCTGGCTGTTCGCCCCCGTCTCCTGGCTGATCGGCGTGCCCTGGGATCAGGCCCAGGCGGCCGGCGCCCTGATAGGGACCAAGATAGTCATCAATGAATTCGTCGCCTTCATCGCCCTGGTGCAGGATCAGACCCTGAACGAATCGAGCAAGGCCATAGTCACCTTCGCCCTGTGCGGTTTCGCCAACATCTCCTCCATGGCGATCCTCATCGGTGGTCTGGGTGCCATGGTGCCGGAGCGCAAATCCTTCATCGCCCGTTACGGCATGCGCGCCATACTGGCGGGTGTGCTGGCGAACCTGATGAGTGCCTCCCTGGCGGGGCTCTTCCTCGCACTCTGATTGACCCTGAAGCTAGCACCTTCCGGTCAGAGCCCGCTTCGGCGGGCTTTTTTGTGGCCGCGTTCGGGCAAAAAAAAGCGCCTCAGAGGAGGCGCGGGGAAAAAAGACAGATTGGAAGCGTCACATGGGTGCCACTTGAATGAGGGATGAGCCATGCCATCCAAGTGTGAAGCCATGATGCCTGACCCTGTCTGAAGCCCTTCTGAGGCGATTCTTCATACTGTGTTCATTTTGCTAAACGCGAAACGGGGCCAAACCAGCGGCTGAAGCCAGAGTTTTACAGGGATGCCGCTGTTATCAGGGAGTCAATTCAAATGAACCGGCGGTCTGCTGCTCCAGAGCCAGCAGCGAGTGTTTTACGGGGATGCGCTGTTATCAGGGGGTCAGCCTGAATGAACCGGCGGTCTGCTGCTCCAGCGCCGGCAGCCAGTGTTTTACAGGGATGCCGCTGTTGTCAGGGGGTCAATTCAAATGAACGGCGGTCTGTTGTTCCAGAGCCAGCAGCGAGTGTTTTACAGGGATGCCGCTGTTGTCAGGGGGGCAGTCTGAATGAACCGGCGGTCTGCTGCTCCAGCGCCGGCAGCCAGTGTTTTACAGGGATGCCGCTGTTATCAGGGAGTCAATTCAAATGAACCGGCAGTCTGTTGTTCCAGTGCCAGCAACCAGCGTTTGATGGGTATGCCGCCGGCATAACCGGTCAGCTCGCCACTGCGTCCTATCACCCTGTGACAGGGCACTATGATGCTGAGGGGGTTGCGGCCATTGGCGGCGCCCACCGCCCGCACCGCCTTGTGGTTGCCGATGGACTGGGCTATTTCGAGATAGCTGACGGTCTCGCCGTAGGGAATGTCGCACAGGGCGCGCCATACCGATTGCTGGAACGGGGTGCCTTTGGCGGCGAGCGGCAGCTCGAAGCGCTGCAGCCGGCCGGCGAAATAGGCGGCGAACTGCTCGACATAGGGCGCCAGCGCCAGATCATCCTGACGCCACTGAGGGGTAGGCATTATGGGGCGCTCACCCTGCATGAACTCCACGTGGCGCAGGCCATCCTTATCGATGGCGATGAGCAGGGGGCCGTGGGCGCTGTTGCAAAAACTGTATCTCATCTTCTCTCATCCTTGGCGTGGGCAAGTCGTAAGGCTGGCGGTATTACTCCAGCACGGGTTTGCCGCGGGCCGACTTGATGTCGCCCTTGCGCTTCTTGGCATCGACCCGCTTGCGCTGGGAGCTGCGGGTCGGCTTGGTGGCATGACGGGCCTTGGGGCGCCAGGCGGCTTTCTTCAGCAGCTCCACCAGGCGGCTCATGGCCTCCTTGCGGTTCATGTCCTGGCTGCGATGGGTCTCGACGCGGATCTGGATAAAGCCGTCGTGTACCCGGCTGTCGCTCAGCTTGTCGAGTCCCTCCTTGTAGAGATCCGGCAGGCTGGGGGAGCTGCGGTAATCGAAGCGCAACCAGACGGCGGAGTCGGTCTTGTTGACGTGCTGGCCGCCGGCACCCTGAGCCCGCATGGCTTGAAACTGCAGCTCATGCCAGGGCAGGGTCACGCTGTTGGAGATGACTAACATACTGCTGTGCTCTTGTTTGGTGCATCGGGAGAGGCTGGTTCAGCTTGGTGCCTCATTATGGGGCGAGATGCGCTCCCTTGGTGATGTTGGGGGGTATCTATCCCGGACACAAACACTATCCTTTTGAAATTAAACAATAAAAAGACTTGGCACAAGAATTGATTCCCAATTCATGACATACCATGGATTGGGAGCAACCAGATGAAGCTGATTACTGCGATTATCAAACCCTTCAAGTTGGACGATGTGCGCGAAGCCGTCGCCAACCTGGGGGTCGAGGGTCTGACCGTGTCCGAGGTCAAAGGGTTTGGCCGCCAGAAGGGGCACACCGAATTATACCGGGGAGCCGAGTACCAGGTCGACTTCTTACCCAAGGTGAAGCTGGAAATAGCGACGGCCGATGACAACGTCGAAGGTGTGATAGAGGCGATCTGCAAGGCGGCCTACACAGGCAAGATCGGTGACGGCAAGATCTTCGTATACGACCTGCTGCAGGCGGTGCGCATTCGCACCGGCGAGAGCGACGACGAGGCGCTCTGATCCCTCGCGCCTGATACCGGTTCGAGCAAGGGCACTCTGTTGCGGCTTGGCCGGACCGGGCAGATTGCCGATGTGAAGTCGCGGATGGACTCCATGGTGGGGCTGGATAGGATTCTATCCGGCCCTTTTGTTTGCACGGCGTTTAAATATGTGATCCCGCACTCGATGTTTTCTTGATCCCGCTGTCGCGGCCAATGCAAAATACAAACAGCAATGGTTATCACTCGATATAGCAACTCAAGGAATGGATGATGAAAATGAAGATGCTGGCTCTGGTTTTCTCGACTCTGGCTGCTCAGGGAGCGTTGGCGGCAGGGGAGGTGAACGTCTACTCCAACCGGCAGGATGAGCTGATCAAGCCCATCATCCAGCAGTTCGAGAAGGAATCGGGCATCAAGGTCAACGTGGTGTTCGCCAAAGAGGGGCTGAACGAGCGTCTGGAGCGGGAAGGCAAGCTCTCCCCGGCCGATCTCATGCTGACCGTCGACATCAGCCGGCTGACCGATCTGGTGGACAAGGATCTGGTGCAGCCGGTGGACAGCAAGATACTGCAGGAGAATATCCCCGCCATCTATCGCGATCCGGACAACAAGTGGTTTGCCCTGACCACCCGGGTGCGCACCATCTATTCCAGCAAGGAACGCCTCGGCAAGCTCGACACCATCAGCTATGAAGATCTGGTGAAGCCTGAATTCAAAGGGAAAATTTGTACCCGCAGCGGCAAGCATGAGTACAATGTGGCGCTGGTTTCCTCCATGATCGCCCATCACGGCATGGCGGATGCCAAGACCTGGCTGGAAGGGGTCAAGGCCAACCTGGCGCGCAAACCGCAGGGCAACGACCGGGATCAGGTCAAGGCGATCAAGGATGGCATCTGTGACCTGTCGCTCGGCAACAGCTACTATCTGGGCGCCATGCTGAAAGATCCGGCGCAGAAGTCCTGGGCCGATGCGGTCTACATCAACTTCCCGAACCAGGCCGACCGCGGTGCCCACGTCAACGTGAGCGGCGTGGCCATGACCAGGTACGCCAAGAACAAGGATGAAGCCCGCAAGTTGATGGAGTTTCTGGCTGGCGACACGGCCCAGCACATGTATGCGGACGTGAATGCCGAGTATCCGGTCAAGGCCGGGGTCGAGCCGTCCGCCATGGTCAAGTCATGGGGCAGTTTCAAGTCTGATCCCATGCCGGTCAGCGATTATGCCAAGCACCGCAAGGACGCCTTGCAGCTGCTGGATGAAGTGAAATTCGACTTGTAATCAGATGGGGCCAAGGGCCCCATCAACTTCTGTGGTCTCATGAAAAATTGTGGATGGATTGCCAGCAGCTGGGCCACCGCCCTGCTGCTGGGTTTGCCGGTGCTCGCCCTGATCTTCTCTGCCTTCTCGGCAGAGGAAGACCTGTTTCGCCACCTCGCCGATACGGTACTGCTCGACTACCTCGGCAATACGCTGGGGCTGGTGGCGGGTGTGGTGCTGCTCAGCCTGCTGTTCGGGGTGCCCACCGCTTGGCTGGTCGCCATGTGCCAGGTACCGGGGCGCCGCGCCCTGCAGTGGGCGCTGATGCTGCCCATGGCCATGCCCTCCTATATCGTTGCCTACGTCTATACCGACCTGCTCGACTACTCGGGGCCGCTGCAGGCGGGATTGCGAACCCTGTTTGAGTGGAGCAGACCGACGGATTACTGGTTCCCGGCCATTCGATCCCTCGGCGGCGCCGCCTGGGTGCTGGCGCTGGTGCTCTTCCCCTACGTCTATCTGCTGGCCCGCGCCTCGTTTCTGGAGCAGTCGGTCAGCCTGATCCACTCCAGCCGCTTGCTCGGCTGTACCCCCTGGCAGAGTTTTCGTCGCCTCAGCCTGCCGCTGGCGCGACCGGCCATCATGGTGGCCATCTCCCTGGTGGCGATGGAGACCCTGGCCGACTTCGCCACAGTCCACTTCTTTGCCATCAACACCCTGACCACGGCGGTCTACGACACCTGGCTCGGCTACGGCAGCCTGGCCACCGCCGCCAAGCTCTCCTGCCTGATGCTGCTGGCGGTGGTGCTACTGATCGCCGTCGAGCGTCGCTCCCGTCGCCGGCAGCAGGTGTTCCAGAAATCCATGGGTCATGAGCCGCCGCTGCGCTACCCGCTCAAGGGAATGAGTCGTTGGCTGGCCGGTCTCTGGTGCTGGGGGTTGGTACTGGCCGGTTTCGGCCTGCCGTTCGTCATCCTGCTGGACTACGGCGTGCGTTACTTCGAGTTGTCTTGGACGCCGGAGTTTGTCCGCTTCGCCGGCAACAGTCTGCTCATCTCGACGCTGACCGCCCTGTTCGCCATGGGCATAGCCCTGCTGCTCGGCTTCTTCCGCCGCCTCGATGGCGGAGTCAGGAGCCTGTTGCCCCTGCGCATCTCTGCCATGGGATATGCCATGCCGGGCACTGTGCTGGCCATCGGCGTGCTGGTACCGCTGACGGCCCTCGATTTTGCCATCAACGATCTGGCCGAGTGGCTCGGCCGTCAGGGCCCCGGCCTGCTGCTGACCGGCACCATCACAGCCATCGTGTTCGGTTACCTGGTGCGCTTCGTGGCCATCGCCATCGGCTCGGTAGAGAGCAGCATGGGCAAGATCTCCCCCAGCCTCGACATGGCGGCCCGCTCCCTGGGGCAGGGGGATGGCGGCATGCTGCGGCGGGTTCATCTGCCGCTGGTGCGGCGCGGCCTGTTTGCCGGCGCCATGCTGGTGTTCATCGAATCCATGAAGGAGCTGCCCGCCGCCCTGCTGCTGCGGCCCTTCAACTTCGATACCCTGGCGACCCACGTCTATCAATTCGTCTCGGACGAGATGCTGGAGCGGGGGGCGCTCGGCGCCATCGTCATAGTGCTGGTGGGCTTGCTGCCGCTGATCTGGGTCAACCGCAGCCTGGACAGTCCGGGCCACTGAACGGGCAGATGAATCTCTGCAATCTTGTCCGGCCGCAGGTCGGTTTGAACCAAAAGAATATGAGGAAGTCAGCCGTGTCTTGCTTGCAGGTTGAAAATGTCAGTTGCCGTTACAACGGCCGCAATGTGCTGGAGCAGCTCTCCCTGACGGTGGCCGACAACGAGATCGTCTGCCTGTTTGAGGGTAGCGAGTGGCTGCGTCGAATTTAAAACATAAGGGGAAGCCAGCCGTGTCTTGCTTGCAGGTTGAAAATGTCAGTTGCCGTTACAACGGCCGCAATGTGCTGGAGCAGCTCTCCCTGACGGTGGCTGACAACGAGATCGTCTGCCTGCTGGGTGCGAGCGGTTGCGGCAAGACCACGCTGCTCAAGGCCATCGCCGGTCTGCTGCCGCTGGCCGGGGGCGCTATTCGCCTTGGCGATACCCTGCTCGACGGGCCCGGTGGCTGCGTGCCCCCCGAGGCGCGCAACATCGGCATGATCTTTCAGGATTACGCCCTGTTTCCGCACCTGACGGTGGCCGACAACGTCGGCTTCGGCCTGACCCGGCTCGATCGCAGCGCTCGCCAGCAGCAGGTGGATGAGGCGCTGACGCTGGTCAATCTGCAGGGGCTGGGGGCGCGTTATCCGCATGAGCTCTCCGGCGGCCAGCAGCAGAGGGTCGCCATCGCCCGCGCCTTGGTGTGCAAGCCCAGGCTGATGCTGCTGGACGAGCCTTTCTCCAACATAGATACCCAGGTGCGGATGAAGCTTATTCTCGAGATCCGCGCCCTGCTCAAGCAGCAGGGGATAGGCGCCATCTTCGTCAGCCACAGCAAGGAGGAGGCGTTTGCCTTCGCCGACCGGCTGGCGTTGTTTCGGGCGGGTCACATCGAGCAGGTGGGCCAGCCGGAGCAGCTCTATCGTCGCCCGCAGAACCGCTTCGTGGCGGAGTTTCTCGGCGGGGTCAACTACCTGGCGGCCGAGGTGGTGGACAGCCACTGCGTGCAGACGTCGCTGGGGGTGGTGTGCGGCACCGAGCCTCACGGCCGTGCCGTGGGCGAGCTGCTGCAATTGATGCTCAGACCCCAGCAGCTGTTGCTGGAGGCCGTCGACGGCGGTGAGCTGGCGGTGCTGGAGCAGCAGTTCCTCGGCCATCACTGCCGGGTGTTGTTCGAGTGTGGCGGCCAGCGGCTCGAGGCCAGCATTGGCGAGCCGCTTGGCGGGATGCGGGCCAGGGTCAACCTTGCCCCGCATGCGCTAGTGCTGTTTGATCCATTGCCGTGACAGACCTGATATCGTTGTGAAATCAAGGAACTGGATTCACTCTGGTTTATAATCGCGCAACGCAACGCCAACATAGCTAATGCCTGTTCAGGGGAGAGATATATGAAAGCCCAAGCCGGGATCTGTGCAGAGCCGAATCTGCACGCCCTCTATCTGATGTTCAATCGCACCGGTGACGGCGCCGAACTGGTGGCCCGTCTGGCCAGCTTGCCTGCCCTGTGGGAAGCCGTTGCCGCCGATTTCCCCGATGCCGGTTTCAGCGGTCTGGTCGCCGTCGGCGCCGATGCCTGGGATGGTCTCTACCCTGCCGCCCGTCCGCCCCAGTTCCGTGGTTTTATGGCTCAGGAAGCCAATGGTCATAAGGCGCCGAATACCCCGTTTGATCTCTTCGTGCAACTGCGCGCCGATCGGGTCGATGTGCTGCACCACGCCGGTCAGCGCGTGATGGCCCTGCTGGCGGGGCTGGTGGCGCTGGCGGAAGAGGTGCGCGGTTTCCGCAATCTGGATTGCCGGGACCTGACCGGCTTCGTCGACGGTACCGAAAACCCGCAGGATGAGCACAGGGCCGAAGTGGCGCTGCTCGAGGGAGGCGAATTTGCCGGTGGCTCCTATATCCACGTCCAGCGCTGGGTGCACGCCATGAGCGACTGGGAGAGGCTGGCCCTGAAAGAGCAGGAAGACATCATAGGTCGCACCAAGGCCGACAACATAGAGTATGAGTCGGCAGACAAGCCGCTGACCGCCCACATCAAGCGGGTCAACCTCAAGACCCCGAAGGGCGAGTCCATGGAGATACTGCGCCAGAGCATGCCCTGGGGCACCATGACAGAGCAGGGGCTCTACTTCATCTCCTGCTGCCGCACGCCGCAGCACTTCAACGCCATGCTGGCCAGCATGTACAAGGGGGAGGGCAGTCACTTCGACCACCTGCTGCGCTTCACCAGCGCCGTGACCGGTGCCGCCTTCTTCGCGCCGTCCGAGGATTATCTGGTGTCGCAGGGTAAATAAGCGCGGTTGAGATAACCAACAAAAATCCCGGCCTTGGCCGGGATTTTTCGTTCAGGGGGCGTCACCACAGCGGGACGGCCAAGCCTGATTAAGGGGTCTGTTCGAACAGCTCGAGGGCGGAGAGGTAGAGCTCCTCGATGTCGGTGTCGCTGGTCGGGGTGATGAAGATGGTGTCATCACCGGCTATGGTGCCGAGGATCCCTTCGGCCTTGCCGAGGGAGTCGAGCAGACGGGCGATGAGCTGGGCCGCACCCGGGCTGGTGTGGATCACCACCAGGGCGCCGTTGTGGTCGACGTCCAGTACCAGGTTCTTGAGCGGGCTGGAGGTGGTGGGCACGCCCAGTTCCACCGGCAGGCAGTAGACCATCTCCATCTTGGCATTGCGGGTGCGAACGGCGCCGAAGCGGCTCAGCATGCGCGATACCTTGGACTGGTTGATGTTCTCGAAGCCCATCTCTTGCAGGGCAGTCACTATCTCTGCCTGGGAGCCAAATCGTTCTTCTTTCAGCAAGGCTTTAAAGGCCTTGGCCAGTTTTTCTTGCTTGTCGTTATGCTTCATCTTGGACTCACGAATGAGGAGGTGTGGCTGCCTGTCACGCTCAGGCGGCAGATATGAACAGCGTGCCCATTTTGCATTCATGTGCCTATTTTTGCAAGGAAGCGGCGCTTGTTCTGCATATTGATTCAAAATTAGCTTGCATCCACCCATGTTGGGGCTAAAATCGGGACGAAATTTTGAAAACTTATTCAATTGGGCTGTATGGGTATTGAATTAATCGGTATCGAAAAATCCTGGCACAAGGTGCCGGTACTGCAAGATGTCAGCTTTCGGACTGCACCCGGTGAGACCTTGGTGCTGCTGGGCCCGAGCGGTGCCGGCAAGAGTTCGCTGCTGCGCATGATGAACCTGCTGGACACCCCGGATGCCGGTGTATTGCGCATAGGCGAAAGTGAATTTTCTTTCCCGTCCAGCCTCTCTGCCGCCGAATTCAACCGTCAGGCGCAGGCACTGCGCCGCAAGGTGGGCATGGTGTTCCAGCAGTACAATCTGTGGCCACATCTGACCGTGATGGAGAACCTGATCGAGGCCCCCGTCAAGCTGCTCGGCATGAGCAAGGCGGCGGCCATCGAGAAGGGCGCCTACCTGCTGACCCAGCTGCAACTGGCCGACAAGCGCGATGCCTGGCCTGCCCGGCTCTCAGGCGGCCAGCAGCAGCGGGTGGCCATCGCCCGTACCCTGATGATGGATCCGCAGGTGCTGCTGTTTGACGAGCCGACGGCGGCCCTCGATCCCGAGATCACCAAAGAGGTGGCGGAGATCATCCGCAATCTGGGCCAGACCGGCATCACCCAGGTGGTGGTGACCCACGAAGTGGAGTTCGCCCGCAAGGTGGCCAGTCAGGTGATCTATCTGGAGAAGGGACGGATCATCGAATCCGGTTCCGCCGCCATTTTCACATCCCCGCAAACCAGCCGGTTTGCCGAGTTCTTGATGCATTGATATTCAAATCGATAAGGAAGCTGTCATGAAAAAGAGTCTGTTGCTGGTTGCTGCCATGGGCCTGTTGAGCACCTCGGTGCTGGCCAAGGAGATCAAGTTCGCCACCGAGGCCACTTATGCTCCGTTCGAATACCTGGATGACAAGAACGAGTTCCAGGGCTTCGACATCGATCTGGCCCGTGCCATCTGCACCCAGGCCAAGCTGGAGTGCAGCTTCCACAACCAGGCCTTCGACAGCCTGATCCCCAGCCTCAAGTTCCGTCGCTATGACGCCGCCATCGCCGCCATGGACGTGACTCCGGAACGGGCCGCCCAGGTCGACTTCTCCGACATCTATTACGAGAACTCCGCCGTGTTCGTGGCCAAGAAGGGCGCCTTCAAGGGGCCGGAAGAGCTGGTGGACAAGACGGTCGGCGTGCAGAACGGCACCTCTCACCAGTCCTATCTGGTGGACAACTGGATCAGCAAGGGCCTGCTGACCGTGCCCTACGCCAGTTACCAGAGCGCCTTCCTCGACATGATGAACGGCCGTACCGACGGCGTGTTTGCCGATACCGCAGTCGCCGCCGACTGGCTCAAGCAGCACAAGGAATATGCCGTGATCGGTACCCCCGTGACCGACGCCAAGTACTTCGGTACCGGCTTTGGCATCGCCGTGGCCAAGGGCAACCAGGAGCTGCTGACTCAGCTGAACAAGGGGCTGGCCGAGATCAAGGCCAACGGCACCTATCAGAAAATCTTCGACAAATACTTCGCGCACTAAGCCATGTTGAGCCTGTTGTTGGATGCAGCCTGGATGACCCTGGGGCTGGCCTTGGCATCACTGGTCGGGGGCATGGTGCTGGCGCTGGCGTTCAGCGCCGCCGAACTGAGCAAGCAGCGCGCGTTGGTGTGGCCTGTGGCCACACTCACCACGCTCATTCGTGGCCTGCCCGAGTTGCTGGTGGTGCTGTTCATCTACTTCGGCTCGACCCAGGTGCTGTTCCTCATCACCGGCGAGTATGTGGAGTTCAGCCCGTTCGCCTGCGGCGTGCTGGCGCTCTCCCTGCTGTTTGCCAGCTATGCCACCCAGACCCTGCGGGCCGCGCTCAATGCGGTGCCCGCCGGACAGCGGCTGGCGGCGCTGGCGCTCGGTCTTGGCAAGGGACACATCTTCTTTCGCATCGTGCTGCCCCAGGCCTGGCGTCATGCCCTGCCGGGGCTCGGCAACCAGTGGCTGGTGCTGCTCAAGGACACGGCGCTGGTCTCCCTCATAGGGGTGAACGAGATGATGCGTCAGGCCCAGATGGCCTCGGCCAGCACCTATGAACCCTTTACCTGGTATGCCGCCGCGGCCCTCATCTATCTGGCCATCAGTCTGGTGAGCGAGTTCGGGCTCAAGCAGGCAGCCCGCTATACCCGTCGCTACGGAGGTTGACCATGCAGGACTATCTCATGACTCTGCTGGGTGGTCTGGCGATCACCCTGCAACCGATCGTCTTCAGTCAGCTGAGTGAATTCGGGTTTAAGCAGACCGCCCGCTATACCCGCCGCTACGGAGGTTGACCATGCAGGATTATCTTATGACGCTGCTGGGTGGTCTGGCGATCACTCTTCAACTGACGGCACTGAGCTTGCTGCTCGGCGTGTTGCTGGCCGCCGCCATGACCTGGGTGCTGGAACGACGGATTCCGGTGGCGACCCAGCTGGTACAGCTGTGGGTGCTGATCTTCACCGGCACGCCGCTGCTCATCCAGATCTTCCTCATCTACTACGGGCCGGGCCAGTTCGAGTGGCTCAAGTCCGGGCCGCTCTGGCCGCTGCTCAAGCAGCCCTGGTTCTGCGCCGTGCTGGCCCTTGGCTTCAACACGGCGGCTTACTCTACCCGGTTGTTCAAGGGGGCGCTGGATGCCATTCCCTCCGGCGAGGTGGAGGCGTGCCGTGCACTCGGCTTCTCGGCCGGGCAGACCCTGTGGATGAAGGTGCGCCACGCCGCCAGGCGGCTGGTACCCGCCTATTCCAACGAGGTGATCCTGGTACTCAAGGGGAGTTCGCTCGCCAGCACCATTACCATCATGGATGTGATGGGTCTGGCCCAGCGCCTCAACGCCCAGACGTATGACACTCTGGCGGTGTTCACCGTGGCCGGTGGCCTCTATCTGACCATGAACGGATTGTTAACAATTGGGTTTCGCTGGTGTGAACGGCGAGCCCTGGCATTCCAGGCCTGAGTTCGGTAAATCTACCTATTTATGGTAAGGGGAAGTGCAGGAAATCTGTGCTTCCCCTCTGATTTTCTGCATTTCCCCCCATTTTTATTCACCGCCTGTTTCTTGGCTCACAGAACCCGTGATTGCAACTGTTATCAGATTGTTTTTTAGGGGGGGATCCATTAAGGTTGGGCCCACAACAAGAAACAACCTTAAACCTACGCTTAAACATGGAGTTGATCATGAAAGTTGCCGTTCTGGGTGCCGCCGGTGGCATAGGCCAAGCCCTCGCTCTGCTGTTGAAAAATCGCCTTCCTGCTGGTTCCGAACTGAGCCTGTATGACATAGCCCCGGTCACTCCGGGTGTGGCGGTCGATCTGAGCCATATCCCGACTGACGTGAAAGTAAAAGGTTTCTGCGGTGAAGATCCGAGCCCGGCTCTGGTCGGCGCCGATGTGGTGCTGATCTCCGCCGGTGTGGCGCGCAAGCCCGGCATGGATCGTTCCGATCTGTTCAATATCAACGCCGGTATCGTCAAGAATCTGGTGGAAAAATGTGCCGCTACCTGCCCGAAAGCGCTGATCGGCATCATCACCAACCCGGTCAACACCACGGTCGCCATCGCCGCCGAAGTGCTGAAGAAAGCTGGTGTCTATGACAAGCGCCGCCTGTTCGGTGTCACCACCCTGGACGTGATCCGTGCCGAGACCTTCGTGGCCGAGGCCAAGGCTCTGAACGTCGACAAGGTGCGTGTCAACGTGATCGGTGGCCACAGTGGCGTGACCATTTTGCCGCTGCTGTCCCAGATCGAAGGCGCCTCCTTCACTGCTGAAGAAGTGGCTGCCATGACCAAGCGTATCCAGAACGCCGGTACCGAAGTGGTGGAAGCCAAGGCCGGTGGCGGATCTGCCACCCTCTCCATGGGCCAGGCGGCCTGCCGTTTCGGTCTGTCGCTGATCAAGGGTCTGCAAGGCGAAGCTAACGTCATCGAGTGCGCCTATGTGGAAGGCGACGGCAAACATGCCGCCTTCTTCGCGCAACCCATACTGCTGGGCAAGAACGGCGTCGAAACCGTACTGGACTACGGCAAGCTGAGTGCCTTCGAGCAAGCGGCTATGGATGGCATGCTGGCCACCCTGAAAGCCGATATCCAGCTGGGTGTCGACTTCGTCAAGTAAGCCGTATGGCTGGTAAACAAGGGGAGCTTCGGCTCCCCTTTGTCATGGGTGACAGATGCAGATGGCGATGGGCTAAGGGGATGGGGCCGGCTGCCGATAACAGAGAGCAGCAGGAGAACCTTATGATGAAACCACTTACCCTTGTCGGCCTTGTCTGTTTGCTGACCACCCAGGTACAGGGCGCTGAGCCTCAGGCATCCGCCGCCACCCCCACAGCGAGCAGTGCGGTTTCCGCTGCCGAGCAGGCGATGGCATCCCAGAGCGCAGTGTCTGCCGCCGAGTCGCCAGCGGTTGCAGCTCAGAGCGCAGTGTCTGCCGCCGAGTCGCCAGCGGTTGCAGCCCAGAGCGCTGTGTCTGCCGCCGCCCCCCAGCCTGCCGGATCCGGCGCCGTTCCCGCTGCCGCGCCCTTGCCTGTGGCGTCCGAGTCGACACCCGCAGCTGAGCCCGCTCCCGTCGCGACGGGATCTGCGCCCGCGACCCCATTCCCCGCCGCCACAGCGGAGAGCGGACTCTCTCCGACCAGCCGGCCCATGACCAGCACGCCATCGGGTGGCGGCGGTCTGGGTATCGACAGCAGCAATTTGCAGGCGGTCCCCCTCTATCGCCAGGACGAGCTGCTCAACTGGATTGAACAGGGTCGTCACTTGCAGCAGGTGAAGCTGGACAGGTGCCAGCTTACCCAGGATATAGAGGTGCGGGCCGAGGTGATGAAGGTGCCCGCCTATCAGTTCCTGTGGGGCGACATGCTGGCCTGGGGGGTGTGCATCAAGCCCGATGCCGAGCTCGGGGTCAAATTCATGTGGGAGGCGGCCAATCAAGGGCTGGCGCCGGCGCTGGAACAGCTGGGCCGCTACTACTGGAAGGGCACCCTGGTGCAGAAGGATCTGGTCAAGGCTGAGACCCTGATGCGTGAAGCCGCCAGTCTGGGGTTTCAACGGGCACAGGTCGAGTGGGTCGAGATGCTGCTGCAGGGGATGGGCAGCCCGCTGGATTATGAAGAGGCCTACCACTGGCTGCATAGCACTGTGATCGGTGACAAGGCGCTGCACCAGAAGGCGACCAGCCTGCTGAGCCGCCTGGCCAACCGCATGCCGGCCAATGCCATCGCCCGTGCCAAGGCGATGCACTGAATAAAAAAACGACCCACAGATCTGCATCTGTGGGTCCGGATCCGGCCGCCGTGCCATGACAGGCTGGATCCTCCTTGCTTTATAGGGGGCAGCCCCGCTTAAAGATCCTGATGGGGACCAAAAACTTCGTAGTGCAGCTGGTCGGCCGATATGCCCGCCGCGCTCAACTGCGCCTTGATCGCCTGCATGAAGCCAAGCGGACCACAGAAGTAGTAGTGGGCCTGCGGCGCCAGCAACTCGGCCACCTGGCTCAAGTCCATGGTGCCGTGGAAGTCGTAGTCCTTCCCTTGCTCATCCTGAGCCTCCGGCTCCCGATACCAGACCCGGCTCCGCAGCTGGTCGTGCTGCTCGTGCTTGTGCCGGATATCTTCCTTGAAGGCGTGCAGTGCACCCTGTTCACAGGCATGCAGCCAGCAGATGTCGGCCGCATGGCCCTTGGCCAGCAGCTGGTTGAGCATACTCAGCATGGGGGTGAGGCCCACGCCGGCGGAGAGCAGTACCACGGGCGTGCTGGCATCGGCCTGCAGGAAGAAGTCGCCGGTTGGTGGCATCAGTTCCAGCTGATCGCCAGCATGCAGATGGTCGTGCAGCAGGTTGGAGACCTGGCCCTGGGGCTCGCGCTTGACGCTGATGCGGTAATCGCGACCGTTCGGCGCATCGGAGAGGGAGTATTGGCGGATCTCCTGATATTCGAGCTCGGGGTGGGCCAGCTTGATGCTGAGGTACTGGCCCGGCTTGAAGTCCAGTACCGGCTTGCCATCCACCGGCGCCAGTATGAAGGAGGTGATGAGCTCGCTCTCTTTGCGCTTCTCCTTGATGATGAAGGGGCGGGGACCCTGCCAGCCACCGATCTCGCTCGCCTTCTCCTGATAGATCTCGCTCTCCCGGCCGATGAAGATGCTGGCCAGCACACCGTAAGCCTTGCCCCAGGCATCCAGCACCTCTTCGGTGACCGCACTTCCACCCAATTCTTTGAGCGTGGCCAAGAGATGACTACCTACAATGTGATATTGTTCCGGCTGGATCATGAAACCCGTGTGCTTGTGGGCGATGCGTTCCACCGCGCCGGCCAAGGCTCCCAGGTTGTCGATATTCCTGGCGTAAGCCGCCACCGCATTGAACAGCGCCAGCGGTTGACCGCCGCTGCGCTGGTGCGCCAGGTTGAAAATATCCTTCAGTTCCGGGTTGTGGCTGAACATGCGCTGGTAGAAATGCTGGGTGAGGGCAGGCCCCGCCGATTCGAGCAAAGGGATGGTGCTTTTGATGACGGCGATGGTGGCTTGGTCTAACATAGGAGGTCCTTGCTAATTGAACATCTAAAATGTCACTTATTAAGCTGCATCCTAGATGTTTATTTGATCTGAATCAATAATCAATTTTCCGCGTTATGCGACACAGGCACTATGAGACTAACTAGCTATACCGATTTTGGATTGAGAGCCCTGCTCTATCTGGCGACCCTGCCACAGGGCGAACTGTCGAGCGTGGCCAAGGTCTCCGCCTTGTATGGCGTCTCCCGCAACCACATGGTCAAGGTGGTGAATCAACTGGTGAAGCTGGGCTATCTGCAATCCCAGCGCGGCAAGAATGGCGGGATCCGCATGGCCTGCGCGCCGGAGACAGTCAATATCGGCCAGGTGATCCGGGCGCTGGAGGGCAATCTGGACGGCATCGACTGCAACTCGCCCGCCTGCCACATAGTCTCTGTCTGCTTGCTGAAGAATGCCCTGAAGGAGGCGATGAATGCCTTTTTGGCGGTGATGGACAGCTACACGCTGCAAGACCTGCTGGCCAATCGCGAGGAGCTGCAGAAGGTGTTCGGCGACTTGATCCCGACCCTGGTGCTGGAGCCGGACGAGGAGAGCGAGTGAGATAAAAAAGGCTGCCATCGGCAGCCTTTTTTCAATCTTCGAATCCCGACTCGTTGCGGTATAAATCTGGCATGATCCGCGCCATCTTCACCATGTTGTTCTCCACTTCCAGGATCTCGATGGGATAGCCGGCCAGCCGCAGGCTGATGTTGGGCTGGGGGATCTCCTCCAGGTATTCCAGGATGACACCGTTCAGGGTTCTGGGCCCGTCGATGGGCAACCGCCAGCTCATCTCCTTGTTCAGCTCGCGAATGCTGGCCGAGCCCTCCACTAGAAACGAGCCATCCGGCTGGGGGTGGATCTCGTCGCTGGGCGCCGGTGTCATGGAGGTGGTGAAGTCGCCCACTATCTCTTCCAGTATGTCATCCAGGGTGATCAACCCCTGAATATCTCCGTACTCATCCACTATGAGGCCTATCCGCTCCTTGTTGCGCTGGAATTTGGCCAGTTGCACGTTGAGCGGCGTGCCTTCCGGGATGAAGTAGATCTCGTCCACTTCCCGCAGCAGGCTCGACTTGTTGAACTGATCCCT
This sequence comes from Aeromonas sp. MR7, assembly GCF_963899385.1. Classification (NCBI taxonomy): domain Bacteria; kingdom Pseudomonadati; phylum Pseudomonadota; class Gammaproteobacteria; order Aeromonadales; family Aeromonadaceae; genus Aeromonas; species Aeromonas sp. MR7. The sequence continues at coordinate 164,532 of NZ_CAWQXH010000049.1, forward strand.
GGCCATCAGCCGCAGCGCATCGCGGGCGTGCAGGAAGCCCACCACATCGTCGATGTTGTCGCGGTAGAGCAGGATCTTGGTGTGGGCACAGTGGGCCAGCTGACGCAGTATGGTCTTCCAGTCATCGTTGATGTCGATGGCGTAGATATCGCTGCGCGGCACCATGATGTGTTCCACCGTCATCTTGTCCAGATCCAGAATGCTGAGCAGCATCTCCTGATGGCGCTGGGGGATCAGGCTGCCCGCCTCGTTGACTATGGTGCGCAGCTCCTCGGTGTTGAGGGAGTCATCCTTGTTGGGATGGAGCCTGAGCAGCTTGAGCAGACCGCTGGTGATGCCGTTGATCAGCCAGACAAAGGGGTAGAGCGGCACCATCAGCCCCTTGAGGATCCAGGAGGCGGGATAGGCGATCTTCTCCGGGTACATGGCTGCCAGCGTCTTGGGAGTCACCTCGCCAAACACCAGCACTATCAGGGTCAGGCCGAAGGTGGCGATGGCTACCCCGAAGGCGCCAAACAGCCTGATGCAGACTATGGTGGCGATGGCCGAGGCGAGGATGTTGACCAGGTTGTTGCCGATCAGGATCAGCCCCAGCAGGCGATCCGGGCGGGACAGCAGCTTCTCTACCCGACGGGCAGCCTTGTGCTTGGTTTGAGCCAGATGCCGCAGCTTGTAGCGGTTGAGCGACATCATGCCGGTTTCAGAACTTGAGAAAAAAGCAGACAAGAGGATCAAAATAACGAGAACAATCAATAATGTGCTCGTTGATATGCTGTCCAAGAAGGGCTCCTGTGGGGGCTGGATGAGTAAAGGGGGGTGAGTATCAGCTCAGCAGGACTTCTTTGACGAAGCGGCTGCCAAAGTAGGCCAGGGTCAGAATGAAGCTGCCGATCAGGCTCAGGGTGATGACCTTGCGACCGCGCCAGCCACGGGTGTGATGACCCCACAGCAGCAGCACGTAGACGCACCAGGCCAGGATCGAGAGGATCGCCTTGTGGGATTTGCCCTGGGCGAACATGTCTTCCAGGAAGAAGAGGCCGGAGGCGATGGAGAGGGTCAGCAGAAACAGGCCCGCCGAGATGAGCTGGAACAGCCGTTTCTCCACCGTCATCAAGGGCGGCATGGCAGGCAACTGACTGATCTTGCGGGACTTCAGCTGCCTGTCTAGACAGGCGAGCTGCAGCGCGAACAGGCAGGCGATCATCAGCACCGAATAGGCCATCAGCGCGAGCCCTATGTGCAGCAGCAGCTGGGGATGGGCCTCCAGATGGGTGATATAGCGACCCGGGATCAGGGCGCTGGCGGCCAGCAGCAGGGCGGAGAAACTGTAGACCACGGGCAGCAGGATCCAGCCGTTGAAGCGGCGGGTGACGCAGGTCATGAAGCAGCTGATGATGAGGCTGACCAGGGACGCGACGTTGAGCATGCTCAGATTCTGGCCTGAATGGGTCACCAGCACTTCGCCGGCCACGGCGGCGCCGTGCCCGATCAGGGCCAGTCCGATACAGGCAAACAGGGGAGCTTGCCCCACAGGTTTGGCACTGAGCAGCAGGTGCAGCGAGGCGATGATGGCCAGCAGATAGAACGCCAGGGCCAGAACAGAGATCACGATCATAACCAGGTCGTTGTTGAACAGGCAGTTGGGAATAGGAGAGGCAGTATACCTTGCACAAGATGTGCTCGCCAGTTGTGCTACCGCCGATCTGCCCATATATAGGGAGCAGGTCCCCATTGCTGCCGTGCGGTGAATAATCGTCCTCGCGTCCGCTCTGGGTTATAATGCCCCCAATTTATTACGCCAAGAACCGGAATCCGTCATGTTTGAGAATTTGACTGAACGACTCTCGCGCACCTTGCGCAATGTCAGTGGGCGCGGTCGCCTGACCGAAGAGAACATCAAGGATACCTTGCGCGAAGTGCGCATGGCGCTGCTCGAGGCGGACGTCGCCCTGCCGGTGGTGCGTGACTTCGTCGCTCGCGTCAAGGAGCGGGCGGTCGGCCAGGAAGTGGCCAAGTCCCTGAGTCCGGGCCAGGCCTTCATCAAGATAGTGCACGGTGAACTGGTCTCGGTGATGGGCGAGGCCAACGAGCAGCTCAACCTGGCCGCCCAGCCGCCGGCCATCATACTGATGGCGGGTCTGCAGGGTGCCGGTAAGACCACGACCGTAGGCAAACTGGCCAAGCTGCTCAAAGAGCGCAGCAAGAAGAAGGTGCTGGTGGTCAGTGCCGACGTCTATCGCCCCGCGGCGATCAAGCAGCTGGAGACGCTGGCGAGCGACATAGGCGTCGATTTCTTCCCGAGCGATGCCAGCCAGAAACCGGTCGACATCGCCACCGCCGCCATCGATCTGGCGCGCAAGAAGTTCTATGACGTTGTGATAGTGGATACCGCCGGTCGTCTGCACGTCGACAGCGACATGATGGACGAGATCATCCATCTCCACGCCACCATCAAGCCGATCGAGACCCTGTTCGTGGTGGACGCCATGACGGGTCAGGATGCCGCCAACACCGCCAAGGCGTTCAACGAGGCGCTGCCGCTCACCGGCGTGATCCTCACCAAGGCGGACGGCGACGCTCGCGGTGGTGCCGCGCTTTCCGTGCGCCACATCACCGGCAAGCCGGTCAAGTTCATCGGTATGGGCGAGAAGACAGATGCGCTGGAGCCGTTCCATCCGGATCGTCTCGCCTCCCGCATCCTCGGCATGGGCGACGTGCTGTCGCTTATCGAGGAAGTGGAGCGCAATGTCGACAAGGAAAAAGCCGCCAAGCTGGCCAACAAGGTCAAGAGTGGCAAGGGCTTCGATCTGGAAGACTTCCGCGAACAGCTGGCCCAGATGCGCAACATGGGCGGCATGATGGGCATGCTCGACAAGCTGCCGGGCATGTCCGGTCTGCCGGACAACGTCAAGGATCAGATGGATGACAAGCTGACCGTGCGGATGGAGGCCATCATCAGCTCCATGACGCCCAGGGAGCGTGCCCATCCCGACCTCATCAAGGGCTCCCGCAAGCGCCGTATCGCCGCAGGGTCCGGCATGCAGGTGCAGGACGTGAACAAGCTGCTCAAGCAGTTCACCGAGATGCAGCGCATGATGAAGAAGATGTCCGGCAAGGGCGGCATGCGCAAGATGATGGGGCAGATGAAGAACATGTTGCCGCCAGGATTCGGTGGCGGTCGCGGTCCCTTCTGATCCCGACCGTTTCAGCCAGGCCAGGGGCTCACCAGAGGTGGGCCCTTTTCATTGTGAGCCTTGTGCAAAAAATGGCTGGCTTGGTTGCAATTATTACGAATCCAAGTAGAATTACGCGGCTTATTTTAAGCTAGGGTCCGCGTGTTTGCGGGCCTTGTTCATTAGATGTTAATGAGGACGATATGGTAACCATTCGTTTACAACGTGGTGGCGCGAAAAAGCGTCCGTTTTACCAGGTAGTAGTTTCTGACAGCCGTTGCGCCCGTGACGGTCGCTTCATCGAGCGCGTTGGTTTCTTCAACCCGGTTGCTTCTGGTTCTGCCGAAAAGCTGAACCTGGACCTGGCTCGTATCGAGCATTGGGTTGCTACTGGTGCCGCTGTTTCTGACCGCGTTGCCAAGCTGATCAAAGACGCTGCCAAAGCTGCTTAATCAGCCAAACGGTAAGGAGTTAAGGTGGAAAAACCTATAGTTCTGGGCACCCTGGGTACCGTTTATGGCATCAAGGGCTGGCTTAAAGTGAACTCCTTCACCGATGTTGCCGAAGCGATTTTCGATTACAACCCCTGGCTGATCAATCAGAACGGGGCGTGGCGTGAACTCAAGGTTTCGGCCTGGAAGCGTCACAACAAGGGTTTGATTTGCAAGATCGATGGTATCGATCTGCGTGAAGATGCCCTGGCATTGACCAATGTCGAGATTGGCGTTCCCGCCGATCTGTTGCCTGCGTTGCCTGAAGGTGAGTTCTACTGGCGTGACCTGATTGGTTGCTCGGTATCGACCACCAAGGGATACGACCTGGGCAAGGTGACCGAATTGATGGAAACCGGCTCCAACGATGTGTTGGTGGTTGAGGCCAATGTAAAAGATGCCTTTGGTGCAAAGGAGCGGTTGATTCCGTTCCTGGAAGAGCAGGTGATCAAGCATATTGATCTGACTGCTCGAACAATCGAAGTTGATTGGGATCCTGGTTTCTAGTTTCCCGCGGTAACACGAGTGCCGGAGGTTTCTTATGTGGATTGGGGTGATTAGCCTCTTCCCGGAAATGTTCCGAGCCATTACCGAGCACGGGGTAACGGGTCGGGCCGTCAAGAGTGGCCTGCTGCAGATTGAGTGCTGGAACCCCCGGGACTTTACCCACGACAAACACCGTACGGTCGACGATCGTCCTTATGGTGGTGGGCCCGGCATGTTGATGATGGTTCAGCCGCTGCGTGACGCGATTCATGCAGCCAAGCAAGCGGCGGGAGACGGGGCGAAAGTCATCTATCTCTCTCCTCAGGGACGCAAGCTGACTCAAGCTGGCGTAACCGAGTTGGCGACGAGTCAGAAACTGATTCTGGTAGCCGGTCGATACGAAGGTATCGATGAACGCGTGATACAAACCGAAGTCGACGAAGAGTGGTCTATCGGGGATTACGTGTTAAGTGGTGGCGAGTTGCCTGCCATGACCCTGATCGATGCGGTTTCGCGTCTGGTCCCAGGGGTTTTGGGCGATCAGGCCAGTGCCGAGCAGGACTCCTTCACGGATGGCTTGCTGGATCATCCCCACTACACTCGGCCGGAGTTGTTGGATGGATTGGCGGTGCCAGAGGCGCTGACAAGCGGCAATCACGAAGTGATTCGACGCTGGCGTCTCAAACAGTCGCTCGGACGAACCTGGCAAAGAAGGCCGGAACTTATTAACAACCTAGCTCTGACTGACGAGCAAGAATCACTTCTTGCCGAGTATGTCCGCGAAGTGCGTGACAGCGTTAAGTAGAGTTTTCAGTTTATCCTAGGTAAGGAAAGACAATGAGCAAGATTATTCAGCAGCTTGAACAAGAGCAACTGCGTACCGACATCCCGGCATTTGCCCAGGGCGACACCGTACGTGTTCAAGTTCGTGTTAAAGAAGGTGGTAAAGAGCGTCTGCAGGCTTTCGAAGGCATCGTTATTGCCAAGCGTAACCGCGGTCTGCACTCTGCTTTCACCGTTCGCAAGATCTCCAACGGCGAAGGTGTTGAGCGTGTATTCCAGACTCACTCTCCGCTGATCCACAGTGTAGAACTGAAGCGTCGTGGTGATGTTCGCCGCGCCAAACTGTACTACCTGCGCAACCTGTCCGGCAAAGCTGCTCGTATCAAAGAGAAGCTCAACTAATTCGATTCGAATTGGTGTCGGTATGTCGGCGAAAAGCTCGACAGGTAGTGAAAAGGCTCGCCAATGGCGAGCCTTTTTTGTGTCTGCAATTCGGGTGCCGGCCAGATGCGCCAGTGTTCTGCTCGTCGCCTACTGACTGACCCGCACCACTGAGTTGTCACGTCCGAAGGGGCCGGGCACATAGTCGTCCGCCTCCCAGTCGTTGTCGTAGTGAGTCTCCCCGTTCGGTTGCACCAGCTGGTAGCAGTATTCGAAATGGCTGGGGCCATCGGTGGGCAGGTTGAGGGTGGTTCTGAACTCCCCGCTCTTCATCCGTTTGAGCTCTATGGGTTGCCACTGGCTGAATTCCCCCAGCAGCAGTACCTGTTCAGCCTCACCTGCGGCCACTTTTTCCACTGCGAAGGTCACCTTGACCTCGGGACGGGACTTGAGGAATTGCTTGTTGATCGGCATGACGCCTCCTTGTCATTGATTGCGAAGAAATGGCTTCTGGCTATTTTTATATCACTTTATGACAAGGATGTTTATAACGGAGATCAAAGGGGCAGGGCAAAGTGGCGTTGCAGCAGGCCGTGGGTGAATCCTGTCTTGAGGTAAAAGCCCCGTGGCAGGGTCAGGATCGGCTGGCCATTGCGACCGATGGCACGGGTCAGCGCCTTGTTGTTGGCGGCCTTGGGACGCAGTTGCATCACCTGGCCGTGGCGAGCGCTGATCTGCTCTACCTCGCCCAGCACTATCATGTCCATCAGCTCCTCCCAGTCCTGGCGCAGCAGCCGATCCTCCTCCTCACTCGGGCTCCACATCAGCGGCATGCCGACCCGCCGCTCGCCTATGGGAATGTCGCGGCTGCCCTCCACCGGGATCCAGAGCACCCGGGAGAGCTTGTTGCGCACGTTCGACTGCTCCCAGCGCTGGCCGCTGACGCCGATCAGCGGCGCCACGCAGACGAAGGTGGTCTCCAGCGGTTTGCCCTGAGGATCTATGGGGATCGTCTTGAGCTCTATGCCGAGTTCGGGGAAGTCCTGCTCCGGCTTGCTGCCGGCGCTGGCGCCCAGTTGCCATTCGATCAGCTGGCCGACCCAGCCCTTGTCCCGCCTCAGATCCTGCGGGACTGCAAGGCCGGCATCGGCCGCCAGCTGTGCCAGCGTGAAGCCCGCCATGGCATGGGCTCGGCTCAATAACTCCTGCTCGGACTGGGGCTGGGTGGGCATGAATGACTCCTGCAAAGGGGGATTATTCTAGCAAGTCTGATCCCTGGTGAGGATCGTTGTTTTTATAACCGATCCTGCCGAGGGGTTGCACAGGGGGGGCGGTTTTGTGTGTAAGCACTTATCATAATGATTTTTAACGGATTTGTCTTTGTTGCGCCGATCTTTCCCACGCAGGATCCCGACTTGAAATAGTTGTCCAAGGGTTTGCTCATGCTGTTGCACACAGTTATCCACAGAAATCTTGGATAACTGGCTGAAAGTGGTGATAGTCGGGGGGTTGTTACAAAAAAATGTGAAACTGCACCGATTTTTGCTGTGATGACAGGGCAGATAGTGTGCCACTCCTGTGGATAAATTAGCCGTGGTGGATCTTTGAGCAGCCGAACTTGTTCACAATCGGGATCCCGGATCTCCGGCCGGGAAAGACATGGATCTTGATCCAGCACTCTGCATTTAACACTATGTATTTAAATACATATTTAGTTTTTATCATCATGCTGTATGCTGATGCCCTGGGTAGAGCAGATAAATAAAACTACTGTATATACCCGCTTGCTCACAGGCTTATGCACAGTCTGGGTGGGCAACTTGCGGGGCTTGATCCTCAGGTTTGTTTATAAGTCGGCTTGAAATTGAAAGTTATTCATGAGTGGGGGATTGCAGTCCTTGTTTGCTGCCACGGGGTGAATGTGGAACAATCTCCTTATAGATTCAGCCTTTATAAGGTGATCACGTGATAGATGGCGACGGGTTTCGTCCCAATGTCGGAATCGTGATCTGTAACCGTGACGGGCAAGTATTGTGGGCTAAGCGCTATGGGCAGCACTCCTGGCAGTTTCCGCAGGGGGGGGTTGATGACGGTGAGACGCCTGAGCAGGCCATGTATCGTGAGCTGTATGAGGAGATAGGCCTCAAGCCCGAGGATGTGACCATCATGGCCACCAGTCGCAACTGGCTGAAGTACCGCTTGCCAAAACGCCTTGTTCGTTGGGACAGTTCACCGGTCTGTATTGGCCAAAAACAAAAATGGTTCTTGCTACAGCTGGATCCGGGCAGGGAGTCCAGGATCCAGTTCGGCTGTCATGGTCACCCCGAGTTTGATGATTGGCGTTGGGTCAGCTTCTGGTATCCGGTACGCCAGGTTGTCTCCTTCAAACGAGAAGTCTATCGACGGGTGATGAAGGAGTTTGCTCCGCTGGCGATGCCAGTGCCTGTGGTGCAAGTTAATCGGAAAGATGGGCGGCGCAACCGCTCTCGCTAAGGAGCACACCTAGTTGCTGACGGAACTCAGACGCATCGTCGAAAGCATGGCCGAAGCCAACACCCTGGAGCTGGCCCTGCAGGCATTGGTCAGCCAGACCCGGCTGGCCATGATGGTGGACTGCTGTTCCGTCTATGTTTCTGAACCTGACATGCGCCGCTACCGGCTTGCCGCGACCGATGGTCTGGCCGAGTCGGCGGTGGGCAAGGCGACCCTGCCATTCGAGCAGGGCATAGTCGGTCTGGTGGGTCAGCGCGAAGAGCTGATCAACCTGGCCGATGCCCCCTCCCATCCCAGTTTCAAATTCCTGCCCGATGTGGCCGAAGAGGCGTTTCGCTCCTTCCTTGGCGCCCCCATCATGCATCAGCGCCAGGTGGTGGGCATTCTGGTGGTGCAGCAGAAGGACAGTCGCCTCTTCGATGAGGGGGAGGAGTCCTTCATGGTCACGCTGGCGGCCCAGCTGGCGGCCCGCATCGCCCAGGCGCAGGCCAAGGGCTGGTTGCAGAAGACCGACTGGAGCAAGCCGCTGCGCGGCATCGCCGGGGCCAGCGGCATTGCCATGGCCAAGGCCTGGGTGTGGCGGCCCCGCAAGGAGCTCAGCTCCATCACCCCGCGCAAGGACGAGGAGCACGCCAAGCAGCTGGAGCGGCTGAATGTGGCGGTGGAAGAGGTACGCCACGATCTGGAGAGTCTGGCGCTGCGGTTTCGCGAGAGCTACAGCCAGGATTCGGTCGCCATCTTCGACATCTATCTGCATCTGCTGAACGATCCCGGTTACATCAAGCCCATCCGCAACAAGGTGAGCAAGGAGCACTGGACGGCCGTGTCGGCGGTCAAGCTCATCAGCGACCGGCTGATCGATCAGTTCAAGGGGATGAAGGATCCTTACCTGCAGGAGCGCTCCACCGATGTGAAGGACATAGCCCAGCGGCTCATCAGCCGGCTGGTGCAGAATGAACCTGAACACATCACGGTCGGCGAGCCCGTGGTGCTGGTCGCCGACGAGGTGACGGCCACCATACTCGCCGAGGTGCCGCGGGAATTCCTGACCGGGGTGGTCTCCCTCAAGGGGGGCACCAACTCCCACGCCGCCATTTTGGCCCGTGCCATGGGGGTGGCGGCCATCATGGGGGTGGATCTGCCGCTCGGCGACATAGGCGGTCGCATGCTGGTCGTCGACGGCTACAGCGGCGATCTCTTCATCGAGCCCAATCAGGTGATCCTGACCGAGTATCGGCAACTGCTCAACGAGGAGCGGGCGCTCGATACCCTGGTGCGCAGCGTCGACAACCAGCCATCGGAAACCGCCGACGGCACTCCTGTCTCCTTGCTGCTCAACGCGGGCCTGAGCGCCGACACCGAGATCTCCCTCAATCATCTGGCGGACGGAGTCGGGCTCTATCGCACCGAGATCCCCTTCATGCTGCAGGACAGCTTCCCCTCAGAGTGGGAGCAGACGGCGCGCTATCGCGGCATCCTGGAAACCTATCGCAATCGTCCTGTCTGCATGCGCACGCTGGATGTGGGGGGCGACAAGCAGCTGCCCTATTTCCCCATCGTCGAGGAAAATCCCTTCCTTGGCTGGCGGGGGATCCGGCTCACCCTGGATCACCCCGAACTGTTCCTGGTTCAGCTCAAGGCGATGCTGCGGGCCAGCGAGGGGCTGGACAACCTGGCCATCATGCTGCCGATGATCAGCAGCGTCAGCGAAATCAGGGCCTCCCGCCGGCTGCTGGATCAGGCCTGGCGAGAAGTGTCGGAAGAGGCGGCCAGTCGCGATGCGGTGATCCGCTACCCCAGCCTGGGGGTGATGATAGAGGTGCCGTCCGCTCTCTATATACTGCCCGAGATGGCGCCACTCATCGACTTCTGGTCGGTGGGCAGCAATGACCTGACGCAATACCTGCTAGCGGTGGATCGCAACAATGCCCGCGTCGCCAACATCTACGATGCCTTCCATCCCGCGGTGATCCGCGCCCTGCAACTGCTGGTCGATGCCTCCCATCGCTACCAGAAACCTGTCTCCGTGTGTGGCGAGCTGGCCGGCGATCCGGTCGGTGTGCTCTTGCTGCTGGCCATGGGCTATCGCCGCTTCAGTATGAACACCCACAACATTGCCCGCATCAAGTACGTGCTGCGTCAATCCACCCTGAGCGAGCTGACCGCGCTGATGGCCGACGGCCTCAAGCACGACAATCCTCACGTGCTGCGCGGCCTGTTCGCCCGTTACCTGGAAGAGCACGGTCTGGGCGGCTTGCTGCGGGCCGGTCACAAAACGAAACAGACTGATTGATAATCATGCCTTGTCCCTGCTGACGAATGATCGGAAAATGCGGCTTTTCTTATGACTGGGGCCGCATATGCAGCACGATGGATATTGGGTTTTCTCGCAGGTTGATCCTGTAGCATTCAGTTTGGGGCCACTATCGGTACGCTGGTACGGTCTCATGTATCTGTTTGGTTTCGCCTTCGCCATGTGGCTGGCGGGGCGTCGCGCCGATACACCGAACAGCGGCTGGACCCGCAACGAGGTCTCCGATCTGCTGTTTTACGGCTTCCTCGGGGTGATCCTGGGTGGCCGGGTCGGTTACGTGCTGTTCTACAACTTCGACATGTTCCTGGCCGATCCCCTCTACCTGTTCAAGATCTGGACCGGCGGCATGTCGTTCCACGGTGGCCTGATCGGGGTCATCACCGCCATGATCTGGTTCGCTCACAAGACCAAGCGCCACTTCTTCACCGTGGCCGACTTCGTGGCACCGCTGATCCCGTTTGGCCTCGGCGTGGGTCGCATCGGCAACTTCCTGAACGGCGAGCTGTGGGGCCGGGTAACCGATGTGCCCTGGGCCATCATATTCCCTGAGGCTGGCCCGGAGCCGCGTCACCCTTCCCAGCTCTATCAGTTCGCGCTGGAAGGTGTGGTGCTGTTCATCATCCTCAACCTGTTCTGGCGCAAGAACCCGCCCCGTGGCGCCATCTCAGGCATGTTCCTGTTGTTCTACGGTCTGTTCCGCTTCCTGGTGGAGTTTGTGCGTCAGCCGGACAGCCAGCTGGGTCTCTACTTCCAGGAGATCAGCATGGGCCAGATCCTCTCCATGCCGATGATCATCGTCGGTGCCATCATGATCTGGGTCGCCTACAAGCGTCCTCAGCTGTTCGGCAACGCCGCGAAGGAGGCAAAGCAATGAGAGCCTATCTTGACCTGATGCAGAAGATTCTGGATGAGGGCACGGTCAAATCCGACCGCACCGGTACCGGTACCGTCTCCCTGTTCGGCCACCAGATGCGCTTCAATCTGGCGGATGGCTTTCCGCTGGTCACCACCAAGAAGTGCCACCTGCGCTCCATCATTCATGAGCTGCTCTGGTTCCTCAACGGTGACACCAACACCGCCTATCTGAAAGAGCACGGCGTCAGCATCTGGGATGAGTGGGCCGACGAGCATGGCGATCTGGGGCCTGTCTATGGCGCCCAGTGGCGCTCCTGGCCGGCGGCCGATGGCTCCGTCATCGATCAGATCCAGCGGGCTGTGGATGACATCAAGCACAATCCGGATTCGCGCCGCATCATAGTCTCCGCCTGGAACGTGGGCGAGCTCGATAAAATGGCATTGGCACCCTGCCACGCCTTCTTCCAGTTCTATGTGGCGGACGGCAAGCTCTCCTGCCAGCTCTACCAGCGCAGCTGTGATGTGTTCCTCGGCCTGCCGTTCAACATCGCCAGCTATGCATTGCTGACCCACATGATGGCCCAGCAGTGCGATCTGGAAGTGGGCGATTTCGTCTGGACCGGTGGTGATGTGCACCTCTACTCCAATCACATGGAGCAGACCGCGCTGCAGCTCTCCCGCGAGCCACGGCCCTTGCCGCAGCTGGCGATCAAGCGCAAGCCGGACTCCCTCTTCGACTACAGGTTCGAGGATTTCGAGATCCTGGGGTACGACCCCCATCCCGGCATCAAGGCGCCCGTCGCCATCTAATGTAAAAGGCGCCTTGAGGCGCCTTTTTTATGCATAAAAATAACTTAAAATTCATTTTATTGATTGCGTCATCAAGGGGGCCTGAGTGCAGTAAAACTTGCGTATAGCAGGCACCTTCTGTTTTGCCTTCGGTTTTTTCGTTGTATTCAGCAGTAAGAAACGATTTTCCATTAATTGTTATGGGATATAGACTCAAATCAAAGTAATACTGTGGATAATTTAACCATGAGCAACGTAATAAAGAAGTTTCTGCAGCTGGAGGCCGCCTCCGGAATAATTCTGATCATGGCAGCCATACTGGCGATGGTATTGGCCAACACGGGTCTGGCCGGTGGCTATCAGGCATTCCTCGATACGCCGGTGCAGGTGCGCATCGCCGCACTCGACATCAACAAGCCGTTGCTGCTCTGGATCAACGACGGTTTCATGGCGATCTTCTTCCTGCTGGTCGGGCTTGAGGTCAAGCGCGAGATGCTGGAAGGGGCCCTCTCTTCCCGGGTGCAGGCGACCTTCCCGGCCATAGCCGCGGTCGGCGGCATGCTGGCCCCCGCGCTCATCTACGCCTTCTTCAACTACTCGGATGAAGTGGCGCGCGCCGGCTGGGCTATCCCCGCCGCGACCGACATCGCCTTCGCCCTCGGGGTGATGGCGCTGCTGGGCAAGCGGGTGCCGGTCAGCCTCAAGGTGTTCCTGCTGGCGCTGGCCATCATGGACGACCTGGGTGTCATCATCATCATCGCGCTCTTCTATACCCAGCAGCTGTCGCTGACGGCGCTGGCGGTCGGCATACTGGCGACCCTGACCCTGCTGTGGATGAATCGCCGTGGGGAGGACAGGATCGGCCTCTACATGCTGGTGGGGCTGGTGCTCTGGGTGGCTGTGCTCAAGTCCGGCGTCCATGCGACCCTGGCTGGCGTCATAGTGGGCTTCATGATACCGCTCAACGGCAAGCGTTATGCCTCGCCGCTCAAGCATCTGGAGCACTCGCTGCACCCGTGGAGTGCCTACCTGATACTGCCGCTGTTCGCCTTTGCCAATGCGGGGGTTTCGCTGGACGGGATAGGCCTGTCGTCCCTGCTGAGCCCTGTCCCTCTTGGCATCATGCTGGGGCTGTTCGTGGGCAAGCCGCTCGGGGTGTTCACCATCAGCTGGCTGGCGGTCAAGCTGGGCATCGCCCAGTTGCCGGGCGGGGTCAACTTCAAGCAGATTTTTGCGGTCAGCATACTGTGTGGCATCGGCTTTACCATGTCGATGTTCATCGCATCGCTGGCGTTCGAGCACGGCGGATTGGATTACGGCAGCTATTCACGCCTCGGGATCCTGGTGGGATCCACCCTGGCGGCGGTGGTCGGTTATCTCGCCCTGCGGATGTCGCTCCCCAACCGGGAGGCGGATCAAAGCACGGAGGGGTTATGAGAAGAGTGATAGGCTTGGTCATGCTGGCGAGCCCGGGGCTCTGGGCGGCCAGTCTGGAGGATTGTCAGCAGGATGCGGCATCAAACAGCTGCTCCGCCTATCTCAACGGGGTGGTCGACAGCGCCGTCATGCTGGGGGACAAGCAGGCCAAGGCCCAATTCGGTGAGACCTTCGCCGAGCGGGCCCTGAGCAGTCGGGCCGGTGAGCGGGTCAAGCAGTCCAACAAACGCTACTGCGGCGAGCGGATGCCTGACAAGGTGCGCCTCAAGGCCAACTTGCAGGCGCAGTTCACCGCAAACAAGGTTGACTCGATCAGCGACATGTATGACATTCTGGCGGCTGAACTCAGCTGCTACCGGAGTCCGCGTACCGCGGGAACCCCATCGGATGTCACACCTTAACTACAACCACCTTTACTATTTTTGGATGACTCAGAAGAAGGGCTCCGTCACCCAGGCGGCGGAAGCCCTCTTCTTGACCCCGCAGACTGTCACCGGCCAGATCAAGCTGCTGGAGCAGCGCCTGGGCGGCAAGCTGCTGATGCGCAAGGGGCGCTCCCTCGAGGCCACCGAGCTGGGCCAGCTGGTGTTTCGCTATGCCGACAAGATGTTCAGCCTCTCCTACGAGATGCTGGATATCGTCAACTACCGCAAGGAGAGCCAGATACTGTTCGACGTCGGCATCGCCGATGCGCTCTCCAAACGCCTCGCCAGCCGGGTACTGCTCTCGGTCATTCCCAACGATGGCTCCATCCACCTGCGCTGCTTCGAATCGACCCACGAGCTGCTGCTGGAACAGCTGAGCGAGCACAAGCTCGACATGATCCTCTCCGACTGTCCGGTGGACTCCAGCCAGCATGCGGGCCTACTCTCCAAGCGGCTCGGCGGTTGTGGCGTCAGCTTCTTCTGCAAGGCGCCGCTGCCCGAGAAGCCCTTTCCCGCCTGTCTGGAGGAGCGCAAGCTGCTGATCCCGGGACGTCGTACCGCCATGGGTCGCCAGCTGACCCAGTGGTTCGAGCAGCAGGGCATCTCCCCCAGTATCCTCGGGGAGTTCGACGATGCGGCCCTGATGAAGGCCTTCGGTTTCTTCAATCAGGGCATCTTCATGGCCCCCACCATCTATCGGGAGGAGATCCTGGAAGGGGAGGAGGTGATGCTGATCGGGGAGACCCAGGATCTGATGGAGGAGTATTACGTCATCTTCGCCGAGCGGATGATCCAGCATCCGGCGGTAAAACGGGTATGCGAGAGTGATTTCTCCTTCCTGTTTGCCGGGCGGGAGGACTTCACCACGATTCAACCGGCAACCCTGGCATTTTAAATCAGCGGGTCACAGAGTATGATTCTTGCCTCGGACGAGAGGGGATGAGATGCAACTGGAAGAGATGGAGGCGAATGCGAGCCGGGCGGTGGCGCTGCTCAAGGCACTGGCCAACGAACGACGACTGTTTATTCTGTGTCAGCTGCAGGATCGGGAACTGTCGGTGGGGGAACTCAACGAGGTGCTCGGATTGAGCCAGTCAGCCCTGTCACAGCACTTGGCCGTGCTTCGGCGGGATGAGTTGGTGGAGACGCGAAAAGAGGCCCAGACGGTCTACTATTCGCTGCGCAGCCACGAGGTGCGCGAAATGATTGCCCTGCTGCACAAGCTTTACTGCAGCGCAGATAAATAAAAACCGGCACTGAGGCCGGTTTTTTTAGCTTTATACAGCCGAAGCTGATTAAGCCATAGCTTTGATCTGGGCAGACAGGCGGCTCTTGTGACGAGCAGCTTTGTTCTTGTGGATCAGGCCTTTGGTAGCCATGCGATCCATGATCGGCTGAGCGGTAGCAAAAGCAGCAACGGCAGCAGCTTTGTCGCCAGAAGCGATGGCAGCAATTACTTTCTTCAGATAGGTACGGGTCATTGAACGACGGCTGGCGTTGTGTTGACGACGTTTCTCTGACTGAATCGCGCGCTTCTTAGCAGATTTGATATTAGCCAAGGTAAAACTCCTAAAACTGTCTTAGCGAGTGTATTGAAAAGGCCCGGAAATATGCCTTCTCAACCACATATTGTCAAATGATTTGTGCAAATAAACACCGCCCCCCGGTGGTGTGTCTGTTGGGAGGCGGTTAAACTGTCGGCCGATTCTACCAGCATTCTTTCCATTCTGACAGTTCCAGAGGCTTCGTCTTGAGTAAGAAATTGATCAAATCCGGCATGATAGTGTCCGCAATGACGCTGGCGTCCCGTGTGATGGGCTTGGTTCGCGATGTGGTCATCGCCAATCTGCTCGGCGCCGGGGTGGCCGCAGACGTCTTCTTCTTTGCCAACCGCATTCCCAACTTCCTGCGCCGGCTGTTCGCCGAAGGGGCCTTTAACCAGGCTTTTGTTCCCGTGATGACGGAGTACAAGAAAAAGGGCGATGAGCGCGAGGTGCGCGAATTGCTGGCCGCCGTGGCGGGTACGCTTGGTGGCATAGTCACCGTCGTTACCCTGCTCGGGGTGCTGGGCTCGGGCGTGCTGACGGCCCTGTTCGGCTGGGGCTGGTTCTGGGACTGGCTGCATGGCGGGCCGGCGGCCGAGAAGTTCGAGCTGGCCAGCCTGATGCTCAAAATCACCTTCCCCTACCTCTGGTTCATCACCTTCACCGCCATGGCGGGGGCCATACTCAACACCTTTGGCCGCTTTGCCGTCTCCTCGTTTACGCCCGTGTTTCTCAACCTCACCATGATAGCGGCGGCCTGGTGGATAGCGCCCTTGATGGAGCGGCCAGAGATAGCCCTCGCCATCGGTGTCTTTCTCGGCGGTCTGGTGCAGTTCCTGTTCCAGTATCCCTTCCTGCGCCAGATCAACATGCTGGTGTGGCCCAAGTGGGGTTGGCATCATCCCGGGGTGATCAAGATCCGCACCCTGATGATCCCGGCGCTGTTTGGCGTCTCGGTCAGCCAGATCAACTTGCTGATCAACACCATGCTTGCCTCCTTCCTCGCCACCGGCGCCATCAGCTATCTCTATTACTCGGATCGGCTGCTGGAGTTTCCCCTCGGCCTGTTTGCGGTGGCCATCAGTACAGTGATCCTGCCTGCGCTGGCCAAGAAGCACGTGGATGAGGATCCGGCCGACTTCGCCCGTACCATGGACTGGGGGGTACGCATGGTGATGCTGCTCGGCCTGCCGGCCATGGTGGGGATAGCCGTGTTGCGCGAGCCCATACTGCGAGTGCTCTTCATGCGCGGCGAGTTCGGCATGCACGAGGTGAGCATGTCCAGTGCCAGCCTGCTGGCTTCCACCACGGGCCTGCTCTCCCTGATGCTGATCAAGGTGCTGGCGCCGGGCTACTACGCCCGCCAGGATACCAAGACGCCGGTGCGGATCGGGGTGATGTCCATGATTGCCAACATGGTGTGCAACCTCATCTTCATCTTCCCGCTCGGCTATGTGGGGCTGGCGCTGTCGACCGCCTGCTCGGGCACCTTGAATGCGGCCTTGCTGTTCAAGGGCTTGTATCAGCAGTCGGTCTACCGTCCGTCCCGCCATACCGGGATCTTCTGTCTCAAGCTGCTGGTGGCGACCGTGCTGATGGGGGGGCTGCTTGGCTACCTGTCGCCGGATCTCGCGCAATGGGGCGCCTGGGGCATGGGCAAGGCCAGCATGCAGCTGACCATGTTGCTCTGTCTGGGCGGGGCCCTGTATGGCGTCATACTGCTGGCGCTGGGCATTCGGCCAAGACACCTGAGATCGGGTCAGTAGCCGCAGTGACACTGCCGCCATGGGCGGGTGAAACTTGCAGGGGGTGGCTCTGATGGCGCTCGGCATTCGGAATTTGACCAGGATGCCTGAAATCGGGCCATGAGGGCTGACCCTGCCTGCTGGCTGATATATAATCCGCCGATTTCCATGGCAGCAACGCACAAGGCACTGATGGAGCTTATTCGCGGTATTCACAATATCAAGCCCCGTCACCGGGGGTGTGTATTGACCATAGGCAACTTTGATGGGGTCCATCAGGGTCACCATGCCGTGCTGGCACGCCTGCAGGAAAAAGCCGTCCAACTCGGCCTTCCCGCCTGCGTCATGCTGTTCGAGCCCCAGCCCCTTGAGCTGTTTGCAGGTAGCGAGGCGCCTGCCCGCCTCAGTCGGCTGCGGGAGAAGTACGAGGCGCTCAGGGGCATGCAGCTCGATCGCATGCTCTGCGTGCGCTTCAACCATCGCTTCGCCGAACAGTCCGCCGCCACCTTCATCGAGCAACTGCTGGTGAATAAGCTCGGCGTGCACTATCTGGTGGTCGGCGATGATTTTCGCTTCGGCAAGGGGCGGGAAGGGGACTTCCAGCTGCTGGAGGCGGCGGGGCAGCGTTTCGGTTTCGAGGTGATCAGCACCCAGAGCTTCCAGCTTGAACGCCAGCGGGTCAGCAGCACGCTAGTGCGCGAGGCTCTCAAAGCCGGCCGGATGGCGGAGGTGGAGCTGATGCTCGGTCGCCCCTATACCATCAGTGGCCGGGTGGCCCACGGTGACAAGCTGGGCCGCACCATAGGTTTTCCCACCGCCAATCTGGCGCTCAAACGCCAGGTGATCCCGGTCGGTGGCGTGTTCGCGGTGGAAGTGGTATGTTCCGGCAAGACCTTCCCCGGTGTCGCCAATGTGGGTGTACGGCCGACCTTGAGCGGTACACAAGCCAGATTGGAAGTACATCTATTTGATTTTTCTGGCGATCTATATGGTCAACAGGTCAAGGTGCTGCTTCGCCACAAGCTGCGCGAAGAGCAGAAGTTTGCCTCTTTCACCGCCTTGAAAGAGCAGATCGAACGAGATGCCCTGGCGGCCCGAGCCTGGTTCGGGCTGCCACCATTCAATTTACCCAGCACTCTTTTAGAAAAGAAGGGAACCCAGGACTGATGAGCGACTATAAACATACCCTGAATCTTCCGGAAACCGAGTTTCCGATGCGTGGCGATCTGGCCAAACGCGAACCCAACATGCTGAAACGTTGGTACGATCAGGATCTTTACGGCGCCATTCGCCGCGCCAAAGCGGGCAAGCCCTCCTTCATTCTGCATGATGGCCCTCCCTACGCGAACGGCAGCATTCACATCGGTCACTCGGTCAACAAGATCCTGAAAGATGTCATCATCAAGTCCAAGGGCCTCTCCGGCTTCGATTCTCCCTATGTGCCCGGCTGGGATTGCCACGGTCTGCCCATAGAGCTGAAAGTGGAAGGCATGGTCGGCAAGCCGGGCGAGAAGGTTTCCGCCGCCGAGTTCCGCGCCGAGTGCCGCAAATATGCCAAGACCCAGATCGAAGCGCAGAAGACCGACTTCATCCGTCTGGGCGTGCTGGGTGACTGGGAACATCCCTACCTGACCATGGATTTTGGCACCGAAGCCAACATCATCCGCTCCATGGCCAAGATCGTCGAAAACGGCCACCTGCACAAAGGTTCCAAGCCGGTGCACTGGTGTACCGACTGTGGCTCCGCCCTGGCTGAAGCCGAGGTTGAGTACTACGACAAGAACTCCCCCTCCATCGACGTGCGTTTCAAGGCCGTCGACGAGGCTGCCGTTGCCGCCAAGTTTGATTGCGCCGAAGGCCACACCGGCAAGGGCCCGCTCTCCGTGGTGATCTGGACCACCACCCCCTGGACCCTGCCGGCCAACCGCGGCGTCGCCATGCACGCAGACCTCGACTATGCCCTGGTGCAGGTGGATGGCGAGCATCCTGAGCGCCTGATCCTGGCTGCCGACCTGGTCAAGGACGTGATGGACCGCGCTGGCATCGAGCAGTTCCACAACCTGGGTTATGCCAAGGGTGCGGCGCTCGAGCGGCTGCGCTTCAACCACCCCTTCTACAGCTTCGACGTGCCTGTGGTACTGGGTGATCACGTCACCCTGGATGCCGGTACCGGCGCCGTTCACACCGCCCCTGGCCACGGTCAGGAAGACTTTGTGGTCGGTCAGAAGTACGGTCTGGAAGTGGCCAACCCGGTTGGCAGCAATGGCGTTTACCTGCCGGATACCGAACTGTTTGCCGGCCAGCACGTGTTCAAGGCCAATGCGGCCGTGGTCGAGGTGCTGAACGAGCGTGGTGCCCTGCTGCACCACATGGTGTTCAACCACTCCTACCCGCATTGCTGGCGTCACAAGACCCCTATCATCTTCCGTGCCACCCCGCAGTGGTTCATCAGCATGGAACAGAAGGGTCTGCGCAAGCGTGCGCTGGAAGAGATCGAGCGCATCGAGAAAGACGGGATCACCCAGCACGGCCAGAGCGGCTGGGTTCCGGCCTGGGGCAAGAACCGCATCCAGGCCATGGTCGAGAACCGTCCTGACTGGTGCATCTCCCGTCAGCGTACCTGGGGCGTGCCCATCTCCCTGTTCGTTCACAAGGAGACTCAGCAACTGCACCCGGAATCCGTGCGCCTGATGCATGAAGTGGCCAAGCGGGTCGAGCAGGCCGGCATCCAGGCCTGGTGGGATCTGGACAAGGCCGAGCTGCTGGGTAGCGACGCCGACATGTACGACAAGGTGCCCGACACCCTGGACGTCTGGTTTGACTCAGGTTCGACTCACTCTTCAGTGGTCGATGCCCGTCCCGAGTTCAACGGTCACTCCGCCGACCTCTATCTGGAAGGTTCCGACCAGCACCGTGGCTGGTTCATGTCCTCCCTGATGATCGGCGTGGCCATGAAAGACAAGGCGCCCTACAACCAGGTGCTGACTCACGGCTTCACCGTGGATGGTCAGGGTCGCAAGATGTCCAAGTCCATCGGCAACGTGGTCAGCCCGCAGGACGTGATGAACAAGCTGGGTGCCGACATCCTGCGTCTGTGGGTCGCCAGTACCGATTACACCGGCGAGATGACTGTCTCCGACGAGATCCTCAAGCGCTCTGCCGATGCCTATCGCCGCATCCGCAACACAGCCCGTTTCCTGCTGGCCAACCTGAACGGCTTCAATCCGGCAACCGACATGGTGGCTCCGGCTGACATGGTGGTGGTGGATCGCTGGGCCGTGGGTCGTGCCAAGGCGGTACAGGCCGAGATAGTGACGGCATTCGACGAGTACAACTTCCACGGCGTGACCCAGAAGCTGATGCAGTTCTGCTCCATCGAGATGGGTTCCTTCTACCTGGACGTCATCAAGGATCGTCAGTACACCGCCAAGGCAGATAGCCTGGCTCGTCGCTCCTGCCAGACAGCTCTGTATCACATAGTGGAAGCCATGGTGCGCTGGATGGCGCCTATCATGAGCTTCACCGCCGACGAGATCTGGGCCCTGTTGCCGGGTGAGCGCAGCGAGTTCGTGTTCACCGAGGAGTGGTATGACGGCCTGTTCGGGCTGGATGCCGGCGAGCAGATGGGCGATGCCTTCTGGGCCGAGATCCTGACCGTGCGCGGTGAAGTGAACAAGGCGCTGGAAGCGGCCCGTGGCGAGAAGCGCATCGGCGGCTCCCTGCAGGCCGAACTGACCCTGTTCGCCAAGCCTGCGCTGGCCGAGCGTCTGAATGCCCTGGCTGACGAGCTGCGCTTCGTGCTGCTCACCTCCAAGGCCAAGGTCGTGATCGCTGACAGTGCACCGGAAGGTTCCGTTGCGACCGAGCGCGATGACCTCTGGCTGAGCGTGGCCCAGTCCGCCGCCGCCAAGTGCGACCGCTGCTGGCACCATGTGGAAGACGTGGGCACCATAGCCGGTCACGAAGAGATCTGTGGCCGCTGCGTCACCAACGTCGAGGGTGACGGCGAAACACGTCAATTTGCCTGATGAACATGACTCATAACAAGAGCGGCCTGCGTTGGCTGTGGCTGGCGGTGCTGGCATTCGTACTGGACCAGGCGAGCAAGCTCGCCGTGGTCAAGCTGCTGCCGTTTGGCTATCCGGGGGTGGAGATCACCCCCTTCTTCAATCTGGTGCACGTCTACAACAAGGGTGCGGCGTTCAGCTTCCTGGCCGATCAGGGGGGCTGGCAGCGCTGGTTCTTCGCCGTGCTGGCGTTTGCCATCTGCGGGCTGCTGATCCACTGGCTGCGCAAGCAGTCGGTTACCCAGCGCTGGAGCGGCATCGCCTATTCGCTCATCATCGGCGGGGCCCTTGGCAACGTGTTTGATCGGCTGGTGCTTGGCCACGTGGTCGACTTCCTCGACTTCTACTGGCAGCGTTCCCATTGGCCGGCGTTCAACCTAGCGGACAGCTTCATCTTCATCGGCGCCGCCATGATAGTGCTGGAAGGCTTCCGTTCCGAGAAGAAGAGGGAGGTGGCATGAGTCAGCCTATCGCCGCCGAAATTACGGCCAACAGCAGCGTGCTGTTTCACTTCGCCATCAAGCTGGAAGACGGCTCGGTTGCTGACAGCACAGCGCTGCACGGCAAACCGGCCCGCCTGCGGATGGGAGATGGCAGCCTGACCAACACCTTCGAACAGTGCCTGCTGGGCCTGCAACAGGGCGACGCCAAGAGCTTCACGCTGGCGCCGGAGCAGGCGTTCGGCCTCGCCAATCCCGACAACATCTACCATCTGGATCGAGCCAAGTTCGGCGCCGAGGTGGAGCCCAAGGTCGGCACCATCATCCTCTTCGACCAGCCCAATGGCAGCGAGCTGCCCGGCATCATACGGGCGGTGGAAGGCATGTCGGTGACGGTCGATTTCAACCACCCCCTGGCCGGTCATACCGTCACCTTCGAGGTGGAGATCCTGGGCGTTGATGACGAGGAAGAGGTTCACTGATGGATATTCTGCTCGCGAATCCTCGCGGTTTCTGCGCCGGCGTTGATCGTGCCATCAGCATAGTCGAGAGCGCGCTGGAGAAGTTCGGTGCTCCCATCTATGTCCGTCACGAAGTGGTGCACAACCGCTATGTGGTGAACAAGCTGAAAGAGGCGGGGGCCGTGTTCGTCGAGGAGCTGGACGAGGTGCCGGACGACAGTATCGTCATCTTCTCCGCCCACGGCGTGGCCAAGACGGTGCGCGAGATGGCCAAGTCCCGTGCCCTCAAGGTGTTTGATGCCACCTGCCCGCTGGTGACCAAGGTACACATGGAAGTCCATCGCGCCAGTCGCAAGGGCTCCGAAGCCGTGCTCATCGGTCACGCGGGTCACCCCGAGGTGATCGGCACCATGGGCCAGTACGAGAACCGCGAAGGCGGCATGTATCTGGTGGAAACGCCGGACGATGTGGCCAAACTCCAGGTGAAGAATCCGGATGATCTCTGCTTCGTCACCCAGACTACCCTGAGTGTGGATGAAACCTCGGATGTGATCGACGCCCTGCGCAAGCAGTTCCCCAAGATCCAGGGGCCGCGCAAGGACGATATCTGTTACGCCACCCAGAACCGCCAGGATGCGGTGCGGGAGATGGCGGGGCTGGTAGATGCCATGCTGGTGGTCGGGTCACGCAACTCTTCCAACTCCAACCGTCTGCGCGAGCTGGCCGAGAAGGTGGGGGCTCGCGCCTACCTGATCGACGATGCCTCCATGATCGAAACCGGCTGGCTGGAGGGGGTCGAGCGCATCGGGGTGACGGCCGGCGCCTCGGCACCGGACGTGCTGGTGCAGAACGTTATCGCCCGCCTGCGCGAGCTGGGCGGCAATATGGTTGTCGAGCACCCGGGTCGCGAAGAGAACGTGGTGTTTGAAGTGCCGCCCGAGCTGCGGATCCTCTGATCCGCATCCTGTTGGTCGGGATGAGATGATGGGTCCCCGAGCCACCTCCTGCGAGGTGGCTTTTTTATGCACGATTCTTATGAATCTTGTTTACCCGGATGCCGCAGGAACCCAGCGAAAATTGATGATGTATGTCCAAGATTTGAGTAGATTGAATTGCAAGCGAAGAGCCGCAGTCTAGACTGCTGATGATCTTCTCATCTGGCTTGATGGCACATGGATATGCAGGCAAGCCCCCAACGAAATCAGAGCGAAACAGGATGTTTTTGCGTTCAGGTTTTAGCCTTATCGAGCTGATGGTCACCATAGCGATCGTGTCGATCCTGCTGACCCTGGGAGTCCCCTCCTTTAGCGCGGTATTGCGCAACATCACGTTGACCACCCAGGCCAACAATTTCGTGGCCGCCATCAACCTTGCCCGCTCCGAAGCCATTCGCCGCAATACGGCGGTGACCCTCTCCGCCACAGCCAGCAACATTACCCAGCATCACTGGGAGTCGGGCTGGCAGATCTGGGTCGACAGCAACGGCAATGGCACCCTGGATAACGGTGAGCTGCTGCGCCTCTTCCCCGACATGGGGTCAGGCACTCTGGTCAGCAACACCTCGCTCTTGCGTTTCAGTGGCAACGGCTTTCTCGATGGCCGCCAGCAGGTGACGCTGGTGTTTTCTCTGCAACCACCTGACTGTGCCGCCGAGCCGGCGCGGGACATCATGATCACCCCCGCCGGCCGTCCCTCCATCCAGGAGACCAGCTGCATATGAAGCGTCAACAAGGGCTGTCACTGCTCGAAATCCTGATCTCCGTGCTGGTGCTGTCGATCGGCATCCTCGGCATGGCGACCCTGCAGCTGCAGGCGCTCAAGAGCAACCAGTCGGCGCTGACCCGTACCGAGGCGACCCAGTACGCCTACATGATCACCGACATGATGCGGGCCAATCGCAGTGCGGCCCTGCTCGGCCAGTACAACGTGGGGCTGGGGGAGGCCGTCTCAGGCAGTTCGATGGCCATGTTGGATCTGCAGTACTGGAAACAGGCGCTGACCGGTCTGCCGAGCGGCGATGGCGCCATTGTGATCAGCGCGGGGCAGGCCACCATCACCATCCAGTGGGATGCCAGCCGGCTGCCGACCGAGCCTTCGTTGCGCAGCATGACGCTGAGGACGGATCTATGAGCGGGCGCCCGTCACTGCGACGGCAGGCCGGGGTCGGTCTGGTGGAGGTCATGATAGCCCTGGTGCTGTCTCTGCTGACGGTGGGCATCATCATTCAGGTTTTTCTCGGCAACCATAAGACCTATCTGACCGGCGAGGCCATAGCCCGGGTGCAGGAAGACAGCCGATTTGCCGTCAACCTGCTGCAAAAAGAGCTGCGAATGGTGGGTTATCAGGGGTGTCTGAGCAAGCAGGGGGTCAACATTACCAATACCCTCACCGGCGGGACTGCACTGCCCTACAACTTCACCGTCTATCTGCGCGGTTATGACAATGTCACCGCCACTCTGCCCGCAGCCTTGTCGGCCCTGTTCACCGCGGGCGAGCCCAAGCCCAGGCCGGGTAGCGATGTCTTGTTGATCCAGGGGCCGACCGGGGCCGGGGTGCCGGTGACGCGCAACAACAGCGCAGCCCAGCTGTTCGTGCAGCAGATCTCCAGCAAGGCGAACTACTGCGGCACCGGCAAGCAGGGCTACAGCGACTTGTGCGAAGGGGACATAGTCATGGTCTCCGATTGCCAGAAGGCCCGGATCTTCCAGATCACCCAGACCCAGGTGGTGGGGGCGGGGACCGAGGTCAACATAGGTCACTCCAATGACAACAAATACACCCCAGGCAATGCTATCAGTTCCTGGGGCGGGGCCAGCAGCCCGGTCGAGGAGCGTTTTGGTGCCGGTTCGATACTGAGCCGGATGGAGACCCGGATCTACTACATTGCCCGGGCCTCGGCCACCGCCCCCTACACCCTCTATCGCAAGAGTGGTCTCGCCGCCGGCATGCCGCTGGTCGAAGGGGTGACCGACATCCAGCTGACCTTCGGCGAGGATCAGAACCGGGATCGGGCGGCGGATCGTTACGTGAGCGCCGCCAGCAATCCGAACTGGGACAACGTGCTGGGGATTGGTGTCCAGCTCTTGATGCGCGGCGCTCAGGGCAATCTGGTCTCCGCGCCCCAGGCCTTGAGCTTTGCGGGCTCGACCTTCCAGGCTGGCGACAATCACTGGTACTGGGTGGCCGAGACCACGGTCGCCCTGCGCAACCGGCTGCCATGAGGATGGAATCCATGATGCCTCGACAACAGGGAATGGCACTGGTGATCAGCCTGATTTTTCTGGCCATGGTGAGCCTGCTGGCGATGGCCAGCATGCAGGGCGCACTGTTGCAGGAGAAGATGGCGGGCAACCAGAAGGAGTCGCAGCAGGCGCTGCAGGCGGCGGAGGCCGGTTTGCGTGCCGCCGAGCGCTATCTGGAAGCCGGTAATTCAGGCCCCTATGACAACAGCGCCGGTTTGTACGAGTTCGTCAGCGTGGCGGTGGATCCCGCGTCTCCCTCCACGGCCTGGCGTACCTATGCCAACAGCGGTCTGGCGGGGCGCGCCCCCGAGTACTTCATCGAGCGACTGCCCTACACCCAGGCTGGCAATGAGAGTCTGGCGGTCGACGAACCGATAGGCGAGCGTCGCCTCTATCGCATCACGGCAAGGGGATTCGGTCTCTCGGATGAGAGCCGGGTGCTGTTGCAATCGACCTACAGCCGCTAGGAGGGCAACCCATGCGCACATCTGGCTACGGACTCTCGGTCCTGCTGCTCTGCTCGCCGGTGCAGGCCGCGCTCGATATTGCCCAGGTTCCCCTCTATCTCGGTACCCGGGCCGAGCCCAACATCATGTTCAGCCTCGATGACTCCGGCTCCATGCACTTCGAGCTGATGCCGGAGGGGCTGATCGAGAACAGCGCCCGCTACGTCTATCCCCGCGTCGACAACGTGTATGGCAGCGAGGACTATGACAACCGGACCGTCACCTTCACCAGCAACAGCGACCGCAACGCCTATACCCGCTCTAGCAACAACAACAAGCTCTACTACAACCCGCTGCAGAGCTACCGCCCCTGGGCCAAGGCGGATGGCACCCTGATGGCGAACGCCAGCATCAGCTGTGCGCCGCACAATCCGTTCAATACGGCCGCCGGTTGCCGTGACCTGACCAAGAACAACCGGTCTAGATCGCTGCGTTACTACACCGGATTCTCCTCCAGCGACTACAACGATGACGAGACGTTCTGGCCCGCCGTCTATTTTGCCTACAAGGGCAGTGGCGATGTGAAGAAGGTGGGCAGCTACACCCGGGTCGAGATCAAGTCGGGCAGCACCTATGGCGGACGCCCCAACCGCAGCGACTGCAAGAGCGCCCCCGTCTGCACCTATGACGAGGAGATCCAGAACTTCGCCAACTGGTATACCTACTATCGCTCCAGGATCCTGGCGGCCAGGGCCGGGGTTGGGCGGGCCTTTGCCAGTCAGGGGCAGGCCATCCGGGTCGGCTTTGCCACCATCAACGCCAGTGGCAGCGTGATCCGTGGTGTGGCCCCCTTCTCCGGCACCGATCGCAGCGCATTTTTCAGTGACCTCTACAGCCGCGACATTCTGGCGTCCGGCACACCGCTGCGCACCAGTCTGAAGGATGTGGGGGAGTACTTTTCCCGCACGGACAACAATGGCCCCTGGGCCGCCAGTGCGGGCAGTACTCTGCCGCACCTCACCTGCCGTCAGAGTTACAACATACTGATGACGGACGGCTACTGGAACGGAGACACCCCTTCGGTGGGGGATCAGGACAAGGACGGTTACAGCAATACCCTGGCCGATGTGGCCTACCAGTATTGGAAGGCGGATCTGCGCACCGATCTGGCCAACAAGGTGCCGACCAGCACGGCAGATCCCGCCAACTGGCAGCATCTGGTCAATTTCACCGTCGGGCTGGGGGTGAATGGCTCGCTCAATCCGGCCAACGGCATCCCGAGCAACTGGCCCAATCCCCATGATCCGGATGACAAGGAGTACAAGAACCCGACCTACATTCCGGAGTACAAGATCGATGATCTCTGGCATGCGGCACTCAACAGCAAGGGCAGCTTCTTCAGTGCGGCCGACCCCGACACCTTTGCCGCGGCCCTGAGCAGCACCCTGGCCCAGATCGCGGCCCGCAACAGCTCAGCCAGTTCGGTGACCGCCAACGCGACCCGGCTGGACAGCAATACCCACATCTATCAGGCCCGTTACAACAGCGGGGACTGGTCGGGACAACTGGTTTCCATTCCGCTCAACAGCGATGGCTCATTGGGCTCCATGGCCTGGGATGCGGCGACCCTGATCCCGGCGCATTCGGCCCGCACTATTTTCACCCGGCAAAACGGGGTCGGCATCCCTTTTACCTGGGCCGATCTCAATGCCACCAACCGCGCCTTGTTCAACATCGCCGGCGACAACCAGGGGGAGAACCGGGTCGCCTATCTGCGCGGTGATCGCAGCCGTGAACAGAGCAATGGCGGCCTGTTTCGCAGTCGCAGCGATCTGCTGGGGGACATCATCAACTCGGATCCCGTCTATGTCGGTGTCAGGGACTACGGCTACGGCAGAGCCACCGGGCTGAGCCAGGCGGAGCGGGACGGTTATCAGAGTTTCCTCGGATCGACGGCCATCCGCAGCCGCACTCCCATGCTCTATGTGGGGGCCAATGATGGCATGCTGCACGGTTTCAGGGTCGCCAACGGGGTGGAGACCCTGGCCTATATTCCCGCCAGCCTGTTGGGGGATCTGAGCCTGTTGACCAAGCCTGATTACAGTCATCGTTACTATGTCGATGGTACTGCCAAGGTGGGCGATGCCTATCTTGGCAGTAGCTGGAAAACCGTACTACTGGGATCCACGGGGGCCGGTGGCAAGGCGGTATTCGCCATCGACGTGACGGCGCCGGACAATTTCAGCGCCGACAAGATGCTGTGGGAGTTCACCAATGCCGAGATGGGGGTGGCACTGGCTGCGCCGACCCTGGTTCGGGTCAAGTCCGGCAGCAAGTGGGTGGCGCTGGTGGCCAATGGTTACAACAGCACCAGCCAGACGGCGCGTCTGTTCGTGCTGGATCTGGCGACCGGCGCCGTGATCAAGGAGATAGATACCCAGGTGGGGTCGGCCAGCGAGCCGAACGGTCTCTCTTCCCCCTTGCCGGTGGATGAGGATGGCGATCGGGTGGCTGATTATGTCTATGCCGGCGATCTGCAGGGCAACCTGTGGAAGTTCGATCTGACTGACAACAACAGCGCCCAGTGGGGCAGCGCCTTCAAGACCGGCAACAAGCCAAAGCCGCTGTTCCAGGCCTGCAATGGCACCTGCTCGGCCAGTACGCGCCAACCCATCACCATGCGGCCACTGGCGATCCGCCATCCCAAGGGGGGCATCATGGTGCTGATGGGGACGGGGAGCTATTTCACCAATGATGACAAGCTGTTGCCTGCAACTCCGAGGCTGGAGGCCGTCTATGGCATCTGGGACACGGGGGCCGAGGTGAGCAGTAGCCAGTTGCTGCAACAGAGCATCACCCACGAGTATTCGGCCAATGGCACCAGCATCAAGTTCAATGTGCGGGTGGTGTCCAGCAAGGCAGTCAACTACACCAGCCAGAAGGGCTGGTACCTGGTCTTGAAGTCACCCGGGCTGAGCAAAGGGGTGGGGGAGCGCGCCGTCTCCGAGATGCTGTTTCGGAACAAGCGGCTGATCTTCAACACCCTGATCCCCTCGGCAGATGCGTGTGACTTTGGCGGCCGTTCCTGGTTGATGGAGCTGGATCCCGTGTCGGGGGCCCGTTTGACCTATTCGGTGTTTGACGTCAATGGTGACGGTGCCGTCAACGATGATGACTATGTGGGGATCAAGGATGATGCCGGCAATGACGTCAAGGTGCCGGTCAGTGGCAAGCAATTTGACGAACTCACCACGACCCCGAGCGTGGTGGAGGATGCAGACATGGAGCGTAAATACATCAGCGGATCCAGTGGCAACATCTCGGTCACGCTGGAAGAGGGGGCGGGCGATCTGGGTGGTCGTCAATCCTGGTTGCAACTGGACTAGAGGCTGGCATGGAGCGTGGATTTTCCCTGATGGAGTTGATGATTGCGGTGGCCGTGATGGCCATCCTGACCGTGATCGCCTACCCCAGTTACAACAACTACATTGCCTCGGCCAAGCGGGCCGAAGCCAAGGCAACCTTGCTGGAGGCCGCGCAATATCTGGAGCGGCAGTTTACTGCGGAGGGCAATTATGATGGCGGGAATCTGGCCTCTGCCGGACTGGCGACCCTGCCAAAGGAGGGGGGAGAGGCTTATTACAACCTGGCGCTCAATGCCAGCGGGGGTCGTTATACCCTGACGGCGATTCCGACCGGAGCCATGAATGGTGACCCCTGCGGCCTGCTGACCCTGGATCAGGGTGGGCAGCAAGGGGTGTCAGGCGCCACCATGACGGCGGCGGAATGCTGGTAGGACGGCGATACCGGTCGCCTGTTACCAGCAATCGGCTGGGGTCTTGGTGTCGGCCTTGTTGAGTGTCAGGGTATCGCAGGCAGTACTGCCGGCCTTGTCTCCGACCTGAGCCCCTTTGGTGGTGGCGATCAGGGTATAGGTGGTCGCGGTCGCCCCTGAAATGGTGAAGGTGTAGTAATCGCTGGCAGGGTTGCCCACCTGGGAGGGGGTGGCGCTGTAGCTGGTGTTGGAGACCCGAAACTCTTCCTGCTTGAGCTGCATGCTGAGCAATCCCTTGAAGGCTTCGGCCCGGCGGGATTTGCGCAAACCATCGGTGAAGCTGGGGTAGGCGACAGAAGCAATGATGGCGACGATGGCGATCACGACCATCAGCTCCAGCAGCGTGATTCCTGATTGTTTGATTCTCATGGGCGGCATGGTTCATGAAACAGGTTGATACTATAGGATAGTACTGACAGTACGCTCTACTGGCATGAGCAAAAAGAAAGGAGTCTTGAGCTAATGGAATGTACAGAGGGCAGATCCGCCGGTTTTACCCTGATTGAACTGATGGTTGCCATGGCCTTGGTCGCCCTGTTGTTGACCGTGGCCATCCCCAGCTATCAGTCATTGCGCCAGGACCAGATGGTCAAGGCGGCGGCTCTGGCCGTCTATACGGACGTGATGCTGCTCAAGTCCGAAGCACTCAAGCGCAATCGCAACTTGCAGATGATCCTGTTCAACAGTGGCACCAACAACTGGTGCTATCGCATCAGCATCGACGGGACCTGCGGCAGTTGCAGCGATACCTGCTCCAGTATTGAGGGTCGCAAGGGGGCCGATGCCAGCGAGTTCCCGGGCATTGTCCTGACGGCGACCTATACCGAATCATCGAGCCAGGTGCGCCCCATCACGTTTTCCCCCCGTCGCGGCACCCTGCCCAGCGGCAGCATCACGGTTGCCTCGTCCGTTGCCAGCATGAAGGTGGTGACCAGCAACCTCGGGCGGGTACGCACCTGTGCTGTCAGCAACCTGGTCGGGGAGGTGACATGCGATTGAGGGCTCATGGCTTCAACCTGGTCGAACTGATGGTCGCCATGGTGGCCGGGCTGCTGCTGGTCGCGGCTGTCACCTCGCTGTTCGCCACCATCCTCAAGGCCAATCATACCGCCATGCAGACCAGTCGCCTGAATCAGGAGATCCAGCTGCTGACGGACATGATAGCGCGTGATATCCAGCGAACCGGGTATGACACCAATGCGACTCAATTTCTTGCCGCAACATCCGGCAGCCGCTCCAGTTTCTATTTTGATACGGCAGCGGATCTGATGAATGAAACGGCGACGGGCTCCGGCCTCTATACCTGCATCAGGGTGCGCTATGACAATGATGAGAACGGTGTACTGAACACGGATGACACCCTGGTCTACAGCTACAGCAGTGCTGACAAGGGGATCAAGCAGGGGACTGGCGCTACGACATGTGGCAACGGCAGCCTTGTTTCTACCGATGACACCATAGAGATAACCGCCATGACCCTCAGGTTGCTGCCGAGTAGCCAGGTCAGCGGGGCGCGGGCACTGCAGTTGATGATGAGCGGTCGCTTCAAGTCTGCGCCCGCACTGACCCTGAATCTGCAGCGGGACATCAAACTGCGTAATGATGGGTACTGATATGAGCCGACAGTCGGGTTTTACCACCTTCACCATCACGTTGCTGCTGGTGCTGATCTTGTTGGGTATCTCACTGCTGGTGGGCAAGATGCTGGTGGCCGATCGACGGGTGACCCTCAATGAGGTGCTCTATCGTCAAGCCATGGCGATGGCAGAGCAGGGCATGGCGGATGGATTGGGGCGGCTGGCGCTGGACCCGGGTTGGCGCACCAGCTCGGCAACGACCACGCTGACCACTGGCAGCTACACACTCTCGTCAGTGGATGACACGGCCATTACCGTGGGGTCCGTGGTGGTGACTCCGATCCGGGTGCGCTCCCAGGCGACGCTGAGCAATGATCAGGCGCAGGCTGCAGTAGAGACCAAGGTGGTACGTTTCAGCGTGTTGGCGGGATCGCCAGCGGCCCCCTTGACCGTGGCCGGCGGCATGGCGGTCGGCGGCAACTTCACCATAGTGGCCAATCCCAATGGCGGTGGGCTGGGGGTGCCCCTGTCGGTCTGGACCAGTGGCAACGTCGACCTCATTACGGGGACGGGGCAAACCTGTCATCAGGGGGATTACAGCGGCGGCTGCTCGGCCAACATCAGCCAGAAAGGGGACAAGCAGTCGGATATCAAGGACAACGATGCCGCCTTTCCGACCGATCTGGTCTGGTATCTGTTCAATGAAAAGGATGATGCTGCCGGTTGGACCAATCTGGAGGCCAGAGCCACCCAGCGGTTGACCGATTGCAGCTCCCTCGGCCCCACCTCGACCGGGCTCATCATAGTGGATGGCGACTGCAAGCCTTCTGCCAACGTCGGCACCGAGGCCGCACCCGTGATCCTGATAGTGCGCAACGGCAATTTGGCGGTGAATGGCAACACTGTGCTGTACGGTCTGGTCTTTGCCTACTCGTCTAACCCGGCCGCGGCCGGTACGGATGTGAAGCTGACCGGGGGAGCCATAGTATATGGCGCCATGGTATCCAATTATCAGCTGGGAAATGCCAACGGCACCTACGATGCAAAGTTTGATGCCAATGTATTGAGCAACATCTCGAATGGCGCCGCTTTCCAGGTCGTCAATCAGGTGCCCGGCAGTTGGCGGGACTGGTAGAGGAAGATGAGGATGAATAGGCAAAAAGGATTTGGCCTGCTTGAGATTTTGATCACGCTGGTCGTGTTGGGGGTCGGGGTTGTCGGCCTGGTCGCCATGTCAAAGTCGGCGCTGACTGTCTCGCAGGATGGCCGTCGCTATGAGACTGCGATGCGCCTGGCTGAATCAAAACTCGATGAGTTCCGCAACTTCAATGGCGTGATGACGGCAACGGCACCGCTCACGGCTTACAACCAGATCGCCTCGGCCAGTGCCGCCGTTACCCTGTCGGGGGAACCCTATTCTCTGGCCTGGACCGTGACCAATCAGTACCTGAATGGCTCAACCTGGCAAGGCACGGTGCCGGTCGGCTATCGCCTCAGCTATCCGGGGAGAAAGGCGGTGGCCGTCAATGTCGGCTGGTCGGATAGCGAAGGGCAATCCCATATGCTGCAGCTTGTCGGGAATGTATCGCCGATAGAGTCCTTGAGCACAGATCAGCTGAACGGTGGCTTGAACACCGCAAGGCAGGGGCCCAAGGTCAACTATACGCCTGGGGTCGCCCCGGATGTCATCTCGGTTGAGCTGGGCGATGGCAACAAGCAGGAGACCAGCAAGCCCTTGCCCACAGTCACGTCCAAAGATGGTCAGGTCGGCAAGTTGGTGCAGTTTGAAACCGTGACTTACAAGCCTGAGGCCGGAGGCAACACCCAGCAGGTGTTGCAGGACATGGCCTCAGTCTCCTGCTCATGCAGTTATGGCTCCAGCCTGACCGCCTATTTGCCGGGGCAGGTCTACAGTTCGGCGAGCAAGCAACTTTACTGGAAAGCTGGCGCCATGCTGAGCAAGCCGACCGGGACACTCGACAGCAGCGTCAATGGCCAGCCCACGCTGTGTACCAGCTGCTGCAAGGATCACTTCGATGGCAGTGGCTCCAGCTTTACTAACTTCTATGCTCCGCTCAACACCAGCCGGGTGCGTTACAACAGTGCCTTGAGCACTGTCACCAGTGGCAAATATGTGGACGCCTGTCGTTTTGTCCGGCTGGACGGTTTCTATCGCCCCTTGCCAGACTGGAACCTGGTCAAGGTAGTGGTGACCACGGCCGATTTTCTGGCCAAGCCGGCCAATCAGGCCAGCTATCAGAAATACATCAAGTACGTGGTCAAGACTTACATCGACTGGCAGAAGTCGACCCTGAACTGGACGCAAGGCGCCTCCGCCACACTCCCGACGATCACCGACTTTTCGGCCTGGCTGGCCTCCAATGCAGAGACTGGGGGAGATACCACGACAGGCATCACAGTCAGTACCGGCACGGCGCAGCTCATCGCTCGCGGCATCTATGTGGACGTGCTTGACCCTGTCTATCTGGTTGGCATCGACACCAGCGAGACTGACTATCTGACCAAGGTGCCGTTTCAGGATATCAACCTGACCATGCTGGCAGAATGGACCATGGGACCACTGACCCTGTTGACCGGCAGCGCCACCGATTATGCGACCGTCACCAATGAAGCGGTGAAAACCGTGGTGGACCTCAATAACTACTATTTCGGCAGTTACAGTCGCGGCTACATGACGGCGAAAAAATCGACCAAAGACAGCGGCCAGATACTGCGGGACGTCATTATCCGGGTCGCTGCCTATCAGGGGAACTCGGGGATCACCGCCTCCCTGATCTCCCCGCAGGATCAATCATTGGCATTGAGCGCCGACATGCTGGTGAAAATTGATGCAAGCCAGCAGACGGTACCGACCATCAAAGTCAGTGGCCGAATCCAATGCTTGGATCGTGGCAAGGGGAACAATAATCCGCCGCCAGAGGCCTGCAGCAAGAACACCTTCAACAACCTGAGCATCAGCACGCCAAACTCGGGGGCGACCTGCCGTATCGACAAACCGCAGGCGAACAACCAGCCCGCAGCCTATCTGTGCGAGGCCCCGGAAAATGCGACGCTGGCCATCAATCTTTCCTACACCAATCAGGGCAGCACAACCTACATGCTGCAGCCGCCCTCTTTCAGCGTGCAGATGACGCCACAGCCCAACAATCAGGTGTTGAGCGGGCCCTGTTCCCTGCTGGTGGACAATGGCGTCACCAACGCTGCCAACCTGACTTGCACCCCTTGAGCCTTAGGCGCTGGCACCGCCAGCGCCTTTTCTTTATCATTCCCCATCATTTTCGATTTTAAGATGCATCGCCATGGCAAAAGCCCTCTCTCTGATGCTTGCCCAGTTGAACCTGACGGTAGGCGCCATCGAAGATAACTGTGACAAGGTGCTGGCTGCGGCCGCCCAGGCCGAGCAGCAAGGTGCTGATCTACTGGTGTGCTCCGAGCTGGCCCTGACCGGCTACCCGCCGGAGGATCTGCTGTTGCGTGCCGATCTGATGATCCGGGTCGACGCTGCGCTGGCTCGCATCGCGGCCTGGCAGGGCAAGTGTGCCATTCTGGTGGGTCACCCCTGGCGTGAGGGGGCTGCGCTCCATAATGCGGCTTCTCTCTATGAGCAGGGCAAGCTTATCGCCCGTTACTTCAAGCAGGATCTGCCCAACTACGGAGTATTCGACGAGAAGCGCTACTTCACCGCAGGCACGGATAGCTGCGTGGTGCCCTTCCGTGGTCATCAGCTGGGACTGCTCATCTGCGAAGATCTGTGGCAACCGGGCCCGGCGCTGGCCGCCAAGGCGGCGGGAGCCGAGCTGCTGCTCACCATCAATGCCTCGCCCTACGATCAGGAGAAACCCTGGATCCGCCATGAGCTGATGACGACCCGCTGTCACCAGACAGGTTTGCCGCTGGTCTATCTCAACCAGGTGTGTGGCCAGGACGAGCTGATCTTCGACGGTTGTTCCAAGGTGTTCAACGGTCGGGGCGAGCTGACCCATAAATTGGCTCCGTTTGCCGAAGAGCTGGCCCTGGTGCGCTTTGCCGCCGGGCAGCCGCTGAAAGAACGTGAGCCTGCCGCGTCGCTCGACCCCTTGGCCGAGACCTATCAGGCGCTGGTACTGGCGGTGCGTGATTACATCACCAAAAACGGTTTCCAGGGGGCCGTGCTGGGTCTCTCCGGCGGCATCGATTCCGCCCTGACCCTGGCCATAGCGGCCGACGCCATAGGGGCGGACAAGGTGCAGGCAGTGATGATGCCGTTCCGCTACACAGCCCAGATGAGTGTGGAGGATGCCAAGGAGCAGGCCGAGCGTATGGGGGTCGAGTTCGACATCATCTCCATCGAGCCCATGTTCGAAGGTTTCATGACCCAGCTGGCGCCGCTGTTTGCCGGCACAGCCCGGGATACCACGGAAGAGAACCTGCAGGCTCGCTGCCGTGGCGTGCTCTTGATGGCGCTCTCCAACAAGCGTCGGCGCATAGTGCTGACTACGGGCAACAAGAGCGAGATGGCCGTGGGCTATGCCACCCTGTATGGTGACATGGCGGGCGGTTTCGACGTGCTCAAGGACGTGCCCAAGACGCTGGTCTTCAAATTGTGCGAATATCGCAACTCGGTCGATTACGTGATCCCGCAGCGGGTCATCGACCGTCCCCCCTCGGCAGAGCTTGCGCCAGACCAGGTGGATCAGGACAGCCTGCCCCCCTACGACATCCTGGATGCCATCCTCAAGCGCTACGTGGAAGAGGATGCCTCGGTCGCCGATCTGGTGGCAGAGGGATTCGAGGAGGCAGTGGTGCGCAAGGTGATCCGGCTGGTGGATCTCAACGAATACAAGCGCCGTCAGGCCGCCGTCGGGCCCCGTATCACGGCCCGCAACTTTGGTAAGGATCGCCGTTACCCCATCACATCCGGGTTTGGCAAACAGAACTGGTAAGGAGTCACCATGAAGAAGATTGAAGCCATCATCAAACCGTTCAAGCTGGACGATGTGCGCGAGGCCCTGGCCGAGATCGGCATCAACGGCATGACGGTATCCGAAGTCAAAGGCTTCGGCCGCCAGAAAGGGCACACCGAGCTCTATCGCGGCGCCGAATACATGGTTGATTTCCTGCCGAAGGTAAAGGTGGAGCTGGTGGTGCAGGACGAGGATCTCGATGCCTGCCTGGAAGCCATCCAGAACACAGCCCGCACCGGCAAGATAGGTGACGGCAAGATTTTCGTCTGCGAGGTGGAACGGGTCATTCGCATTCGTACCGGCGAAGAGAACGAAGACGCGATTTGATGTGATGCATGTGCCTCGTAACGATCAAGAGAACGAAGATGCAACACGGCTGATGTCATGGATGCGCCTCGCTGCGGTGGCAGGCCTGCTGGCCGGCCTGACCGCTTGCAGTACCCGGCCGCCGGCCCAGCCGGAGAACCTGTGCCAGATCTTTCGGGAGAAACCCGAGTGGCACAAGGCGGCACTCAAGATGAACGAGAAGTGGGGGACGCCGATCCAGGTGGTGATGGCCATGATGTACCAGGAGTCCTCCTTCGTACACGACGCCCAGCCGCCTATGGGGTACTTCCTCTTCATCCCGACCGGGCGGGCCAGCTCCGCTTATGGTTATGCCCAGGTGAAAGACGAAACCTGGGACGATTACCAGCGGGAAACCGGCAACGGCTGGAGCAGTCGCGACGACTTTGCCGACGCCATCGATTTCATGGGCTGGTACACTAACAAGGCCCAGCGGCTGAATGGCACCTCCAAGTGGGATGCCTATGGCCAGTATCTCAACTATCACGAAGGGTGGGGTGGCTACCGGCGTGGCAGCTACCGCAGCAAGGGGTGGTTGATGAAGACCTCCCGCAAGGTAGAGGCTCGCGCCCAGCGCTACGGCGCCCAGTATCGACAATGCAAGGATCAGCTCTCCAGCGGGGGCTGGTTCTGGTAACCAAATCAGGAGTCAGAAATGCCGCTATTGGACAGTTTTACCGTTGACCACACCCGCATGGAAGCCCCTGCGGTACGCGTGGCCAAGACAATGCAGACCCCGAACAAGGACACCATTACCGTGTTCGATCTGCGTTTCTGCGTGCCGAATCAGGAGATCCTCTCCGAGCGCGGCATCCACACCCTCGAGCACCTGTTTGCCGGTTTCATGCGTGATCACCTGAACGGCAATGGGGTGGAGATCATAGACATCTCCCCCATGGGTTGCCGTACCGGCTTCTACATGAGCCTGATCGGCGCACCGGACGAGGCCCGTGTCGGCGCAGCCTGGAAAGCGGCCATGAGCGATGTGCTGACAGTGCAGGATCAGGCCAAGATCCCGGAGTTGAACGAATACCAGTGTGGCACCTTCAGCATGCACTCGCTGGAAGAGGCCCATGCCATCGCCCGCCACGTGCTGGAGCGCGGCATTGGCGTCAACCACAATGAGGTGCTGGCCCTGCCGGAAGATAAGCTGAAAAGCCTCTGATCCTGGTATCGCCAGCATGAAAAAGGCCGGTCATTGACCGGCCTTTTTGTTGCCTGGAAGGATCAGGAGGGCAGCGGCATCACCCGGTTGCGGCCCAGCTCCTTGGCCTTGTAGAGCAGCTTGTCGGTACGTTCGACCAGGGCATCGCCCGTCTCCTGGCCATTGTACTCACCCACCCCGAATGAAGCCGTGATGTGGTCGATGCGGCGGCCTGACTTGCGATCCAGAATGGACATCTTCTCGATGGCCCGGCGCAGGCTCTCGGCCATCTGGCGGCTCAGGGCCAGGCTGCGCATGGGCACCAGCAGGGCAAACTCCTCGCCACCGAGCCGGTAGGCGGTGATGCCCTCCTTGCAGGTTTCCCGCAGCCGCTTGCTGAAGGCGCGCAATACCTGATCCCCCAGCAGATGGCCATATTCGTCGTTGAAGTTTTTGAAGCGGTCTATGTCCGACAAAATGAGAGAGAAGGGGCGCTTGCTGCGGATCAGGCCGTCTATTTCCAGATCGAAGGCGCGTCGGTTGAGCAGGGAGGTGAGGGCATCCTCGTTGGCCAGCTTGCGAGTCTCGTTGAGCGCCTCACGCAGCTCCTTGATCTCCTTCTCGGCGCTGCTGAGCTGATTGCGAAAATGCATGGTCGACATGCGAACATCCCGCGACTCGCGTACCAGATCCCGCAAGATACCCATGGTATCCTCCAGGCTCAGCCCCTCATCGTCGATGAGGCTCAGCCGATCGAAGCTCTTGTCGAGCATCTCCTGGAACATGCCGGTGTCGGAGATGGCATCCTGCATACTATGGCCGAGCTCGTTGGCCATGGCAGCCAGAGTGAGCTTCATCGCCTCCATCTGCTGCTCGTCTTCGGCGGCGAGATGCTGGTGATAGAGCCGTTCGCAGGTGGTGAGAGAGCAGGTGCCCTGCAGCTTGATGGCCTGATCGATGGCCTGATTGAGCTCGGGCATGCTGGCGGCCACATAGTTATACCAAAGGGTGTAATTATCCGGCGTCGTGGGAATTTGATACTTGATCATCAGGGGAACCGCCTGCTTCAGATAGGCGGCGGATTGGGCGAACGAGTCCTTGCTCATGAGTTCCGTGTCTCATCATGCCTGCAAACTTTGCATAGTATGACAGAGAGATTGGCCAAAAGGCAGCCGATGGATGCCATTAGCTCCCCCCTTCGATATAATGTCTGCGTTATTACCTACCCTAAGGCCTGCTTATGTCTCAAAAAGATCCTTTCCTCCAACGCGAGGCCGAAAAATACGAAAACCCCATCGCCAGTCGCGAGATGCTGCTGGAGCTCATCAAGGGCCATGAAAAACCCATGTCCCGGGAAGAGCTGGCCAAGGCTCTCAAACTGACCGACGAAGAGCCGTTGGAAGCCTTGCGCCGTCGTCTGCGCGCCATGGAGCGTGACGGGCAACTCGTGTTCACTCGCAACCAATGTTATGCCCTGCCGGATCGTCTGAATCTGGTGAAAGGGTATGTACTCGGCCACAAAGATGGTTTCGGTTTTCTGCGCCCGGAAGGTGGTGGACCGGATCTCTATTTGAACAACCGCGAGATGCAGCGCCTGATGCATGGCGACTACGTGCTGGTGCAGCCGACCGAGATTGACCGCAAGGGTCGTCAGGAAGCGCGTCTGGTGCGTCTGCTCAAGTCCCGCGAGGCGGATATCGTCGGTCGTTACTTCGTCGAGAACGGCGTCGGTTTCGTGGTGCCGGATGACAGCCGCATCGGCCAGGACATCATCATCCCCGAAGGGGAAAACAAGGGAGCCCGCCAGAGCCAGGTGGTAGTGGTGCGCATCAATCAGCGCGCCACCTCCCGCATCAACGCGGTCGGTACCGTGCTGGACGTGCTGGGCGAGAACATGGCGCCGGGCATGGAGATCGAGATCGCCCTGCGTACCCACGGCATCCCGCATACCTGGCCGGAAGAGGTGACCAAGGAGGTTGCCGGTCTGGGCGAACAGGTACCGGAGAAGGCCAAAGAGGGTCGTATCGACCTGCGTGCCCTGCCGTTGGTCACCATAGACGGGGAAGACGCCCGTGACTTCGATGACGCCGTCTTCTGTGAAGCCAAGCGTGGTGGCGGCTGGCGCCTGTGGGTAGCCATCGCGGATGTCTCCTCCTATGTGAAGCCCGGCACTGCGCTGGATGCCGAAGCGTATCAGCGTGGCAACTCCGTCTATTTCCCCGAGTTCGTGGTGCCCATGCTGCCGGAGGTACTCTCCAACGGCCTCTGCTCCCTGAACCCGCAGGTCGACCGTCTGTGCATGGTGTGCGAGATGACCATCTCAGCCGCCGGCCGCATGTCCGGTTACAAGTTCTACGAAGCCGTGATGAACTCCCACGCGCGCATGACCTACAGCAAGGTGGCGGCGATCCTGGATGGCGAGCCCAAGCTGCGTCAGCAGTACGAGCCGCTGGTGGGTCACATCGAGGAGCTCAACAACCTCTACAAGGCGCTCAAGCATGCCCGTCACCAGCGTGGCGCCGTGGAATTCGAGAGCGAAGAGACCCGCTTCATCTTCAACGCCCAGCGCAAGATCGACCAGATAGTGCCGCTGGTGCGCAACGATGCCCACAAGATCATCGAAGAGTGCATGATCCAGGCGAACGTGGCTGCGGCCCGTTACATCGAGAAGAACGAAGCCTTTGCCCTGTTCCGGGTGCACGACCGTCCGGGCGAAGAGCGTCTGACCGGTTTCCGTGACTTCCTGGCCGAACTGGGTCTGGAGCTCAAGGGTGGCCTCGAGCCCGAGCCGAAAGACTTTGCCGAGCTGGCCGCCAAGTTTGAAGGGCGTCCGGATGCGGAGCTGCTCTCCACCATGCTGCTGCGCTCCATGCGTCAGGCCGTCTATCAGGCCGACAACATAGGTCACTTCGGTCTGGCCCTGAAGTCCTACGCGCACTTCACCTCGCCGATCCGTCGCTACCCCGACCTGATATTGCACCGCGCCATCAAGTACCAGACGGCCAAGGAGCAGCAGGGCAATCTGCGCCACAAATGGACTCCGAGCGGTGGTTACCACTACCAGCTGGAAGAAGTGGATCCCATGGGCGAGCACTGCTCCATGACAGAGCGCCGTGCCGACGATGCGACCCGCGACGTGGCCGACTGGCTCAAGTGCGAGTACATGCTGGATCACGTGGGTGACGAGTTCGATGGCGTCATCGCCAGCGTCACCGGCTTTGGTTTCTTCGTCCGTCTGGCGGAGATCCACA
Organism: Aeromonas sp. MR7; assembly: GCF_963899385.1. Lineage (NCBI taxonomy): Bacteria > Pseudomonadati > Pseudomonadota > Gammaproteobacteria > Aeromonadales > Aeromonadaceae > Aeromonas > Aeromonas sp. MR7. The sequence continues at coordinate 205,220 of NZ_CAWQXH010000049.1, forward strand.
TCGACGGTCTGGTGCACGTCAGCACCCTCACCAACGACTACTACCAGTTTGATCCCCTGCACATGCAGCTGATCGGCGAGAACTTCCGCCGTCGCTACCGTCTGGGCGACAAGGTACGCGTCAAGGTGATGGGCGTGAACCTGGACGATCGCAAGATCGACTTCGTGATGGTGGAAGAGCCGCTCCAGGCCACCGGCAAGAACGCCAAAGAGATGGCGCGCAAGCAGGCCGAAATCAAGAAAGAGAAGGCCAAGAGCGCTCAGCGCCACGAAAAACGCAAAGAGGGCAAGGAGATCGGCAAATCCGACAAGGGTGGCCGCGCCAAGCCCAGCAACAGACGACCGAGCAAAAAGGCTCGTGATAAGGTCAAGAGCACGAAATGAGTACTGAACTGATCTACGGCATTCACGCTGTATCCGCGCTGCTTGAGCGCACCCCGGAGCGTTTCATCGAAGTGTGGGCCCTCAAGGGCCGGGATGACGACCGGCTGCAACCCCTGCTGACCGAGCTTGAATCCCTCGGTCTCAAGGTGCAGAGCGTGAACCGCAAGACGCTCGATGACAAAGCCGAGGGCAACAATCACCAGGGCATCATGGCCAAGGTGATAGAGGCGCCCAAGCTGGCCGAGCACGATCTGGCCAGCCTGCTGGACGGCTTGGCGGTGCAAGAGACCGCCCCCTTCCTGCTGGTGCTGGACGGGGTGACTGACCCGCACAACCTGGGGGCCTGCCTGCGCAGCGCCGATGCGGCCGGGGTCCATGCGGTGATAGTGCCGCGGGACAAGGCCAGCGGCCTGACCTCTGTGGTGCGCAAGGTCGCCTGTGGCGCCGCCGAAGTGGTACCGCTCATCCAGGTCACCAACCTGGCCCGCAGCCTGCGCGAGTTGCAGGAGCGCGGCGTCTGGCTGGTCGGCACCGCCGGTGAGGCGGATCACGACCTCTATCAGGCCAAGCTGACCGGTCCCATGGCGCTGGTCATGGGCGCCGAAGGCAAGGGTATGCGCCGCCTGACTCGCGAGCATTGCGATGAACTGGTGAGCATCCCCATGGCCGGGGCTGTCTCCAGCCTCAACGTCTCGGTGGCAACGGGCGTCTGCCTGTTCGAAGCCGTGCGTCAGCGTCGCGCCTGAGGCGAACGGGATGGACAGACCCCCGTTTAGCCGGGATCGGGTCATGAATGAGCAGGAGGCCACGCGCCTCCTCTCTTTTGCCCGCTCGTTGACCTTGAGCCCCCGCACCTGTCTCTGGCATGCGGGCGACAGACCCGATCTGCTGGTCAGGGTGGAGCAGGGGTTGCTGCGGGCCAAGGTGGTGCTGGCGGATGGCCGCGAGTACATCAAGGAGTTCTACTGGGAGGGGGACGAGTTTATCGACTTCCACCATCTGCTCAGTGGTGAACCTGCCCGCTACAGCGTGGAGGCGCTGGAGCCCTGCCGGCTGCAACTCTTCAACCTTGGCGACTTGCGTCAGCTCCCTTGCTGGTCCGCCTGGTATCACCACCTGCTGGCGGTGCAACTGCGCATCAAGGAGGAGAAAGAGTTGCTCTTGCTGACCGAGAGCCCCCAGGCCCGTTATCAGCACTTCCTGCAATGTTTTCCCGAGCTGGACGCCAGGGTGCCGGATCACCAAATTGCCGCCTATCTGGGCATCACCCCCATCAGCCTGAGCCGCATTCGCAAACGGCTGAAGGATCTTAACAAAGGTTAATGCCAGCCCCTTGCTGGCTGGCTATGCTGCCCTTCTCATCATGAGCAAGGAATCCCCATGAACTGGTCCCTCAAGTCTTTTGAACAACTCGACGTCAACGAACTGTATGAACTGCTCACCCTGAGATCCCGCGTCTTCGTGGTGGAGCAGACCTGTGTCTTCCTCGATCTGGACGGGGTCGACAAGCGTCCCGACGTGCAGCACCTGCTCGGCTGGCAGGATGGCGTGCTGGTGGCCTACGCCAGACTGATGGCGCCCGGCGTGGCCAAGGCGAATCAGGTGGTGATCGGTCGGGTGGTGACGGCGCCCGAGGCCAGAGGCGACGGTCTGGGTCACCAGTTGATGCAGCAGGCGCTGCTGGAATGCGAACAACTGTGGCCCGGGGTCAGCATCTATCTGGGCGCTCAGGCGCACCTGCAGGGTTTCTATGGTCGTCATGGCTTCACCGCCGTGGGCGAACCCTATCTGGAAGATGACATTCCCCACATCGGCATGACCTCCTCTTAATATCTTTTAGGCATAACAATGAAATTATTATGTCTTGAGGTAGTAAAGAAAACGGGTGCTCGCCGCCATGTTACTGGGTACCCTCTGAGTGATTAATCGGCAACCGTTGATGGATAGGTTTAAAAATGGTTTTTTACCCCATTAATACAGAACAAGATTCAGCGATTGAGCCGTTGAGGCATTTTATCTGCGTTCGCCACACGAGTGGCTGTCGCTGATGGAGCTGTTGCGCAAGCGGTTCGCTCTGGACCTGCAAACCTTCGCCATCATCACCCTGGTGCTGGGCAATCTGGCCCAGGCCTTCTCCGATGTGCTGGTCAAGCTGATCGGCCCCGGTTTCAGCCCCTTCCAATACATGTTCCTGCGCCAGCTGCTGACCCTGCTGGTGCTGCTGCCCTTCATGCTGCGGGTGCCGAGAGCGGCCTGGGGACTGGGTGCCTGGAAATGGCACCTGCTGCGCGGTCACCTCTGCCTGCTCGGCGGGGGCGGCATGATGCTGGCTCTGACCCAGCTGCCGCTGGCCACGGCCAACGCCATCTTCTACGTCTCCCCGTTGCTTACCCTGCCGCTGGCGGCCTGGCTGCTCAAGGAGAAGATCAATTCCCGGGTCTGGCTGCTGGGGGGCATGGGGCTGCTCGGGGTCGTGTTCGTGCTCAAGCCGGGGGATTTTCATCTGGCGGGGCTGGGTGCCCTGGTGACCGCCTTCACCCTGGCGCTGTTCAACGTGACCGGCCGCAAGCTGCCAGCGGGTATCTCTGTGGTGGCGACCCTGTTCTGGGCCAACCTGCTGGCGTTGCCATTGACGGCGGGGTTGGCGGTGAATCAATGGCAGCCGGTGGACTGGCGTCTGCTGGCGCTGATTGGTGGCAGCGGCGTGATGCAACTGCTCTACCATGCCAGTTGCATTTATGCCTACCGGCAGGTCGAGGCCAACCGCATCGCGACGACCGAGTATTCCGGCCTGATGTTCGTGGTGCTGCTGGGGGTCTGGCTGTTTGGCGAGATCCCGGCCTGGAACCTCTGGGTCGGGGTGGGCTTTATCCTGCTGGCCATCCATTGGCAGCGTCGCCTGCGCTAGCGCGCTCTCCTCCATATGACAAACCGGCTGCTTGCCGGTGTGTCATATGAGCAGCTTATGAAGCCGATCCCGGTTGTGGCACCGAAAATAGGCTAGCCTGTCCCGCTCTCAGTGACAGGAACCCCATCGTGACACTCACCCTCTTTGCGGCCATCCTGCTGGCCGCGCTGCTGCACGCCCTCTGGAATGCGCTGGCCAAGCGCCAGGCCGAGGGGCGCGTCAGCGTCTTGCTGGTCTCCCTCTGCTCCGGGCTGTTTGCCGCCCCCTTCTTGCCGCTGGTGGGGTTGCCTGTGGCTGCCGAATACCCCTGGCTGGCGCTCTCCATCCTGCTGCATTGCGGCTATTGCCTGTTTCTCGGTCGGGCCTATCGACTGGGGGAGTTCGGCCAGATCTATCCGCTGGCCCGTGGCAGTGCCCCCCTGGTGACCCTCTTGCTCGGGGCCCTGCTGCTGGGGGAGGTGCCCGGTGGGCTGGCGGTAGCGGGTGCCCTGGTGCTGGTGAGCGGGGTGCTGCTGATGGCTTGGCGCGGCGGTATCAGGCTGGCGCCTGCAGCCCTGCGTGCCGTGCTGATCACGGCGCTGTTCACCGCAGCCTATACCCTCTCCGACGGCGCTGGCGCTCGCTCGGCCGGGGCGCCTGTGCGCTACACCCTCTGGCTGTTTGCCCTGACTGCGCTGATGATGCCGCTGCTGATGCGCTGGCAGAGTCGCACCGCCTGGCGCGCGCTCGATCTCGCGGCATGGCGTACCGGTGCCCTCGGCGGCGCTCTGTCACTGCTTGCCTACGGCATCGTCATCTGGGCCATGACCCAGGCGCCCATCGGGCTGGTGGCGGCGCTGCGCGAGAGCAGCGTGCTGTTTGCCGTGTTGCTCTCCTGGTGCTGGCTGGGGGAGAAGCTGGGGCGGGTACGGCTGTGGGCCGCGCTGGTGATCCTCTGCGGTATCTTGCTGATCCGCCTCGGCTGATGGGTGACGACGTCAGGCCGGGATAGCCCCGGCCTGACGGTTGGCTCAGGGAGTGACCCGGGTCGTCAGGGTGAAGCCCTCCTCGCAGGGGGCGAGCTGCACCCGAACCTGGCCCAGCTCGGCCAGGGTGCCGACATGGGTGCCGCCGCAGGGGATGGTGACCTCTTTACCTTCAAGCATGCAGTGCCAGTAGCGCGAATCTATGATGGCCTCGCCGGCCCGGCTGCGGCGGATCTCGCCACCGGCCGACAGCCAGTCTGCCAACTGCTGGTTTACGCTGGTCTCGATCTGCGCCAGTTCCGCCAACAAAGCGTCACTATTGACCCCCTTCTTGCGCAGGCTCTTGCCGATACGGTACTGCTCCTGGGATCCCATGGGCTCGACCCGCGAGGTCTGGATGGCGAGGCGGTCAAAGTCGGGCTGATCCAGCGCGTCGCGCTCGCTCACCTCCTTGCGCCAGTAGGGAACCAGCATCCGGTTGAGGGCCAGCGCCGCCAGATGGCAGCCGCTGTGGCCCAGGCTCAGGGCGTGGCGGGCTGCGGCATCCACCTTCAGTTCAACCCGTGAGCCCACCGCCAGAGAGTGCCGGCCTGCCAGGGGATGCACCACCACGAAGGCCCAGCCTTCGGCGCCACGCTTGACCGGAATCTCTGTGTCCACGAACAGTTCGCCTTCCGGGCTGATGGCGCCCATGCGGCAGGGGCCCACACTGGCATCGCCGCCATCCCAGCAAACCGTGCCCACATCGCCTGGCTGATCGGGCCAGAGGTGGCTCTGGGGGTGGAAAGGGGTGAGGTCGGTGACCAGCATGCTGGTGTCGCCGTTCTGGCAGAAGAGCACGCTGGCCTGTTCATGATGGTGGCCCAGCACGAAGCTGGCTCGGGTATGTTCCATGGATGGCTCCTGCGAATCGAAGAGGAAGAGAGAGCCGCAGCATACGCCAAAGTGCAGGCCGGCTCATTAACCTGGGTTAATGAGCCGGCCTGAATAGCGGGTTGTGAGCGCTAGATCATGGCAACCAGCAGGTAGGCGTTGAGCCCGATCACCAGCGCGACTATGAGGCGGCCGACTGCCTGGGTCACCGGATGGTTGCGATACTCGCCCATCAGCGCCCGATCGCCGGTCAGGATCAGCAGTGGAATGAGCGCCAACGCGATACCGAAGCTCAGCACCACCTGGCTCAGCACCAATATTTCGGTGGTGTTGAGCCCCATGGCGATCACCACGAAAGCGGGGGCCATGGTGATGGCGCGGCGCAGCCAGAGCGGTATGGTGAAGCGCACGAAGCCTTGCATCACCACCTGACCGGCGAGTGTACCCACGACCGTGGAGGAGATGCCTGAGGCCACCAGTGACAGGCCGAACAGGGTGGCGGCGGCCTGCCCGAGCAAGGGCGTGAGCGTCTGGTAGGCGGTTTCGAGTTCGGCCACGGGCTGGTTGCCGGCGCCGTGGAAGGCGGCCGCCGCCATGGCCATCATGGCCAGGTTGACGAAGCCGGCTATGGTCATGGCGATCGCTACGTCCACCCGGGTGGTGTGCAGTCGCTGGGGCACAGTGCCCTGATCCTGGGTGTGCTGGGTCAGCGCCGAGTGCAGGTAGATGACGTGAGGCATGACGGTCGCACCGAGCACGCCAGCGGCCAGATAGACGGCGTCGCTGTTGGGCAGACCGGGGAAGAGGGCGCCTTCCAGCAGGCTGGGCAGGTGGGGGCGGGAGAACACCAGCTCGACGATATAGGCCGCCGCCACGAACAGCAAGAGGCCGCCAACCACTAACTCCAGCGGCTTCTGGCCGCGGGATTGCAGCATCAGAATGCCCCAGGTGACCACGGCCGTGATGCCAGCGCCTTCCAGCAGGGTGACGCCGAGCAGCAGCTTGAAGCCCACGGCCGCACCGATGAACTCGGCGAGATCCGTGGCCATGGCGATGAGCTCCGCCTGTACCCAGTAGGCCCAGACCGCTGGTTTGGGCAGCCGATCACGTATGTGCTCCGCCAGGTTCTTGCCGGTGACTATGCCGAGCTTGGCGGAGAGGGTCTGCACCAGCATGGCCATCAGATTGGCCCATACCACCACCCACAGCAGCCGATAACCGAAGGTGGAGCCGGCCTGGATATTGGTGGCGAAGTTGCCCGGATCTATATAGCCGATGGCGGCGATAAAGGCGGGGCCAAGCAGGGTCAGTTTGAATTTGCGGGCCGGGATGGCCGTGGTCAGCGCGGGTTGCATGGAATCACCCTCCATAAGATTATGGAGATAGAATAGATCTAAATGATAATTATTATCAATTGATGTTTTGTATCATACCCATAGATAAAAACATCTGTGGCGGCCAGTTGCAGTGAGGGATGTTATTTCGTACAATACGCCGCCCTAGAAAGCAGTGTCTAAACACACCATACGTTCCTTGCCTCCGAGGTCTGGCTGCACCTGGGCGGAGGCTGAATTAATCCGTAAGGAGCTAAAATGCGTCATTACGAAATCGTCTTCATGGTTCATCCGGACCAGAGCGAGCAAGTACCCGGCATGATCGAGCGTTACACCGGCGCTATCACCACCGCGGGTGGTACTATCCATCGCATGGAAGATTGGGGCCGTCGTCAACTGGCTTACCCGATCGACAAGCTGCACAAAGCTCACTACGTTCTGATGAACGTGGAAGCAGAGCAAGCCGTTATCGATGAACTGGAAACCAACTTCCGTTTCAACGATGCCGTTATCCGCAACATGATCATGCGCACCAAGCACGCCGTGACTGAAGTTTCTCCGATGGCCAAGGCCAAGGAAGAGCGCTTCGTCCGTCGTGACGACGAGCGCCGCGAAGATACTGTTGAAGCAGCGTCTTCCGAAGAGTAATTCTGGATCACTGAATAGAGGATAAAGGCCATGGCACGTTATTTCCGTCGTCGTAAGTTCTGCCGCTTCACTGCCGAGAACGTTACCGAGATCGACTACAAAGATATCGTTACTCTGAAAAACTACGTCACTGAATCTGGCAAGATCGTACCGAGCCGTATCACCGGTACCCGCGCCAAGTATCAGCGTCAGCTGGCACGCGCCATCAAGCGTGCTCGTTACCTGGCTCTGCTGCCGTACACCGATCTGCACAACAAGTAAGAATCGGCCCGGCACTTAAGCCTAACTCAACTTTTATAGAGGAAAGGTAATGCAAGTTATCCTGCTCGACAAAATCGCCAAACTGGGCGGTCTGGGTGATCAAGTCGCTGTTAAAGCTGGCTACGCCCGTAACTATCTGATCCCGCAAGGCAAAGCCGTTATGGCTACCAAGGCCAACATCGAGACTTTCGATGCTCGCCGTGCTGAACTGGAAGCCAAACTGGCTGCCGGTAAAGCTGCCGCTGAAGAGCGCGCTGCCAAGCTGGGTGAACTGGCTGCTGTTGTCATCGCCTCCAAATCTGGCGACGAAGGCAAGCTGTTCGGTTCCATCGGTACCCGTGACGTGGCTGAAGCCATCACTGCTGCCGGCGTTGCTGTTGCCAAGAGCGAGGTCCGCATGGGCAACGTTCTGCGTAACACCGGCGAGTACGAAGTTGTTGTTCAGCTGCACGCTGACGTCAAAGCAACCGTACAAGTTCAGGTTGTTGCCCTGTAATAGCGTTTCGCTTTTGCAGAAAAACCCGCGCACTTGCGCGGGTTTTTTATTTTGGGATCAAAGGGTAAAGTGAGGTTCTGTTCCTCTGGAGGAGATCCTTATGGCAGCCTGGGTCGAAGGTAGGGTCATCGAGCGCATCGAATGGACCCCCACCCTGTTTTCCCTGCGTGTGGAGGCCGAACTCGTCCCCTACAAGGCAGGTCAATTTACCAAGCTGGCCCTCGAGCAGGGTGAGCGCCGCATCCAGCGGGCCTACTCTTTCGTCAATCCCCCCTCTGCGCCTTACCACGAGTTTTACTTCGTCGAGATCCAGGGCGGTGAGCTGACGCCTTCACTCGGTTCCCTGCAAACGGGCGACACTCTGCTGGTGCAATCCCAGGCGACCGGCTTTCTGACCCTGGATGAGCTCCCGCCCGGCCGCGATCTCTGGCTGCTCTCCACAGGTACCGCCATAGGCCCCTTCCTCTCCATGCTGGCGGACGGCGAGGCGTTCGAGCGCTTCGAGAACCTGGTACTGGTGCACGGGGTACGCAAGGGGGAGGAGCTGAGCTACCGAGCGCTGATCGATGGTTTTTCCGAGCGCCACGGCGAGCGTTTTCGCTACGTGCCCTTCGTCAGCCGCGAGGCCTGGCCCGATGCGATGGAAGGGCGGATCCCGGCGGCCATCGCCGACGGGCGACTGCAGGAGCGAGTCGGGCTCGCATTTTCACCCGAGCTGAGCCAGGTGCTGATCTGTGGCAATCCGGCCATGGTGAAGGAGACGCAACAGACCTTGCTGGCATTGGGGCTGGCCAAGAACCTGCGGCGGGCGCCGGGCAACATCAGTGCGGAGAATTACTGGTAGTCCAATGAACACAGGGGCCATGGGCCCCTGTGTGATGTCTGCTGTGGTTTCGGCTAGTTCTTCTTGCCGTTCCCATTCCCGTTGCCATTGCCCTTCTGCTTGTTGTGGCCCTGACCCGGATTGTTGCCGCTGTGGATGCTGCGGTTGTAGTGATCGCGATACTTGCCATCCACCTTGTCGCAGTTGAGCTGGATCCGGCTGTCGCCTATGCCGAGATCCAGGCAGTTGTTCTGCCACCAGTCGTACTCTTTCTGATCCCAGTTGATGTCCAGCTTGATATCGTCGGTGGATAGCTTGACGCCATCGTTGTTCTTGGAGGGCGGCGCGGCAAAGGCCACGCCATGGGCCAGCAGGAGGGAGAGCAGCAGGGCGGTTTTATTCATGATGACCTCGGATTCAGGGTGATTGCTATCAGTCTAGAAGGTGCAGGCTTAACCTGAACGGAACCAGCCATCATTGTGGCTGCGCCGGCTTTGCGGCTTGGCACCTCACCTTGCCAGGGGGGCTGCGCCACTTCTTCGGTGCGACGGGCCCGCTTGTCATTGCGTCGAGGATGGCAGCTTGGGTTCGAGCCGTCATCATGCCGGTGGCGGCTATTTGCCCAATCTGGTCGCAGCCTGTCCATCCAGGGCAGTATCTGATTGAATTCAAACGATTAGCCTTCATTCTGTCGATGGGGGGACTATAATCGGTAGCCAACTTTTCCTGCACAGTATCCCCACTTCATCATGAATACACAGGCTTCCGCCATATTGCGCTACCCCAAGGGGTGGTTCGCTCTGACCACGGTGTACAGTTTTACCGGGTTGGCCATTCTGGCCTCCATCGTCTTCTCCCTGTTGCTGTTTCTCTCCATCGACGACAACCCCCTGATGAAGTGGCTGTTCGGCGGCCTGGCCATCATCTTCGAGCTGGGCAAGTTCTACGTCTGGTACGAGTACGGCGAGTGCAAGGCGCGCCGCGATCTCGGCGGCGCCTTCTGGTCGCTGCTGTTCTACAGCGTGCTGGCCGCCATCTCCATCGGCGGCAGCATCGGCGGCAGCATCGGCGGCATCAACAGCGCCACCAACACCATACTGAGCCAGCAGGCGCGCCACGAGCGGGAGCTGGCCCGCTTCGACGAGCAGATCGCCAGCATAGAGCGGCAGATCCAGCTCAACGAGGAGGCGGCCCGCAAGTATATAGAGATGGCGCGCATCTCCAGCGGCGTCAGCGGCTTGCAGCAGGCCAACACCAAGCTCAGGTTGAAGCAGGATGAGTTGCGCCAGGAGCGGGACGCCAAGCCGCTCAACGAGCAGTCCTCCATGCTGGGGCTGATGAGCAGTCTGGCGGACGGGGTGGGCATGAGCATCAGCCAGGTGCAGTTTCTGCTGGTCTGTTTCCTCTCGGTGCTGCTGGATGTGTTTGGTGCCTTCTTCGTCAGCCTGATCGGCGAGGAGAACCGCTTTCGCCGTATGTGGCTGTGGCAGCAGGCGCGGGAGCAGGCCGCGGCGCGGCTGGCGGAGGCTGCGGCCACTGCGCCTCCTGTGGTGAGCAAGCCGGAGCCCGAGCCAGCTGTGGTGGCCCAGGTGCGCTCCGTGCTGGAGAGCGGCGAGCTCAAGTGCAGCAAGCGCGGGGTAGCCGAGGCGTTGTCGCTGTCGCTGGAAGAGGTAGACAGGGTATTCCAGCATCTGCTGGCCCAGGGGGTGCTGGGGCAGGGCAGCAACCGCCACTACCACCTCAGCGCGCAAGCGGGTTGATGATCTGGCCACCTCAGGGTGGCCTTTTTGTTGCTGTGCGCGGGCGGCGCTAGTGAGTCAGCACCATCATCAGGCTGAGGAAGGCGGCCAGCCCCCCACCTATGCCGATGATCCAGTAAAACCCCTTGGCCCCCTGTTTGAGCGGGATGCGGAAGTAGAGCAGAAACGCCCACCACCCCAGGGCCAGCAACAGAGGAATAAGAAACATTCGAGCCATGGTGTCCTCGCTGTTATTCTGTTGACCCTTGATCAGTCAACAGGATGGATTGTGCAATGACGCAGCTACAGATTACCGCATTCGGCGACCCCTCGGTACTCAAGCTCAACCCTTCGCAGGGCAAGGTGCCCGCCGAGGGGGAAGTCCGGGTGCGCATCTGCTTTGCGGGAGTCAATCCCATCGATGCCAAGACTCGGGCCGGCCTCGGCTGGGCGGCGGCCCAGAACAAGGACAAGCTGCCCTGGACGCCGGGTTATGATGTGGCTGGCGTGATTGAGAAGGTGGGCCCAGGCGTGACCTCGCTGGCAGAGGGAGATCAAGTGTGCGGCATGGTGGGCTTTCCGCTGGCGGGCGGCGCCTATGCCGACAGCACTGTGGTGAGCGCAGAAGCGCTGGTCAAGCTAGATGGCATCAGCCTCAAACAGGGCGCCGCCCTGCCGCTGGCCGGTCTCACCGCCTGGCAGGGGCTGTTTGAACATGGTGCCCTCAAGGCCGGTCAGCGGGTGCTGATCCTGGCCGGTGCCGGCGGGGTTGGCCATCTGGCGGTGCAGTTTGCCAGCGCTTACGGCGCCGAGGTGGTCGCCACGGCCAGTCGTGACAATCACGGTTTTCTCCATGGCCTGGGGGCCGGTCATCTTGTGGATTACCACGACCCTGACTGGGTCGCGCAGATCCTGGCCCAGGGGGGGCAGGTCGATCTGGTGCTGGACCTGGTGGGCGGCGAGAGCGGCAAGGCGGCGCTCGCCTGCGTCAAGCCCGGTGGCCGTCTGGTGACTGTACCGACCATCACGGCCCAGCAGATCAAGGATGCGGCGGTCGATGCCGGCATAGAGGTGCTCGGCATGCTGGTGCACCCCGACAGCAAACAGCTGGCCCAGATGCTGATCCTGCTGCGCCAGGGGGATGTACATATCACGGTCGGTGGCGAGTTTGCCCTGGCCGAGGGGGCGCTGGCCCATCAGGCCATAGAACAAGGCCATGTGCGTGGCAAGCTGGTGCTGCGCATGCCTGCCGCCGATGGCCAGCCCGGATGACTGGTATTGCCGAGATGGGGCTGGGCTGGCTGTTTTTGAGCGCCTTCACCTCCGCCACCCTGCTGCCCGGCAGCTCGGAAGTGCTGCTGGGGGCCATGGCGGCCAAGGGAGAGTGGAGCATGACCAGCCTGCTGCTGTGGGCGACGCTTGGCAATACCCTGGGCTCCATGACCACCTGGTGGCTCGGCTGGCTCGCCACCTTCAAGAAAAAACCGGAAGATTTTCAAGGCCGTGGGGAACAAAAAGCCCTCGGCTGGCTCAAACAACATGGTCACTGGTGTCTGCTGTTGGCCTGGACGCCAGTGGTCGGTGATGGCCTCTGTCTGCTGGCCGGTTGGCTGCGTCTCTCCTTCTGGCGCTCTCTCATCCTGATCGGGCTCGGCAAATTATTGCGTTATGCCCTGGTTTTTCTGTTGGCCAGTCACATTTTCTAGCCCCTTTCTTCACTCACGAGGTAACCGTGAACAAACTCATTCCATTAAGTCTTCTTCTGGGCTTCACCCTGCCCGTGCTGGCAGCCCCCACCCTGGTGTCGGAGCAGGTCAAGGAAGAGGGCAAGCTCGGCATCCCTTACCAGATGTACAAGCTGGACAACGGTCTGACCGTGATCCTGGCGCCCGACAAGTCAGATCCCCTGGTGCACCTAGACGTCACCTATCACGTGGGCTCGGCCCGCGAGCAGGTGGGCAAGTCCGGGTTTGCCCACTTCTTCGAACACATGATGTTCCAGGGCTCAAAACACGTTGGCGATCAGGAGCATATGCGGATCATCAACGAGGCGGGTGGCGACATGAACGGCACCACCAACAAGGATCGCACCAATTATTACGAGACTGTGCCGGCCAATCAGCTGGAGAAGGTGCTCTGGCTGGAAGCGGATCGCATGGGCTTCCTGCTCGATGCGGTGAGCCAGAAGAAGTTCGAGATCCAGCGCGCCACCGTCAAGAACGAGCGCGCCCAGCGCATCGACAACCAGCCCTATGGCCTGGTGAGCGAGAAGGTGGGGGAGGCGCTCTACCCGCGCACCCATCCCTACTCCTGGCAGCCCATCGGTTATGTGGAGGATCTGGACCGGGTCGGGGTGGATGACCTCAAGCAGTTCTTCCTGCGCTGGTACGGCCCGAACAACGCCACCCTGACCCTGGGCGGCGACTTCGATACCAAGCAGGCACTGGCCTGGATCGAGCAATACTTCGGTTCCATCCCGCGCGGTCCTGACGTGGCCGAGCCGACCCCGGAGCCGGTGAGCCTGCCCGAGACCCGCTACGTGACGCTGGAGGACAAGGTCCATCTGCCGCTGCTCTACATCAGCTACCCGACCGTCGCCCTCGGCGATCCGCAGGAGCCGGCGCTGGACATGTTTGCCGACGTGCTCGGCGGCTCCGCCAGCTCCATGCTCTACCAGTCGCTGGTGAAAACCGGCAAGGCCATAGACGTGGGCGCCTCCCACTACTGCGAGGAGCTGGCCTGCACCCTGACCGTTTACGCCTATCCCAACCCGGCGGTGGATGGCAGCCTCAAGACCCTCAAGGGGGAAGTGGACAAGGTGATCGGCGAGTTTGCCGGTCGCGGCCTCAAGCCGGAGGATCTGGAAAAGGCCATCAGCAGCTATCGCGCCTCGGCCATCTGGGGTCTGGACAGCGTCTCCGGCAAGGTGAGCCAGCTAGCCATGGGCCAGGTGTTCGCCCAGGATCCCAACTATGTGTTCAAGAGCCTGGATGCCATCGGCAAGGTGACCCCTGAGCAGGTCAAGGCGGCCTATGACAAGTTCATCGTGGACAAGCCGGCCGTGGTGCTGAGCGTGGTGCCCAAGGGCAAGACGGATTGGCAGGTGACCAAGCCGAACTTCACCCCTGCCAAGCGCGAGCTGCCCGATTACAGCCAGCATGGGGAGCCGCTGGCGCTGCGCCCGGTCAAGGACAACTTCGATCGCAGCGTGCAGCCCAAGGCGGCGGATGCGGTCAGCGTCAAGGTGCCCGCCATCTGGCACGGCAAGCTCGACAAGGGGATCGAGATCATCGGCACCCAGAGTGACGAGATCCCGGCCGTTTCCATCATGGTCGCCCTGCCGGGCGGCATGCGGGCCGAAGGCAAGGGGGAGCTGGGGCTCGCCAGCCTCACCGCCAGCATGATGGGACAGGGCTCGGTGCGCCTGACCGAGGCCCAGCTCAGCGACGAGCTGCAAAAGCTCGGCTCCAGCGTCAGCGTCTCCAGTGCCCAGTACAGCAACCTGGTCACCATCAGCAGCCTGACCGACAAGCTGCCCCAGACCCTGGCGCTGGTGCGCGAGGTGTTCGAGCGGCCCGGCATGCGGGAGGCGGACTTCGAGCGGGTCAAGGCGCAGATGCTGCAAGGCATGAAACAGAGCGAACAGCAGCCGGAGTGGCTGGCAGGCCAGGCGTTCCGCGAGCTGGTCTATGGCAAGCAGAACCGCCTCGGTCAACCGGGTGACGGTGTGCTGGCCGACGTCGAGAAGCTGACCCTGGCGGACGTGAAGCGCTTCTATCAGAACTACTACAACCCGACCAACGCCAAGGTGGTGGTAGTCGGGGATGTGGCTCAGCAGCAGGTGGAGGAGCAACTCGGTTTCCTGACCCAGTGGAAGGGCGCCACGCCGGTACTCGGCAGCCTCAAGCCCAAGGGTGAGCAGGCCAAGCCGGGCATCTATCTGGTGGACAAGCCGGGGGCGCCCCAGTCGGTGATCCGCATCGGTCGTCGCGCCATGGCGTTTGATACCACGGGGGATTACTTCACCGCCGGGCTGATGAACTTCAACCTGGGGGGCAACTTCAACAGCCGCATCAACCTCAACCTGCGCGAAGACAAGGGCTACACCTACGGGGCCAGCTCGGGCTTCTCCGCCAATCGCGAGGTGGGTACCTTTGCCACCGGCGCCAATGTGCGGGCCGATGCGACCGTGGATGCCATCCGTCAGTTCCTCAAGGAGATGGACAACTACCGCGCGACCGGCCCGACCCCGGTGGAGCTGGCCTACATGCGCAGCGCCGTTTCCCAGCAGGATGCGCTCTCATACGAAACCTTGGGCCAGAAGGCAGGCTTCCTGCTGCAGATGATCATGTATGACCTGAAGCCGGACTATGTGCAGGCCCAGAACCAGCTGATCAAAACGGTGTCACCCGAGGCGCTCAAAGCCAGCGCCGCCCGCTGGCTGGATCCGGCCGACATGGTGATTGTGGTGGTGGGTGACAAGCAAAAGCTTGAAAAACCCCTGAAGGAGCTTCATCTTCCCATCTATCCGCTGCAGCTGCCCTGAGGGCGCTTCATAAAAATAGCGCCGCCCCCCTGTGGGGCGGCCACACATGAGCCGTGAATATGACTACTACTAGCTTGTCACTCACCGAGTTGTTGACCGCCCTGGGTTCGCCGGAACGGCTGACGGCCCTCAAGGGGATCCGGCGCGGGATCGAACGTGAATGTCTGCGCATCACGCCGGAGGGGACCCTCTCCCAGACGGATCACCCCAGGAGTCTGGGCTCGGCCCTGACCCATGCCAACATCACCACCGACTACTCGGAGAGCCTGCTGGAGTTCATCACCCCGGCCACCGACTCCATCGACAGCCTGATCGAACAGCTGGGCGACATTCATCGCCACGCCATCCATCATCTCGGTGACGAGCGCATCTGGCCGCTCTCCATGCCCTGCTTCGTCGGCGACGAGGAGAGCATACGGCTGGCCCAGTACGGCAGCTCCAACATAGGGCGGATGAAGACCCTCTACCGGCAGGGGCTGAAGAACCGCTACGGCAGCCTGATGCAGGTGATCGCCGGGGTGCACTTCAACTTCTCCATGCCGGACAGCTTCTGGAGCGAGTGGCAGGATCTGGTGTGCGAGGGCTGCTGCAGCCAGCGCTTCATCTCCGACAAGTACATGGGGCTTATTCGCAACGTCTACCGCTTCGGCTGGCTGGTGCCCTATCTGTTCGGCGCCTCCCCGGCCATCTGCGACTCCTTCCTCAAGGGGCGCAAGAGCAGCCTGCCGTTCCAGAAGACCGGCAAGGGCACCCTCTACCTGCCCTATGCCACCGCGCTGCGGCTGTCCGATCTCGGCTACACCAGCAGCTCCCAGAGCAAGCTCAACATCAGCCATGACAACCTGCCCGCCTATGTGGCCAGCCTGCGCCGCGCCATCAGCACCCATGATCCCGAGTTTGCCAAGATAGGGGTCAAGGTGAACGGCGAGTACCGTCAGCTCAACGACAACGTGCTGCAGCTGGAGAACGAGCTGTACGCGCCGATCCGGCCCAAGCGCACCCCGCGCAGCGGCGAGAAACCCTCGGATGCGCTGGAACAGCGCGGCATCGAATACATAGAGCTGCGCACAGTGGATGTGAACCCCTTCACCCCGTTCGGCATAGATGTGGATCAGATCCGCTTCTTCGATCTGTTCCTGGTCTGGTGCCTGCTGCGCCCGTCTCCCGTGCTGGGTGACGAGGAGATTGCCCGCAATCGCCGCAACCAGAACAAGGTGGTGCTGGAAGGGCGTCGCCCCGGCCTGGAGCTTGAATATGAGCAGGGCAACGCCATCGGTCTCAAGGAGTACGGCCTCAAGCTGTTTGACGAGCTGGCTCAGGTGGCCTCCCTGCTGGATCGCTGCTGTGGCCGCAACCGCTACCGCGAGACGCTGGCCATGCACCGCGAGAAGCTGCTCAATCCCGAGCTCACCTACTCCGCCCGCCTGCTCAAGCAGTTGCTTGAGAGCGGTCAGGACAACGGCTGCTTCGGTGACGAGCTGGCGAGCCGCTATCGGGAAGAGATGCTGGCCGGCGAGCTGCAGTACTGGGATCAGGCCTACTTCGCGGGCGAGGCGCGGGAATCCCTGGCCAAGCAGCGGGAGCGGGAGCGCAGCGACAGCCTGTCGTTCGACGACTTCCTGGCCGACTACTTCGGTACCCGCCAGACCACGACCTGATCCTTCCCCCTTTCGATCCGCAAGCCGCTCCTGGAGCGGCTTTTTTATTGCGTCTCTCCCGCCTCTCCCCGGCGTATTTCCGTGGCCCCGAGCGTTCGAAAATGGCGCCCGAAAATAAGTGTGAGTCAGCCTTCACTTCAGCAGGGCGGGTGGGGTTTTTATTGTCAATCCGCTCACATTTCCCTCTTTTGCGGCTTGAGTCTTGCGCCGTGGACGCCTAACGTCACGGCAACTGAAACGATTCAGCTTTCACAAAAACCATTCACAAGAACAAGAGACACGAGGATAAATCCATGTTGAAGAGACTCTCCATTGCCGTACTGCTCGCCCTGGGCGCGAGCTCGGGCCAGGCCGCCGAATTTCTGCTGACCGACTCCCAGCAGGGACTGGATGTGGGGGACTGGAAGATCAGCAGCGACAAGCTGGGGATCAAGAGCCCTGTGCCCTTCTCCGTCGAGAAGAAGCGGCTGCACGGCGGGCGTCAGGAGGGGGTGGATCTGCTGATCGTCGACAACGGCGTGATGAAGATTACCCTGGTGCCGACCCGCGGCATGGGGATCAAGGAGCTCAAGGGGGCCGATGTGCGCCTCGGTTGGGATTCCCCCGTCAAGGAGGTGGTCAACCCGGCCTTCATCGATCTGGAGAGCCGCGCCGGTCTCGGCTGGCTCGATGGCTTCAATGAGATGCTGGTGCGTTGCGGCTACGAGTGGACCGGTCACCCCGGAGTCGACGACGACGGTCGCCTCAAGAGCCTGCACGGCCGGGTGCAGAACATACCGGCGTCCGTGGTCAGCGTGACCATAGACGAGGAGCCGCCCTATGCCATTCACGTGCTGGGCCGGGTGGACGAGCGCACCTTCAAGGTGAGCGAGCTGGTCACCTGGACCCAGCTGAGCGTAGTGCCCGGTCAGGCGGAGTTTGCCCTGCAGGACAAGCTGACCAACCACGCCGACTACGAGAACGAGTACCAGATCATCTATCACAGCAACTTCGGGACGCCGATCCTGGAGGAGGGGGCGCGCGTCAGCACCCCGGTGAAGCAGATCTCCCCGTTCAACGACTACGCCAAGGCGGGGCTGAAGAGCTGGCAAACCTATCTGGGGCCGACCAAGGGCTTCGATGAGATGGTGTTCAATCTGGTGCCCTACAGCGACGCCGAGGGCAATACCCTGGCGGTGCTGAACAATCGGGCGGGCAGCGCCGGTGTGGCTGTGGGTTACAACACGCACCAGTTGCCCGTGCTGACCCTGTGGAAGAACACCGACACCCGGGCCCAGGGTTATGTGACGGGTATCGAGCCCGGCACCAGCTATGCCTACAGCACCAAGTACCAGCGTCCGCTGGGACTGGTTCCCAAGATCCAGCCGGGGGAGACCAAGACCTTCGATCTGACCTATCGTCTGCTGCGAAATGGGGAGGAGGTGAAGCAGGCGCTGGCACAGGTGGAGAAGATCCAGGCCGGTCGCCCCACAGAGCTGCGCGAGCAGCCGCTGGTCAAGCTGCCCTGAGTGGCAAGCACACAGCAAAAAGCCGCTCTTGAAGCGGCTTTTTCATGTCAGGCGTGGGCATGCTCAGACATGGTTGTACATGGCCTCGATCTCGCTCTGGTACTTGGATTCGATGATCTTGCGGCGCAGCTTCATGGTGGGGGTGATCTCCCCCAGCTCCATGGAGAAGGCGCTCGGCAGCAGGGTGAACTTCTTCACCTGCTCGAACTTGGCCAGCTCCTTTTGCAGATCCTGGATGCGGGCATCGAAGAACTCCATCACCCGGGAGTTGCGCAGCAGCTCTGTCTTGCACTGGTATTGCAGGTTGATGGAGCGGGCGTACTCCTCCAGCGACTCGAAGCAGGGCACGATCAGCGCCGACACGAAGTGGCGGGCATCGGCGACGATGGCGATCTGCTCGATGAAGCGATCCTTGCCGATGGTCCCCTCCACCAGTTGCGGTGCCACGTACTTGCCGTTGGAGGTCTTCATCAGCTCCTTGAGGCGCTCGGTGAAGTAGATGTTGCCGTCGCCGTCGAGCTCGCCCGCATCGCCGGTGCGCAGGAAGCCATCTTCGGTCATCACCTCGGCGGTGGCGTCTGGCTTGTTGTAGTAGCCGCGCATCACGGTCGGGGAGCGCACCAGCAGCTCGTTGCTCTCACCCAGCTTCACCTCTATGCCGCTCAGCGCAGTGCCGATGGAGCCCAGCTTGAACTGGTGGTCTTCGTAGCAGCAGACGGTGGCCGTGGTCTCTGTCATGCCGTAGCCGTACTTGAGGTTGAGCCCCATGGCCTGGAAGAAGAAGTTCACGTCGTCGGCGAGGCGGGCGCCCGCCACCGGCAGAAAGCGGGTGCGACCACCGAAGCGGGCGCGCAGCTTGCGAAACACCAGTCGCTCCGCCAGCCAGAGCTGGGCGTAGAGCAGCGGCGAGGTCGCCTTGCCCGCCTGACGGCTGGCGACCAGCTGCTTGCCGACGCCGGTGGCCCAGCCGAACAGGGCGCGACGCAGGCGTGGCGCCTGAGCCACCTTGGCCTGGATCATGGCGTAGGCCTTCTCGTAGAGGCGCGGCACGGCGCACATCACGGTCGGCTGCACCTCGCCGATGACATCCATCACCTTCTGCGGATCGCGGATGTAGACGTTCTCGGCGCCGCAGTAGAGCACATAGTAGGTCCAGGCGCGCTCGAACACGTGGCTGAGCGGCAGCATGCACAGCGACACATCCTGCTCGTTGAGGTCGAGGCGGCTGTTGTGCATCTCGAAGCAGGCGGCGATGTTGGCAAAATCGAGCATGACCCCCTTGGGTTCACCCGTGGTGCCCGAGGTGTAGATCAGGGTCAGCAGGTCGTCCATCCGGTACTGGGTTTCCCGTACCCGCAACTCCTGCTCGCTGGCCTGATGGTTGCCGGAGACCAGAAAAGCCTGGAAGTGGCTGGCCGCCGGGCAGTCACGCAGGTTGACCTTGCCATCGAGGGCGACGATCTGGCGGATCTCGCCATCCTTCAACAGGGTGAGCGCCTGATCGAACTGGGCCTGTTCGCCGACGAACAGCAGGCCTATGTTGGCGTCGCGCACTATATAGCGCAGTTGCTCAAGGGTGCTGGTGGGGTAGATGGGCACGCTGACGCCGCGGGCGGCGAGGATGCCGAGATCGGCCTGGGTCCACTCCGGCATGTTGCGAGCGTAGAGACCCACCATTTCGGTGGGCTGGTGGCCGGCGCGGATCAGCGCCTGGGCGCAGTAGTCCATGGCCTGTCCCAGGGTTCGCCAGCCGATGGCACGCCACTGGCCATCCTGTTGTACGCGCAGGGCGGCCTTGTTGCCAAGCCGGGCGATACGTTCACGCATCAGTCGAACCAGATGGAGTTTCGGCATCAGTCAAACATCCTCAAGTAACAGTTGTACGCCCGCAGGGGCACTAAAAATCGCGCTGGAGTTTAAACTCTAAGATTACAGCTTACAAGTGTGCGCTGTTTGTCCTGGATCACAAAGTCAGCAATCCGGGCGAGCTTGAGGCATGATGGTCGATGACCAAGAGGAGCCATTCAGGGAGGGTGAACAATGAGTGTCGGGATCAAGGGCATGGTCACGGGGGCATTGCTGTTGCTGGCCGGGGCCGGCGGGCTCTGGTTTGCGCTGGGGGATATGGCCAGCGAGCAAGACAACCCCTGGCTGATCGGCGCCGACGGATACGCCAAAGCGCAGCAGCTGGCCCTGCACAAGGGGTATCCGCTGCTCTATGTGATCGAGCGCGCCAAGTGCCGACGCTGCAAGGGACTGGACGCCACATTGTGGCAGTCAGAGGAGATGGCGCCCGTGCTGGCCAGGCTGGTCAAGGTGCGGCTCAACCCGGATGCGGGGGATGGCAGCGAGCACATACTGCGCCGCTTCCCGCAGGTGGCGACCCCGCCCGGCATCTATGTGCAGCAGCCGGGGGAGCCGCTCAAGCCCATCAAGATAGCGGTGGATCTCCAGCAGATCTGGATGCCGGGCGTCACCTGGCGGCGCGGCTTCTTCATGCCGTTGTCGGCGGCCGGCTTCGAAGCCGTGCTGCACACCACCCAGAGCCTGCAGGATCCGGCCCTCGACAATGCGCCGTTGCTGTAGGGCGGCTGTCTAGCCGAAGTCGAACAGGCGGGACATGAGCACGGCGTCTTCCCGATCCTGGCCGGTGCCGTAGTAGTCGGCGCGGCGGCAATACTCGGCAAACCCCTCGCTCTCGTAGAGGCCGATGGCGCGCTTGTTGCTGTCGCGCACCTCCAGGAACCAGGCCTCGGCCCCCTTCGCCTTGCTGCGGGCCAGATAGGCCTTCAGCAGCGCCCGTCCCAGCCCCTTGCCCTGACAGTCTGGGTGCACGCAGATGTTCATCAGCGAGCTGTCGCCCGCCACCAGATCCGAGATGTAGAAACCGGCGGGGCGGCCATCCAGCAGCATCAAGCCATTGAGATAGCGCGGCCCGAAGCAGGAGATCAGGTTGGCCTGGCTCCAGGGCTCCTTGTGGGCGGCCTGTTCTATGGGGTAAATCAGCTCGAAATCTGTCTCGAGCAGGGGACGAAACTCAGGCATGGTGGCTCCGGGTCGGGGCGGCGGAAGGAAAGGGGGCAGATCCGGGCGACAGGGTCGCTTAACCGAGGCGCGATCTGAGTTGCTGCCACAGCGCCCGTTTCTGGGCCGGTGTCGGCGTGAGCGGGCAGACCAGCGCATCGGGCCAGGCGGGATCGGCCAGTTCCAGCCAGAGCTGGGGGGGCTTGTGCCCGGCGGGCAGCGTGGTCAGCAGCGTCACCTCGTCGACGCCTATGCCGAGCAGCTGGCAGAGATCCGCCAGCAGGGTCGGGGCGGGCAGGCGAGGTGCCAGGATCCAGAGCTTGCCGGCCGGCTGCGTGTCGAGTTCAGGCTGGGCCAGTTGGACGGAGGGCAGATCCCGAGCAGGGGCTGGCTCGGCGGCCTCCTGGTAGCCTGGGGCGGCATGGGCCCCCAGCAGGGCCGGGCGGCGCAGTTGCCAGCTTTGTATGCCCATGCGGGCCAACAGGGTTTGACGCATCAGGTCGGGCGTGAGGCCGCTTTGCTCAAGGGATGGCGCCTGATGTGCGTTCTGACGCTCGGGATCTTGCATGGCTGTGGCTCTGTCTTGATCTGCATTGGTGAAAAAAGCTCTGCGCAGGGTACACTCGAACGCGTTTTGCTGCATCTTTTGCGGTATGTTTTAGCCAGGAGTGGTGGCCCAGCGCCCATGCGCCCGCCGGTTTTTCCCGCAGGTGGCCTCGACACAATACAATAAGCAGAACAGGGAACATTCGACCGAGTCGCGGGTGTGCCGGTTCCAGACAACCCCAGTATCGGAAGTGCGCTTATGCCACCTTTAGCACCACAGAATCTTCGCCTTGCCCCCATTCATGAACGCTTGCCACGCCTGTTGTCGGCCCTCGGCGAGGGATTGTATGAGCGCCAGGATGCCCTGCGGCTCGGTCTGCTGGCCGCCCTCAGCGGCGAGAGCGTCTTCCTGCTGGGCCCGCCCGGCATTGCCAAGAGCCTGATCGCCCGCCGCCTCAAGCTGGCCTTCCATGAGGCGCGGCACTTCGAATACCTGATGACCCGCTTCAGCACGCCGGAGGAGGTGTTCGGCCCCCTCTCCATTCAGGCGCTGAAGGAGGATGGCAAGTACCTGCGGTTGACCACGGGCTACCTGCCGGAGGCCGAGGTGGTGTTCCTCGACGAGATCTGGAAGGCGGGTCCCGCCATCCTCAACACCCTGCTCACCGCCATCAACGAGCGGCAGTTTCGCAACGGCGACAGCCAGCACCCCATCCCCATGCGGCTGTTGGTGACTGCCTCCAACGAGCTGCCGGCGCCGGACAGCGGGCTGGAGGCGCTTTACGATCGCATGCTGGTGCGGATCTGGATGGACAGGGTGCAGGAGAAGGCCAACTTCCAGGCCATGCTGGCCAGCGATGGCCAGTCCCATCAGAACCTGCCGCCCTCGGTGCAGATCCACAGCGAAGAGTATGAGGCCTGGCAGGTGCAGATCGACCAGGTGCGGCTGCCCGACGACTGCTTCGAGCTCATCTATCAGCTGCGCCAACAGCTCGACAGCCAGCTGGCCCACAGCTGCTACGTGTCGGATCGGCGCTGGAAGAAGGCGGTCAGGCTCATCAAGGCGAGCGCCTTCTTCAACGGCCGCGACGAGGTGGCCCCCCTGGATCTGCTGCTGTTCAAGGATTGCCTCTGGCACGACGATGCCTCCCGCACCGCCCTGCTGGAGATGATGACCGAATTCTCCCGCCTCTATGGCTACCAGCAGTTGGCCATGACCCGCCAGCTGATGGGGCTGCGGGATCAGTTCAAGCAGCTCAGGAGCGCTGTGGCCCAGCGCCTGTGCTGCAAGGCGAAGCAGCGCCAGCAGTGGTTCGGACGCCGCGCCCGCGGCATCCAGATCCCGCTGGCCAATGCTCGTCCGTTTGGCAAGCTGGTGCACTTCAACCTGCTCACCCCGGCGGCGCTGGATGGCGACGATCCGGAGCGGCTGATCGAGACCCTGGTGTTCGATCGCACCCTGCTGTCGCACTGGCACCCCACCGGCGAGGCGCTGGTGGGCTGGCCGCTCGGCAACCCCAAGGAGGGGCACTACGAGCTGGTGCTGGACGACGAGCTGCGGCTGCAGGTGCTGGACCTGCAACGCCAGCAGATCCCGCTGGTGCTGGTGGAGCGCACTGCCATCCCCGAGGTGGTGATAGCCCCCTGGCAGGCGGCGCTCACCGGACTGCTGGCCGAGAGCGGCCTGCTGCAACAGGAGCTCAAGCGTCAGCGCGGCCTGTTCGAGCGCCATCAGCAGCACCTCTTCATCGGCCGTCACTGGCTGCAGCAGGTGGAAGACAGCTTCTTCGTGCTGAACCGGGATCTGGAGCAGCTGCGCAGCGATATCAGCCACTGGCACGATCGCCTGCCGAAGCTGGACGCCTGAGCCATGGGGAGCGTGAGTGGGGTAGCCATGAGCCATGTCGGCGGAGGTCGCCATGCTTGAGATCGGCATGATGGACTTGGGGCTGCTCATCGGCGAGGGGGAGCTGGCGGGGGAGATGGCGCTGCTGCTCGCCTCGGCGCCCAAGATCTCCGAGTTCATCAAGCGCTCCCCGCTGCAGGGCAAGCTGCTGCAAAAGCGCATCCGGCGCTGGAGCGAGCAGCTCGGCGAGGAGATGCGTCACAAGCCGGTGCCGGTGGCGCTGGAGCAGGAGTACCGCTTGTATCAGGCGCACAAGGGTCTGTCGCTGGCCGAGCTGATGGGGCGGCTGCCGACCCTGCTGGACGGGCTGGAACAGTTCAGCCCCTTCGCCGGCGAGGCGCGCAGCCTGGTGCGCCAG
Organism: Aeromonas sp. MR7; assembly: GCF_963899385.1. Taxonomy (NCBI): domain Bacteria; kingdom Pseudomonadati; phylum Pseudomonadota; class Gammaproteobacteria; order Aeromonadales; family Aeromonadaceae; genus Aeromonas; species Aeromonas sp. MR7. The sequence goes on from NZ_CAWQXH010000049.1 coordinate 229,196, forward strand.
ATCATGGCCCACCCCACCGACAGTCAGCGGCTGTTGCTGATGGAGAAGTGGCGCACCAGCCTGGTGGGCAGCCTGCTGCAACTGCAGCAGCAGATCGCCGAGGCGGAGCGGGAGAAGCAGCGCCAGGAGATCGAAGATCAGCTGCTGGCGAGCCGCACCCTGGCCGATGCGCTGGATCCGAACCAGATCTCCGCCGGCGGCCTCTGGGATCTGGCCCAGGGCAGCTGGCACAAGCGCAGCCTGGTGCTGATCAAGCAGTACGCCCGCATGTTGCAGCGCGAACCCCTGCTGGCCGAGATAGCCAACCTGCTGGGGCGCAGCGAGCAGGACAACCGGGCCAACGAATCCCCGGTGCCGCCGGTGCAGGTACACGAGCTGGAAGAGGTGCAGACCGACGACGTGCCGGACGATCTGGTGGGCATACACCCGGCCAGCGACCTGATGCGGCTGTTGCCGAGCGAGGCCGTGATGCTGGCCCTGCCCGAGCTGGAGCTGGAGTTCTATCGCCGCTATCTGGAGCGGCGCCTGCTCAGCTACCAGTCGCGGGGCACCTTGCCGCGCCAGCGCCTGCTGCTGCGCACTCCCGAGCTGGGGGGCCATCAGCTGCAGCAGCGGGGCCCTTTCATCGTCTGCATCGATACATCTGGCTCCATGGGTGGTTATCCGGAGGAGTGCGCCAAGGCGCTGTTTCTGGCCCTGCTCAAGGTGGCGATGGACGAGAAGCGGGGCTGCTATCTGATGCTGTTTTCTACCGAGGTGGCGACCCTGGAGATCACCGCCGATACCGGTCTGGACAAGGCGGAGCGCTTCCTCTCCATGAGTTTTCACGGCGGCACCGATCTGGTGCCCTGCCTCGAGAAGGCGTTGATCAAGCTCGATGATCCCGCCTTCGCCAGGGCCGATGTGCTGGTGGTTTCCGACTTCATCGCCCAGAGCCTGCCGCACGCCCTGCTGGATCGGATGAACCGCCAGCGCAAACAGCAGACCCGTTTCCACGCCGTCGCCATGTCCCGCCACGCCAAGCCGGCGCTGCTGCGGGTGTTCGACAACAGCTGGCTACTCGACTGCGGCCTGCGCGGTCGCCTGCTGCGCCGCTGGCAGCGCAACTGAAACGCGCCGTGCCGGCAGACTGGCCAGCACAACCCCGACACACAAGAGGCCAAGCGCCAGCCACACCGGCGGCGTGACGGCTTCCCCCAGCAGCCACCAGGCCAGCATGGCCGCCATCACGGGCGTGAGCGAGCCCAGCGCCGAGCTGACCTCGGCGCCCAGGGTGCGGATGGCGTGGGCGTAACAGAGCGCCGCCAGCAGGCCGGCGCCTATCCCTTGCAGCAGGCCCTGCCATAGCCAGACGCTGGCATGACTCACGGCGGGCAAGGGGCTCCACAGGAGCGTCGGCAGCAGCAACAGGGCCGACGGCACCGCCACCAGCGCGGCCGCATCCAGCGCCGCCAGTCCGCTGCGTCTGACCGCCAGGGTAAACAGGGCCCACAGCAGGGCCGCCCCCAGAAAGCAGACTTGTCCCTGCCACAATCCCGGCTTTCCGCCCAGCAACAGGGTAGCGGTGGCCAGCACTATGAGGGCGAGCCCCCAGCGCCGCTGCGCGGGGCAGGGGCGCGCCACAGCAGCAGGCCCAGCAGGCTGACCATGAGGGGCACTGTGCCCGGGATCAGGGCGCTGCCCTGGGCCACAGGGGCCAGCTGCATACCGGTGGCGCCGAGCCAGAAGAAGGGCAGACCGGCCCCCGCCAGCATGGCCAGCTGCCAGCGCAGGGGCGTGCGGCGCAGGCGGATACGGTGACGCCAGTAATAGGGGAGCAGCAGCAGGGCCGGGATGCCGAAGCGCAGCAGCGCCAGCGCCTGTGGCGGGAGCTTCTCCTCGGCGCCGAGGCGCAGGGAGAGAAAGAAACCGGACCAGAGCAGCACGGTGGCGAGGGCGGCGGCCCAGCCGCTGCAACGGGGTGACAGTGTGAATGACATAGGGCTCCCTCCATGGCGTGTCCCGGGTCATTATCTCGCCAGGGGGGAGGGTGTTGCAGGGCAAACTGTTTGAGAAATTCCGGTGTAATTGCTAGTTTCAGCCAATCCAAAAGGGATTTTTACCGGATATCACCAAGATGCTCGACAGGATTGATTTACATCTGCTACGGCTGCTGCAACAGGACGGGCGCCTCACGACAGTGGAGCTGGCGGAGCGGGTCGGGTTGTCTGCCTCCCCCTGTGCCCGGCGTCTGAAGCGGCTGGAAGGGGAGGGCCACATACGGGGGTATCGCGCCGTGCTGGCGCGGGAGAAGCTCGGCCTTGGCATCACCATCTTCGTCAACGTGCGGCTCAGCCAGCACAGGGAGCCGCTGGTGGAGGCCTTCGAGCAGGCGGTGGCGGCCATGGCGGAGGTGATCAGCTGTCACACAGTCTCCGGCAACTACGACTACCTGCTGGAGGTGGTGGTGCCCGACCTGCCCGCCTACGAGCAGTGGATCCGGCGGTTGCAGTCCCAGGACATGGTCAACGACATCAGCAGCCACTTCGCCATTCGCGCGGTCAAGGTGATGGGGCCGCTGCCCATTTGACCAGGTTCAGGTACAGGGCTGGTGGCCGAGCCCGCGCTCGTTCACCTGCTCCTGATCCAGCAGCGGCTGACCGCTCGGCTGGGAGACGTAAAAGCCCCGCTTGCCGCTGCGCTTGACCCGATACATGGCCTGATCGGCCCGGGCCAGCGCCGTGCTGAAGTCATCCTGTGGCCGGATCGCCGCTATCCCCATGCTCAGCCCCACGGCGGCGTCGCCGTTGGGCAGCTCGAACGGGGTCGAGATGGCATCTATGCAGCGGCGGGCCAGGTGGCTGGTGCGGGGATCCTCGCTGGCCCAGGGCAGCAGCAACACGAACTCGTCGCCGCCGAGGCGGCCGATCCTGACCCCCTCCTCGCAGCAGGCCTTGAGTCGCCGGGTGAGGGCGATCAGCAGCTCGTCCCCGGCCCTGTGGCCCAGGTTGTCATTGACCTGCTTGAAGTCGTCGAGATCGATGAAGCAGATGGCCTCGAACGTCTGCGGGAACTGGCGTTGCAGCGCTGTGCGGTTGAGCAGGCCGGTTAGGGGATCCCGGTGGGCCAGCTGGGCCAGCTGCTGCTCGTACTCCTTCTCGTGGGTGATGTCGATGTGGGTGCCCATCACCCGCAGCGGCTTGCCCTCTTCATCCCACTCCACCACCCGGCCCCGATCCAGCACCCAGGTGATCTTGCCATCCTTGGCGATCATGCGGTGCATCGCCTGATAAAACGGGCTCTTGCCGCTCAGGTGATCGAAGAAGGCCTGCAACACCCGCTCCCTGTCCTCCGGATGCAGGTGTTCGCGCCACACATCGAAGTGGGCCGACAGCTCCTTGGGCTGGTAGCCGAGCATGGCGCCCCAGCGCCGGTTGAAGATGATGAGCTTGCCGGTGGGCACGTGATTCTGCCAGATGCACAGGCCTGTGCCGTCCATGGCGGCCTCCAGCTTCTCCCGTGCATCCTCGGCCACCCGCTTCAGCCGCTCATTCTCCTGCAGCAGCCTGTCATAGGCGGCCTGCAGCTCCTCGTGTCTCATGAAGGCACTCTTCCCTGTGGTGAATGTCGCTATAGTCGATGCTGATTTTCCTCCTGTAAAGGGGATGAGATCGCCAGTGTGAGGGCCAGCCTGAACCTGTGGTTTTTCTCTCCCTCACTCTGGTTGCTGTGCCCATGGGCAAGGAGAGATATGATGGGGCATCCGAGTGCCAGCACCATCGAATGGGGAAACCGAACCGGCATGAAACGCATCATGACCTTGATCCTGCTGACCTGCCTGTGCGGTGCCCCCGCCTGGGCGGCCAGGGTGCCGCTCGTCGAGCCGCAACTGTCCCGAGAGTTGCAACTGCTGGAGGAGGGATTCCAGCCAGACCGCATGTTCCGCTTGCGCATCGCCGCCCTGGTGGCGAGCCGCGCCGCTTACCCGCCCGAGGTGCAGGGCCGCATAGTCCGGCTGCAGTGCTGGGCCATGTCTGCCGAGCGGGACAGCGAATATCGGGCCGTGGTGGCCTTTGCCGACCAGGAGCTGGCCCTCGCCCGTGAGCGCAAGGACAGGATCACCGAGAGCGGCCTGCTCACCTGTCGCGGTTTTCACCAGCAGATGCTGGGCAACATGGAGCAGGCCGGGGCCGATTACGAGCAGGCGCTGGTGCTGGCGCGCAGGCTGGGGGATAGGGTGCAGGAGGCCGACATCCTCAGCTACCGTGGCGACATGAAAGCCTATCAGGGGGAGCTGGCCGAGGGGCTGATGGAGCTCATCGAGGCACACAAGCGCTTCGAGGCGCTGGGGCAGGATGGCAAGGCGCGGGAGGTGTTGTCCCAGATCGCCAACGCCTACCGGCGCATGGGGCTCTATGCACGGGCCGAAGGCTACTTTCAGGAGCTGGAGCGCGACTACAGCACCCTGGGGGATCAGGAGCGGCTGGTGGACATTCGCTCCCAGCAGGGGCTGCTCTATGCCGAGATGGGGGAATTCAACCGCGCCCTGCCGCTGATGGCGCAGGCCGAGCAGCTCTATCGTTCGCAACACAAGGAGGGCTTGCTGGCCTGGATCCAGATCGAAATGGCCACCATCCTGATCAACCAGGGCAAGGTGGCCGAGGCCATGGCCAGACTGCAGCAGGCCGATGTCATACTGCGCAGCCGCGAGGATGTCGACAGCGTGACCCTGGCCCACTGGCAACTGGTGATGGGCATGGCGGAGGACGCGCTGGGCCATCCGACCAAGGCGCTCTACTACCTGACGCACGCCGAACCCATCTTCGCCAGGGAGAAGAACCAGCGTTTCCTGGCACGGGTCTACGAGGTACGGGCTCGCATTCTCGAACAGCAGGGCCAGGTCAATGCGGCCCTGGCCAGCCTCAAGCTGTACGTGCAGACCCGGCACGCCCTCGAGCTGGTGCTCAGGGAGCAGCGCTCCCTGCAGATGCGCTTCGAGTTCGATCTGGCCCGCAAGGAGCTGGAGAACCAGGCCCTCAAGACCAAGCAACTGTTGCAGGAGGCCAAGCTCAAGCAGTTGCAGGAGCGGCGGCAATGGCAATACCTGGTGGTGATCCTGCTGCTGCTGGTGATGGGCATGCTGGCGCTGTACCAGTTCAACCGCTCCCGCAAACTGCGTCGGCTCGCCATGACAGATGACCTCACCGGCATCCACAACCGCCGCCAGATCCAGGCCCAGGGGCAGGCCTGGTTCAAGCAGGCGAGGGAGCAGGGCAAGTCCCTGTGCGTGCTGATCCTGGACATAGACCACTTCAAGCAGGTCAACGACAGGCTGGGCCACCACATGGGGGATCAGGTGCTGGCGGCCGTCGCCAGGAGCATAGCCGCCCAGCTGCGCACCCTGGACAGGGTGGGGCGCAACGGCGGCGAGGAGTTTCTGGTGCTGTTGCCCGACACCTGCATGGCGGAGGCGGTCGAGGTGGCGGAGCGGATCCGCCATCGGGTCTCCCAGCTGCGCATCGAGGGGATGCCGGAGGGGCATCCGGTGCACGTCAGCATAGGCTGTGCCCAATACAGCCCCCTCGACGACAGCCTGGGGGATCTGATCCAGCGAGCCGACGAAGCCATGTACAGGGCCAAGCAGGCCGGCCGCAATCGGGTGATGCGGGCCGAGTAGGGCGCTCCGGCGCCCTTCGCGAACGGCCCTAAGCCGGGCTGGGTATTTTTCACTCGCGCGGGTATAATGTCGCGCAATTTTGCTTTGACTCAGGCGAGAAGACCCATGTAATGCAACCCGCTTCCCCTGTCCCACCCGGTTGGCCTCGGTGCCGGCCCGTGTGGCGTTAGTTGCATGCAGTCCTGTGTATGCCGGCGGACCCGAGGCCGCATACATGCAAATGTGCCGTGAGTCGAATGCGGCATCCCGGATTTATTCCCACGGTGGCCAAGGCCATCGCTCAATAGAAGAACGTTGAATTATGTCAGCTGAATTTCTGAGTGAAGTCTCCAAGAGACGCACTTTTGCGATCATCTCGCACCCGGATGCGGGTAAAACCACCATCACCGAAAAAGTCCTGCTGTTCGGACAGGCCATTCAGCGCGCCGGTACCGTCAAGGGCCGTGGCTCAGGCCAGCATGCCAAATCCGACTGGATGGAGATGGAGAAGCAGCGCGGTATCTCCATCACCACCTCTGTGATGCAGTTCCCCTATGCCAACTGCCTGGTCAACCTGCTCGATACCCCGGGTCACGAGGACTTCTCCGAAGATACCTACCGTACCCTCACCGCGGTCGACTGTTGCCTGATGGTCATCGACGCCGCCAAGGGTGTTGAAGACAGAACCCGCAAGCTGATGGAAGTCACCCGTCTGCGGGACACCCCCATACTCACCTTCATGAACAAGCTGGACCGCGAAGTGCGCGATCCCATGGAAGTGATGGACGAGGTGGAGCGCGAGCTGAAGATCATGTGCGCCCCCATCACCTGGCCCATCGGCTGCGGCAAGTCCTTCAAGGGTGTCTACCACCTCTACAAGGATGAGGTCTATCTGTACCAGACAGGTCAGGGCCACACCATCCAGGAGAAGCGGGTGGTCAAGGGCCTGCACAACCCGGATCTGGACGCCGCCATCGGCGAGGATCTGGCGGCCCAGCTGCGCGGTGAACTGGAGCTGGTGCAGGGCGCCTCTCCCGAGTTCGATCACGAGGCCTTCATCGCCGGCGAGATGACCCCTGTCTTCTTCGGTACCGCGCTCGGCAACTTCGGCGTCGACCACATGCTGGATGGCCTGACCGACTGGGCGCCGGCGCCCATGCCGCGCAAGGCCGAGAGCCGCCTGGTCGAGGCGACCGAGGAGAAATTCTCCGGCTTCGTGTTCAAGATCCAGGCGAACATGGATCCGAAACACCGCGACCGTATCGCCTTCATGCGCGTGGTGTCCGGCACTTACAGCAAGGGCATGAAGATGCGCCATGTGCGCATCGGCAAGGACGTGAACATCTCAGACGCCGTCACCTTCATGGCCGGTGATCGGGAGCAGGCCATCGAGGCCGTCGCGGGCGATATCATAGGTCTGCACAACCACGGCACCATACAGATAGGCGACACCTTCACCCAGGGTGAGGATCTCAAGTTCACCGGCATCCCGAACTTCGCCCCCGAGCTGTTCCGCCGCATCCGCCTGCGCGATCCGCTCAAGCAGAAGCAGCTGCTCAAGGGGCTGGTGCAGCTCTCCGAAGAGGGCGCCGTGCAGGTGTTCCGTCCGCTTATCAGCAACGATCTCATCGTCGGCGCCGTCGGTGTGCTGCAGTTCGATGTTGTGGTTTCGCGTCTGAAGAGCGAGTACAACGTCGAGGCGCTGTACGAGGCGGTCAACGTCTCCACCGCCCGCTGGGTGGAAGGGACCGACGTCAAGAAGTTCGAGGAGTTCAAGCGCAAGAACGAACTGAACCTGGCGCTGGATGGCGGTGACAACCTCACCTACATAGCCCCGACCATGGTCAACCTGCGTCTGTCTCAGGAGCGTCACCCGGACGTTCACTTCCGTCAGACTCGCGAGCACTGATAAGCGCTTGCCAGATAGGCAGACAAGATAAAAAAAGACCCCGCCCAGGCGGGGTCTTTTTTTGCATGGCGATCAAGGATCGGATGGGTGGATGGGCCAGCTGGAGACCGGCCTGGATGGCGTCAGGTCTCGTCCTCCATGCCGCTGGCGAGGCTCGCCAGCCAGCGTTTGACCAGCCGCAGCTCGGTTTCATCGAGGGGGGCCGCCAGCGCCTGCTCCAGCAGGGCGACCCTGGCCTTGGCCTGCGCCAGCAGTTCAGCCCCGGCGGGACTGAGGCTGAGCTGCTGGATGCGGCCATGGACCGCGTGAGGGGTGCGGGCCAGCAGGCCGCTGCGCTCCAGGCTGGTCACCATGGGGCTTATCGTCTGAGGGGTGAGCAGGGTCAGCCGGGCGAGCTCGGCGTTGGAGCTGCCGGGGTAGGCATCCAGCATGGTCAGCAGGGCAAACTGGGGGGCCGTGACGGGCAAGTCCGCCAGTGCCCGTTCCATGCGCAGGCGCTGGGCGGCAGCGGCCTGGCGCAGCAGATAGCCGAGGTGGCCCGCCTCGCCACGCTTGCCTTCGCCGGGGGCGGGAGTCTCTGGTTTCAATCCAGTCTCAACAGGGGGCTTGTCTATCATGTCAGGGGGCTGATATGTTGTTCGTGTCCTGATATTAAGCCATGACGAAGGAGAACACCAGAATGAGCACCCGCATCGATTACCCCCACTTTCGCCAGCTGCTGCCGGCAGCCCACGATGCCCTGATCGCCGCCGGCAAGGCGGTGGACGACGCCGGCCTCGACAAGGAGCTGAGCGAGCTGGTGAAGCTGCGCGCCTCCCAGCTCAACGGCTGCAGCTTCTGCCTGCAATATCATCTCAACATCGCCCGTCGCAGCGGGGTGGGGCAGGCCAGGCTGGATCAGCTGGCTGCCTGGCGCGATGCCACCGTCTTCACTGCATCTGAGCGGGCGGCCCTGGCCTGGACCGAGTGCCTGACCCGTTTGCCCGAGGCCGGGGTGCCCGATGCGCTTTATGGGGAGCTGCGCGAGCACTTCAGCGAAGCCGAGATAGTGCAGCTGTCGGTGACGGTTGCCACCATCAACAGCTGGAACCGGCTCGGGGTGGCGCTGCGCTTCGTGCCGCCCGCCGCTCAGCTTTAAGCAGAAGCAAAGGGCGGCACCAGTGCCGCCCTTTTCTCATCCTTGACCCCATGCCTCAGGCGAGCGTCTGGCCATCGCTGGTGCCAAGCGCCAGCACCATGCAGATCTCGCAGGCATCGTGGCCGGTGCAGCCGAGCGGCCCCGGCAGGTGCTCGAAACCCAGCGACGCGTAGAGCGTGGTCGCCTCGCGCAACACCTCGGTGGTTTCCAGATAGCAGCGCTGGTAACCCAGGATTCTCGCCTCGTCCAGCGCCTGCAACACGAGTCGCCGCCCCAGTCCCAGCCCGCGCAGGGAGGGCATGAAGTACATCTTCTGCAGCTCGCAGACCCGATCCTCTTCCCCTGCCAGCGGCGCTATGCCGCCGCCGCCGAGGATGGTGCCATCGGGCCCCTCGATCACCCAGTAGCGGCTCTTCTCCCCTTGGTAGGTCTCGTGCAGCCGATCCAGGTTGGGGTCGGCCACGCCATAGCCCTTGTCGGCGGTGAGGCCGTATTCGGCGGAGACGGCGCGCACCACGGCAGCGATATGGGGGTTGTCGGCGGCTGTGATGGGACGGATGCGGTAGCCCTGCTGACGGCGGGCGCGGGAGAGGGCGCTGCGGTAGAGACGCAGGCCGGCCCACAGTTGCTCGCGCTCGCTCAGTGTGAGCTGGGCCAGGGTCTCTTCCATGGCGTTGTCCATCTCCTGATGCAGATCCAGCAACTGGGCCTGGCCGGCGATGGTGAGGCGCGCCTCCTTGCTGCGGCCATCGGACGGATGGGGGTGCCAGCTGATGAGTTCGCGTTCGGCGAGCCGCGCCAGCGGACGGCTGGCGTTGGATTTGTCGATGCGCAGCCGCTCTGCCAGCTGCTGGTTGGTGGCGGGGCCGTTCTCCAGCTCGATCAGCAGATGGGCTTCTAGCGGGGTGAGCGCGAGTTCGCCGCACTGCTGGGAGAGCATGCCGAGTTCGCGAACCAGATCGCGCGACAGGGCGCGCAGGGGACGGGGATCCATATCAGGGCTTCCTATTTGGTTGTCGTCAACAACCAATATAGTCAACAAGTTGTCACTAGCAACCTTTTTATGGGGCTTGAATGGTGGAGCATGAGGCGGGCAAGGAGAGGACGGACATAAAAAAGGGCCCGTAAGGGGCCCAAACATTGGAAACCCGCGCCCGGAGGCGCGGATCCCATCCTTGGTCGGTCATGAACCGGCGCGCTTACACCAGCTCTGCCAGCATGGCGTCGGCATAGGGAACCAGCGTCTCGCCCTTCTGCACCCTGGCGATGTAGTCCGGGTTGGCGATCAGCGGGCGGCCGATGGCGACGAGGTCGAAGCGGTTGGCCTTGATGGCATCCAGGGCCGTGTCGGCGCTGTAGTTGCCCACCCCCACCAGATGACCGTCGTAATGGGCGCGCAGGTAGTCGGAGGCGCGGCCATCCAGATAGTCGAAGGTGAGGCTGTCATCGAAGATGCCCAGATGCACATAGGCCAGGGCGCGTCGGTTCAGTTCGCTCAGCAGATGGTCGAACACGGCGCGATCCCGCTGGTCACCCTCAAGGTGCACATAGGCACCGGGGGAGAGGCGCAGGCCAACCCGCTCGGATCCGATGCGGGCGTTGACCGCATCCACCACTTCCAGTGCGAAGCGGCTCATGTTCTGCGGGCTGCCACCGTACTGATCGCTGCGCAGGTTGCTCGAATGGTGCAGGAACTGATCGATGAGGTAGCCGTTGGCGCCGTGGATCTCCACCCCGTCGAAGCCTGCCTCGATGGCGTTGGCGGCGGCCTGGGCGTAATCCTCGGCCAGCTGGGCGATTTCGCTCTCGGTCAGGGCGCGCGGCACCTGATAGACCAGCTCGCGCATGCGCGGTACCGTGCCTTCATGGGCGACGGCAGACGGTGCCAGCACCTCGCCATGGTGGAAGAAGGGGTGGGAGAGGCGACCCACGTGCCACAGCTGGGCGAAGATCTTGCCGCCATTGGCGTGTACGGCGCTGGTGACGTTTTTCCAGCCTGCGATCTGCTCCGGGCTGTAGATCCCCGGGGTGTTGGGATAGCCCTGGCCGTCCGGACGAATGATGGTGGCTTCGGAGATGATGAGGCCGATGTCGGCACGACGGGCGTAATAGGCGGCCATCTGCTCGGTGGGCACCAGGCCCGGGCCGGCCATGCAACGGGTAAGCGGTGCCATCATGAAACGATTCGCGAGGGTGAGGGTGTCGTTGAGGCGATAGGGCTGAAACAGGGTATTCATGATCGTCTGTCCTGAGGGAGTGATTCTTGAACGTGCATTCAAGACGTTTTTTGTTTTGTGTGCAAGTCTTTTTTGAACGAGCATTCAACATGGGTTGGTCTTGCCTGCCTGCTGGGGTAAACTTGCCGCCCTTTTTGTTCCCCCTCATCGGCTCTGCGCCGGTGATCGCTTTTTCAACGGAGAAACCATGCGCAGCGCCGAGTTCAACCGGGACGACGTCTTGCGAAATGCCATGGAGGCATTTCGGGCCAAGGGTTACGCCAAGACCACCATGCAGGAGCTGGTGGCGGCGACCGGGTTGCATCCGGGCAGCCTCTACGCGGCGTTTGGCAACAAACGCGGCCTGCTGCTGGCGGCGGTCGATCACTATGTGCAGGAGAAAAGCGCGTTGCGCCGTGGCTTCTTTGCCGGCCAGAGCCCGTTGGCGGGGGTGCAGGCCTACCTCAGCCAGATAGTGAACGATGCCCTGTGCGGCACCTGTCTGGTGACGCGCACCCTGATGGAGCTGGCGGAGCAGGACGAAGAGCTGCATCTGCGGCTCAAGGCCATCTATGCCGAGCTGGACGCCGATCTGGCGCAGATCCTGAGTCTCGCCCAGCAGCGCGGCGAGCTGATGGCCGACCGCGACATCCCGACCCTGACCGCCTTCCTGCTCATCAATATCCAGGGTCTGGTCACCTTCGCCCAGTGCCGCCCCGACCATGCCCTGCTCGATGGCGTCGTCACCCAGCTGATGACGGCCCTGCGGGCATGATGACAGGCAGAGAAACAACAGTGGCTCCCGCGGGAGCCACTGTTGTTTCTGGGGATGCTGATCGCAGCGGGCTTACCTCGGGCTAACCAGCTCCTTCATCAGCTCTTTTAACCATACCAGTGCGGGTTGTTACGCATGGTACGTGAGATGCCAGACGCAGCGGGATTACTTCAGGCCAACCAGTTCCTTCATCAGCCCTTTTAACCACACCAAGGCCGGTTGTTGCGCATGGTACGTGAGATGCCAGACGTAGCGGGCTTACCTCGGGCCAACCAGCTCCTTCATCAGATCCTTGAGCCATACCAGTGCCGGTTGCTGCGCATGCACCGGGTGCCAGACGCAGTTGAGGTGATAGTCGGGCACGTCCGCAGGCAGCGGCAGGCTCTTGAGCGGCCAGTGGCTGGCGAGCAGCTCGGCCACCATGCTGGGCAGCACCAGCAGGTGGTCGCTCTGGCTGACGATGGCGGCGGCGGACATATAGCTCTGGCTGTTGACCGAGATGGTGCGGCTGTGGCCCAGCGTCTTCAGATAGCGATCCAGGCTCGCCTCCGAGGTGCCGAGCGGCGAGTGGAACACGTGGGGCATGGCGATAAGCTGCTCAAGCGTGATGCGCTCCTGCCATTGGGAGGGATCGCTCTCGGCCCCGGCGGTCGCCGATTTGGCAATCGGCAGATCGGCGCGCACCAGCCCGGCCAGCGGCTCGGTGAGCCAGGTCTCCTTGCCCAGATACCCAGGCACCTGCATGTACTCGTCAAAGCCCAGCACCAGATCGATCTCGCCGCTTGCCAGCTCCGCCTCCGGCAGGGTGTCGCGCAATATGCGGATCTCTATGGTGACCCCGGGCGCCAGCCGTCTGAGTCGCTGAATGAGCGGCGGGATCAGCACGCACTCCACGTAATCCGTGGTGCAGAGCACGAAGCGGCGCTTCGACTGGCTCGGCTCGAATACCTCCTCGTCGGAGAGCTGTTGCTCCAGCAGCCGCAGCGCCTGCTGTACGCCAAGATGCAGCCGCTGGGCGCGCGGGGTGGGCAGCATCCCCTGCGGGGTGCGCACCAGCAGCGGATCGCCAAAGAAGGTGCGCAACCGACCGAGGGCGTGGCTCATGGCGGGCTGGCTGATAAAGAGCGTCTCGGCGGCGCGGGTGACGCTGCCCTGCGTCATCAGGGCGTCAAAGGCGAGCAGCAGATTGAGGTCGAGCTGGTGCAGTTTCATGGTGGGATCATTTGCCATGCTTATGGGACAATCCATCCTATTCATTTGATGGATGGGTGCGCAACTTCTTACACTGCGGGCCACGCTTATTTTTTTCAGGGGGCGCCCGTCCGGCACGCTGTCGGGGCGGGGGCCCGCCCGTTTCCCCCATTACCGGCCCCGTGAGGCGTGCATCGCCATCACAGGCCCGCAAGGATATTGCGATGAGCATCAAGACGATCAACTCCACCCCAGTCGCCGACGGCTTCACCATGCCCGCCGAGTGGGCGCATCAGCAGGCCGTCTGGATGATCTGGCCGTTCCGTCCGGACAACTGGCGTGAGGCCGGTCGTTTCGCTCAACAGACTTTTGCCAAGGTGGCCGATGCCATAGGCCAGGCCACTCCTGTCTTTATGGGGGTGCCAGCCGAGTTTATGGAGCAGGCCCGCGCCATCATGCCCGCCCACGTTACCCTGGTAGAAATGGCCAGCGATGACTGCTGGGCTCGCGACACAGGTCCGACCGTGGTCACCAACGCAGCCGGCGAGTGCCGTGGGGTGGACTGGGGCTTCAACGCCTGGGGCGGCCACAAGGGCGGTCTCTACTACCCCTGGGATCAGGATGAAAAAGTGGCGGCCCAGATGCTGGCCCAGCACGGCATGGATCGTTACGCTGCGCCGCTCATTCTGGAAGGGGGCTCCATCCACGTTGATGGCGAAGGCACCTGCATGACCACAGCCGAGTGCCTGCTCAACGAAAACCGCAACCCGCACCTGAGCAAGGAGCAGATCGAAGCTTATCTGCGTGACTATCTGGGCGTGCAGAGCTTTATCTGGCTGGGCGAGGGTGTCTACATGGACGAGACCGACGGCCACATCGACAACATCTGCTGCTTCGTGCGTCCGGGTGAAGTGGCCCTGCACTGGACCGACGATCAAAACGATCCCCAGTACACCCGCTCCCTGGCCGCCCTCAAGGTGCTGGAAGCGGCGGTGGACGCCAAGGGTCGCAAGCTGAAAGTGTGGAAGCTGCCCCAGCCGGGCCCGCTGTTCTGCACCGAGGAAGAGTCTGCCGGTGTCGAGAGCGGTACCGGTGTGCCGCGCGAGGCAGAAGGTCGTCTGGCCGGCTCCTATGTGAACTTCCTTATCACCAACGATCGCATCGTCTATCCGCTGCTGGATGCCGCCACCGATGGCGAAGCCCAGCGCATTCTGGAAGAGATCTTCCCGGAGCACACAGTCGTTGGCGTACCGGCCCGCGAGATCCTGCTGGGCGGTGGCAATATCCACTGCATTACCCAGCAGATCCCCTCCGGCAAGTAAGAACCGGTTCCAAGCCAGCCGAGGTTGGTATTCAAAACCCCACGCTGGTGGGGTTTTATCTCTTGATGATGTGATGGTCGCAGGCGCTGATGCGGCGATCATCATCACAAACAGTCACCCTTTTACAGGAGATCCCCATGATCGAAGTGACAGAGGTTTCCATTGCCGAGCTGCGCAGTGCGCTCGAATCAGGCCGCACCACTGCGGTCGAACTGGTCAAGGCCTATCTGGCCCGTATCAAAGCCTACAACGGCCCCGAGACACAAACCCGCCTCAACGCCGTGGTGGTGCCCAACCCCGATGCCCTGAAAGAGGCGCAAGCCTCCGATGCCCGCCGTGCCCGTGGTGAAACCCTGGGCCCGCTCGACGGCATCCCCTACACCGCCAAGGACAGCTACCTGGTCAAGGGGCTGACCGCCGCCTCCGGCAGCCCGGCCTTCAAGGATCTGGTGGCCCAGCGCGATGCCTTTACCGTCGAGCGCCTGCGCGCCGCCGGTGCCATCTGCCTCGGCAAAACCAATATGCCCCCCATGGCCAATGGCGGCATGCAGCGCGGCGTCTATGGCCGTGCCGAGAGCCCCTATAACGCTGAGTATCTCACCGCGCCCTTTGCCTCCGGCTCCTCCAACGGTGCCGGCACCGCCACCGCCGCCAGCTTCGCCGCCTTCGGTCTGGCGGAAGAGACCTGGTCGAGCGGCCGTGGCCCGGCCTCCAACAACGGCCTCTGTGCCTATACCCCGTCCCGTGGCGTCATCTCGGTGCGCGGCAACTGGCCGCTGACCCCGACGATGGATGTTGTGGTGCCCTACGCCCGCACCATGAGCGATCTGTTGGAAGTGCTGGATGTGGTGGTGGCTGACGATAGCGAAACCCGTGGCGATCTCTGGCGCCTGCAGCCCTGGGTCAAGATCCCCAAGGCCTCCGAGGTGCGTCCGGCTTCCTATCTGGAGCTGGCTGCCGGTGCCTCTGCCCTCAAGGGCAAGCGCCTCGGCGTGCCGCGCATGTTTATCAACAAGGATGAACTGGCCGGCACCAGCGAGCACCCCGGCATCGGCGGCCCGACCGGCCAGCGCATCCATACCCGCCCGTCGGTGATTGCCCTCTGGGAACAGGCCCGTCAGGCCCTGGAAGCCGCTGGCGCGATCGTTGTCGAAGTGGACTTCCCGCTGGTCTCCAACTGCGAAGGGGACAGACCCGGCGCGCCGACCGTGTTCAACCGCGGCATCGTGTCACCAGAGTTCCTCAACGACGAGCTGTGGGAGCTCTCCGGCTGGGCGTTCGATGACTTCCTGCGTGCCAACGGCGATCCCAAGCTCAATAAGCTTGAGGACGTCGACGGGCCCCAGATCTTCCCCCACGATCCGGGCACCCTGCCGAACCGCGAGGGGGATCTGGCGGCGGGCATGGACGAGTACGTCAATATGGCCAAGCGCGGCCTGAAATCCTGGGACGAGATCCCCACAGTGCCGGACGGCCTGCGCGGCCTGGAGCAGACCCGCAAGCTGGATCTCGAGGACTGGATGGACGAGCTCAAGCTCGATGCCGTGCTGTTCCCGACCGTTGCCGACGTCGGCCCGGCTGACGCGGACGTGAATCCGGCCTCCGCCGATATCGCCTGGAGCAACGGCATCTGGGTCGCCAACGGCAACCTCGCCATCCGCCATCTCGGCGTGCCGACCGTCACTGTCCCCATGGGCGTCATGGCCGATATCGGCATGCCGGTGGGCCTGACCTTCGCCGGTCGTGCCTATGACGACAACAAGCTGCTGCGCTTTGCCTCCGCCTTCGAGTCCACTGGCAGCAAGCGCAAGGTGCCGCCGCGCACGCCGCCGCTGGCCTGATTGCTGTAGTGCCCTGCCCGCGAGGTATCAGGGACAAAGAGAGAGGGAGGCATCATGCCTCCCTCTTTTTTTCGTCCATTTTCTGGCTTTGGCCATCACACCCGGATGTTCTGGCCCGCGCCCATCTCGCTCTTTGTCACATGCGGGGTCTGCCCCTCTTGGGACAAGCTGGCCTCCCACTCATGGGCCTTCTCCAGCAGATCGGCGAGGCTCTCCCTGATCTGATGCGGACGATAGCTCCCCAGTGCGATCTGGGAGAAAAACGATACCCGCTCGGTGCCGGGATAGATGCCGACCCCGTAGTCATGGCGCAAGGGGGCGAGGGCATGCTCGCCAAAACGCAGGAACAACTCGCGGGGCAGATGCTCGGGAAGATCGCTCGCCGTGGTCACCGAGAGTACCAGCGCCATCTCGTCGGGTTGAGCCACGATATTGACAACAAAGGGGGCGGTCGCCTCCTCTTCTGTTCGCTGGATTTCGAACGTGCAGACGCCGTTTTCATCGAAGGCGAGCGGCTCGACCGACAGCTCGGCCACGATTTTTTGATAGATATCCAACACAACACTCCACTCCGGTTGCCCGGTCGTCTTCGAAGGGGCAGGGCAAGATCACAAAGAGACGGCCCCGCCACCGAGCGGGCAGGGCCGTCATCCATATTCACGGCAAGGGTTACACCTTGATATTGAGTGCTCGGCCCTCTTCCAGCTCGAATATCCGGACATCGCTTACCGGGTTGTCGTTAAAGCGCACATTTTTCTTCATCTTAGCGGAGAGGTTCTCCCCATCCGATGAGCCAGTGTTTTCTTCGATTAGCGGTGAGGTCTCGTTGGCGCGGGTGTTTACCTCGGTCAGGGCTTCCAGCTCGGCGGTAGTTTTTTGCTCAAATAGCTGGCCAAAGCTGCGATTGAACTCGGCATTGACCTTGGTGTTGAACACCTCCGACTCCTGGCTCTGTACCTTTAATGCCTCTTGCAATGCCATGGGATCGTCGCTCAGCGAGGCGAACAGAGTATTGGTCTGCTCGATGGCTCGGGAACTCAGCAGGCCGAAGATGGTGTCTCTCCCGTTGATAAAACTGGAGAAGTGCTCCATGGCAAACGCCTGGGAGGAATCACTCATGGCCTCAAGACCCAGTCGATTCTTGTTGGCGTCGGTAACATCCGCTAGGGTCGCCGTTTTGGGATCGCTGCCCGGCTTCAGATATTGGGCATCGTTTTTGAACTCGCTGATGGGCTGGTTAAAGGCTTGCTGCACAATCTTCTTGATCTGGCCAAGTTCGGTCAGCTGCCGCTGCACCTCGGACTGAATTTGAGTGGCCCGGGTGGTGAGCGCACTCTCCCCCTTGGTGGCGGCTCTGCTAAAGAAGTCGAGCACCGCATTTTTGATGCGGCCCAGCGTGCTTAAATGGGCTAGGTCCCGCTGTACGGAGATATCCCCACTCTTGCCGATATGAATGGTGTACTCCTTGCCTTCACCCAGATGAAGGGCAAGCTTCTGATTGCTGCCGGGATTGACGTTGGCGAGCTGCAGGCTGTCGATAGCCTTTAACATAACCGGGGTAGCTCCATGAATAGCCATGACGTTTGTTCCTTATCTCACTACAAGCGATACATCTGGCCTGCATCATACCTGTCAGTGAAAACGGCGTTTATTAGCCATGGTTGCACTATTTTAGTTTGGGGTTGGTCTGCGCTGGCGTGTGTGAGAGGGCAACAGCCAGTGGTGTTGCTTCGGATTTGAGTCCATCGCAGCAAGCGTATGGTGCTGCCGCAGACGTAGCCGTGATCACCGGCTGGAGTGAGATATGTCAGATTAACCTAATATGATGATAAAAATATAAAAACCTATAAATGAGGTGGTTGTTTATTTTCGGAAACGCTTGTGTAGATACAAATTTGTATAGTTAGTTGAGAATGTTATGAGCTCTTATCCTAAAAAAGTAAGCATAGTAGAAATTATACGTATATACGTAGTATCGCTATCATGCTATATGCCCCTTTTGGGAGGGGCATATATATTTTTATTTACAATAATGCTTCAAGGAAATGACGCCAAGGTATACTGCATGAACCTGCAGATGTTACTGTAAGTGGTATTGAAATAACGCCATCATCTGCAGTTTTCATTGTTTTTTTTACAATGTTGTCGACCCCTACGGGGTATTGAGCGATAGCTGGACCTGGTAGGAAAACGATTTTATAGAATGTTGTTGTTATTTCATCAGGACGAAAATTTTCAAGATGAAAAAGGCCATGTGTTTTTGCTATTTCGATAATATATGATGCAAATTTTCTACTGAACTCGAATTGTGCAGGGCAACGTCCAGTAGTACCTAGAGCACTTGATTTTAATTCGCAAAGTATGACGTTCAATCTATTCTCATTTGCATGAAATATGATGTAGTCACACTTCCTTGTGATATCTGCACAGTCGGGGTTTATAAAATGTGAAAACTGTTTTAATAGTTCTGATGTATGATCACTAGAAACAACGATAGCATTTTTTAACTCACCACCACCAATTGTATGGAAATTAGTAAGATTGAAAATAATCTTTTTTAATTTTGCATCATCGCTAGCTTCAATAAAAAGTATTTGTTTATCCTGATGCCTTACTTTTACATTAGGATTGATTACGTTTCTAATTGTTTCTATCATGAGTATTATGAACCTTCATAAATAGCCATGCTGATTTCATTTGCAATATCAATGCTTTTTATAATTTCATCATTAAACAAAGTAAGATCGATACCAAGCTCGGATATTGTCATGGCTTTTGTTTTTCTTGGTCCAGACTCTATGACTACAGTCGAAACACTTTCTGGACGCAAGATGGAAACATCCTTAATATTCGCTTTTTTTAACAATTCAGATTTTGATTTACGATCTATTTTGGGGCTTGAAAGCATAACCAAGTTATTGATTTCTCTAACAAAATGATCGCTATGAGTTGTCACGACAACTCTTACACCATTATTTGATAATGCCGCTAATAAGTGCGCCATTTTTTTCTGATTATCTAAATGCAGGTTCATTTCTGGTTCATCAATAATCAGAAGGCCATTCATTGTCTGTAGTTTAGTGACAAAATGGTCTAATAGCAGCATTGATTTTGCTGCGCCAGAAGATGACTTTAATGAAACGACAACATTGTCACGGTTTTCTGGTATGAATTTGATGGTTTTTTCTTCGCTCTTATATTTTCCACCAATTAAATCACGCATTATTTTGACAGTGTCAAGGTTCTTTTTATTACCATTTGATATTCTAAAGAAATTCCGTTCATGAGATAAGGAACGAATAGTTGCGATGTTATCTTCGATCGGTTTAATATATATGTTTTTAGGGGCTGATTGGTCTTTATTTTTATAACCAAAATCGATTATGCTTTTTCGTAAAGAACTATCAAGATCATTGTAAAATAATGATATTCCTGTGCGTTCAGACGTTATTGCAAATTGAGCGTGTGATAACAGCCTCCTGCAAATGAAATAACTCAGTACATTTGATATGTCATCTATTATTTTCTTATTGCTTGTTGATGGTGCACTTTCATCGCGAGTTATATCAATTCTAAATAAGTTTTCATCAGCTGGTTTTTCGATGGAAACATTAATTTCACTAATGAATGCGTTTATCCCCCCCTTGCCTTTAGATACTCTATCTAAAAAATCATTATCTATTTCAACATCTATTTCAGGTAAAGGAGTAGAGTTTAGCTCTAAGCTATTTGCAAGAAAAACAGCAGTCTCAGTAGACTTCAATTCATTTATTATTTTGTTGGTGTTGATCTTTATGTCATCAATGTTTAGCGTGAATGTGAATTTAGAGAAATCGTCAGTATAGTTGTTTTTTATCCACGCTTCTAATTCTGGATATTTAATAGATGAACGAAATGAATCAAAGAAAATACTTGTCAATAAATAGTGAGTGTAACTTAAGTAGGTTTTACCTACGCTATTTTTACCGCATATTATAGTTAAGTTGCCGAATAAAATATCTGCTTCTTTAATTGGTCCTAAGTTTTTAATTATTAGGCGTTTAATCATTTTATCATCTCATTTCTATAGATAGATATGGCCTAATGTTTATACATTATTTTTTGATAAAAATCACTAAGATAAACAAGCCACTCTGGGCTATACGCTCGAATAGCTAAGCGTATTCGGACGTTCGCGAATAGATTGTGGCCGAGAAGCCGCTGATATCCGGAGTTTCCTGCCGGTCTTGCCATAACTTGGTGCGTGGCGCTAAACGGACGATTACGCTGCGCTAATCGTCCCTACAGCAAGGCGCTGATTGCATGTTTTGACCATTTTCCTCCCTCAACTTCCCGCACCGTCAACCGCCATCTTTGCCGTGGTTCGCTGCCGATATCTCCTGATTTTTCCTGACGTCCCCCGACTTCACCTTCTCTTCACACAAGCCCATTTTCCCTTCACAAATCCCCCGTATCTTCTGCCCACTGCGCAAAGGGCCCGGCTTGTCACAGGGGTGGCGAGGGGGCGGTTGGATCTAGGGAGCAAGATGATGAAAGGTTGGATAAAGTGCGGGCTGGCCGGTGCCCTGGTGCTGGTGGCGAGTTTCTGGGGCGGTAGCGTGCATGCGGCCGCGATCTCCCTCACTCAGGTGAGTGGCCCCGTGTATGTGGTTGAAGACAACTACTATGTACAGGAAAACTCCATGGTCTATTTCGGGGCCAAAGGGGTGACGGTAGTGGGGGCGACCTGGACGCCGGATACCGCCCGCGAGCTGCACAAACTGATCAAGCGGGTCAGCAGCAAGCCTGTGCTGGAGGTGATCAACACCAACTACCATACCGACAGGGCGGGTGGTAACGCCTACTGGAAGTCCATCGGCGCCAGGGTGGTATCGACCCGCCAGACCCGGGATCTGATGAAGAGCGACTGGACCGAGATTGTTGCCTTTACCCGCAAGGGGCTGCCTGAGTACCCGGACTTGCCGCTGGTGCTGCCAAACGTGGTGCACGATGGCTACTTCACCCTGCAAGAGGGCAAGGTGCGCGCCTTCTACGCGGGCCCGGCCCACACCCCGGACGGCATCTTTGTCTACTTCCCCGACGAGCAGGTGCTCTATGGCAACTGCATCCTCAAGGAGAAGCTGGGCAACCTGAGCTTTGCCGATGTGAAGGCCTATCCGCAGACGCTGGCGCGACTCAAGGCGATGAAGCTGCCGATCAAGGTTGTGGTAGGCGGCCATGACTCGCCGCTGCACGGCCCAGAGCTTATCGATCACTACGAGGCGCTGATCAAGGCCGCTCCGCAGGCATAGAGAACCAGGCCGCAGGGGTAACAAGAGGTGCCGCCCCCGTGAAAGGTGCTGACCAGAGAAAACGCCCGAACGGGCGTTTTCCTGTTTTCAGCGCACCGGATTTCCTGTGGCGGATCTCCGAGTCTTGCCGATCGGCAGCCGGCCCCCGGCATTAAGGCTGTTCAAGCCGGGTGCGCTTTCATAAGATGGATTCCTCTCTGGCCAGCCATTAACAAGCAATTGATATGCAATATAAATCCCTCGAGCGGCTGAAGCAGGCCTTTATCACCGGCATGTGGGCCTCGCTTGCCAGCATAGTTATCGGCTTCGCCTTCAAGGTGTGGCTGGCGCAGTGGGTGGCCAAGGGGGATCTGGCGCTGTTCAACAGCGTGGTGGATTTGATCTCCCTCTCCTTGATCCTGATGACCGGCTTTCGCTCCTCCATGGTGGTGAGCTACTCCCAGACCAAAAACGACAGAGACATCATCAATATCTTCCGCTACTTCCTCATAGGCATGGTGCTGCTCACCTGGGGGCTGGTGATCCCCTATATCAAGCACGGGCTCCATATCCGGGTGGAGTATCTGCAACTGGTGGGGGTCATCTTCGGGTTGGGGCTCAAGGTATATTTCACCAATCTGGTGGCCATGTACCGCATGTACGATATCTCCAACAGGGTCACCTGGCTGGAGCCGCTCGCCAATGCCCTGCTGTTTATGGCCTGCTACTTCGGGCTGGGGATGGATGCGCTCTCGTCGCTCTTCTACGGGCTGACCTGCTCTTCGCTGGTCATCGCCGGTTATATGTATCTCTATCGGCGCAGGGCCATCGCCACCCGGCCGCTGGCCAAAGTCGAGCTCGGCCCCGAGATGCGCAGCTATGTGAAGAAGAGCTTTACCGCCTCGCTGGAGGCAGGGGCCAGCATCCTGATGATCTACATTACCGTGCTGCTCACCATACGCCACTTCAGCATCGACGAGCTGGGGGATTTCCAGGTGGTGGTGCGCCCCATCTTCACCTATATGACGCTGCTGTTTGTCTTCCCCATCTACCGCTTCGTGCTGCCTGAGCTGGCGGTCAATCTGCGCCACGGCGATCACCGCCAGATCAGGATGATCCGCCGCTGGATCTTCCGCCTCTCGGCCATCGTCAGTCTGGTGTTCTTTGTGCTGATGCTGCTGGCGGGCAAGCCGCTGGTGTTGCTGCTGTTCCCCGTCGACTATGTGGGGGCCGTGCCCGTGCTGTTCCACTTCTCCATCTTCTTCATCTTCATGATGCTCAACGGCTATCAGCTTGCCTATATCAAGGCCCACGGCCACTTTACCCAGAGTCTGCTGATCCGCCTAGTCGGCATAGTGGCGCTGGTGGCGGCCTACTATCTGGTGGCCGAGTTCACTACCAATGTGGTAGCCATTATCGTGGCGCTGGGGCTTGGCTATATGGTGATGTTTATCCTCTCGACCCTGGCGGAGCGGCGGATCCTGAAATCCCTGCCACTGGTGCTGGCGACCCGCTAGGTGTTCAGTCGCCAAGGGTGGCGCTGGCCATTGTCGGATAACAAAAAACGCCCATGCGGGCGTTTTTTGTGGGCGGCGTTGAGCGGCTTAACGCTTGCCCTTGCCACTCTTGTTGCCGCCGAGGGCCTGCTTTCTGGCTCGCTGCTTCTGGGCCGCCTTGCCGTTGCGGCGTGGCTCGGGCTCAAAGCGGGTGAGGTCGGGCTCAAAGCCCGGGAACCACTGTTGGGGCAATCGGGTGTCGAGCACGGTTTCCACCTTTTCCAGCAGGGGCGCATCTTCCGGGCTGAACAAGGTGATGGCCAGCCCCTTGTTGCCAGCGCGGCCGGTGCGACCGATGCGGTGGACATAATCCTCTGCGACAAAGGGGAACTCGAGGTTGATCACGTAGTTGAGATCGCTGATATCGAGGCCGCGGGCGGCCACGTCGGTGGCGACCAGCGCCTGCAGGGTGCCGGCGCGAAACTCCAGCAGCACCTTCTCCCGCGCCCCTTGCGACAGATCGCCGTGGAAGGCCAGCGCATTGATGCCCGCCTTGCCCAACTGCTGGGCCAGCTTGTCGGCGCCCTGACGCGTGCGGCTGAAGATAAGCACAGGCGCCCAGCCCTTCACCTTGATCAGGTGCTCCAGCAACGCCAGCTTGCGCTCGCCATCCACCGCATAGACCCGCTGCTCCACCTCGGCCGCCGTGGTGTTGCGCGGTGCCACTTCGATCAGTTCGGGGTCGCGCAGCAGCACACGGCTCAAGGCAAACAGGTTGTCGTCGCAGGTGGCGGAGAAGAGCAGGGTCTGGCGATCCGCCGGTATCTGTTTGAGCAGCGCCTTGATCTCGTCCATAAAGCCCATGTCGAGCATGCGATCCGCCTCGTCAAACACCAGATGGCTGAGGTGCTCAAGGCTCAAGGCCCCTTGGCGCAGATGGTCGAGCAGCCGACCCGGGGTGGCGATCAGCAGATCCACCCCGGCTTTCAGCGCCTCCACCTGCGCGGCTATGCTGACCCCGCCATAGACCAGGGCGCTGGTGAGGTTGGTGCCCTTAGCGTAGCGCGCGACGCTCTCGTGTACCTGCACCGCCAGCTCGCGGGTCGGCACCAGCACCAGGGCGCGGATCGGGCGGTGTGCATCACCTGTCGGTGTTTGCATCAACTGCTCCAGCAGCGGCAGCACGAAGGCGGCTGTCTTGCCTGTGCCTGTCTGGGCCCCCGCCATCAGATCGCGCCCCGCCAGAATGACGGGGATGGCGCTGGCCTGGATCGGGGTGGGTGCGGCATAGCCGAGTTCGGTCAGCGTCTGCTGCAGACGGGGGGAGAGGGCCAGTTCGGCAAAGGAGGCAATGGACATAGGGGCACCAGTGTGGGGTTATCGCGGCCAGGGCCACGACAGAAACAATCGTAGTGGCCGGCATGGTAACAGAAGCGGGGGCATGGGCAGAAGGCGGGCGAGGGGACTGGGGTTATGAAGGGTAGAGTTCATCAGCAATCAGTGACCGCCATCAACGACGGCGGCAACAAAAAAGAGGGCCTAAGCCCTCTTTCATCTCTGAATGCCAAACAATGTTATTTTTGATACTTGGGAGAATGGGGGCCGTAGAGGATGCCATTGGGCATATCGGCGCTCAGCAGCCGGAAGCTGGTGATCCCTGCAATTTCATATCCCTTGTCGGTAATGGTGTTGGCAATTTGGTTGACGACAGCAACGACCAGCATACCGATCAAGCCACCACCAGAATTGCTCTGCTGTTCTGCGCTGCTGGCACTGGCTTTACCTTCCCACAACAGTTTGCCGGTTCGAAGATCGACCAGACGCGCACTGGCTGTGACTACGGTTTCACTGGACACAACCAGATAGCTGGTGCCGTAGTTCTGGATGTCCAGATACAGGGCTGTATCGGCACCATAAATCTCGTGCAGCTTCTTGATTGGCAACGCATGAATGTCAGCCGCTTCCGTCACGCCGTTTTGACGGAAAGTCTCATTGGTGACGGCGACAGGCAGCACATAGTAACCAGACTCAGCCAGCGGGAGCGTAATTTGAGATTGCAGGCTTGCCCCGGCTTTGACATCTGGTGAGTGGTTCAACGGGGGCAATACCAGAATGGAGGTCGGTTTGCTCTCTTTGAACGCCGTGTAATCGTAAGAAGGGCGCTGTGCACAACCAGCCAACAGAAGAGTGGCGAACATCAGTGAGAAGAGGGCGGGCATCTTCATTGGGTAGCCCCTTTTTTGTTGGACATCAGGAAGTTCATGAAGGGAGCCGATTCAGGGAACAGACGTTTTTCTGTCTCAAAATGCTGCCGTGTTTCTGTATCTTTGCCCAGTTGCGCATACAGCATGCCTAAATGGGCATGGAAACCGGGGGGAACGGCCTGTCCTTTGGCACTTGCCTCTTGCTGGTTCTTTTCAAGGGTAGAGATTTGCTCCTCTACGCTGGTTTCGTTGCCTTCCATGTTTTGATAGACAACCTGTTGGTACTGATCCCAGTTGTAGAGAGAGCGTGGTGCCTGAGCACACGCAGTCAACAGCATGGCCGCTGCCAGCAAGGTGAATAGCTTGAACTGTTTCATTTTTATTATTCCTACTGCGCCGGATGCCAGGCGCCGGTCTCAATACCGTTCACCAGATTGTTGACTGCTTCACGGATGGCCAAGTCCAGCACTTTGCCATTCAGGGTTGAGTCATAGCTTGCGGTACCGCCGAAACCGATGATCTCTCGATTGGACAGTTCGTATTCACCAGCTCCCTGGGCAGAGAAGACGACTTCGGAGGTGGTGACATTGACAATATTGAGATTGACCTTGGCATAGGCAATCTGGGATTTGCCGCGACCCAGGATGCCGAACAACTGATGATCCCCGACTTCCTTGCGACCAAATTCAGTGACATCACCGGTGACCACATAGTCAGCCCCTTTGAGGGCTTGAGCCTGTTTCTTGATCCCCGCTTCTGCCTTGATCTCATCCATGTTGTCACGATCGAGCACGCTGAAACGGCCGGTTTGCTGCAGGTGGGTGATCAAGACGGTTTTTGCCTGGCTGCCCAGTCGATCCACGCCATCGGAGAAAATGCCGCGCATGTAGCTGGAACGGTTATCAAATTTACCGACGGAGATCGGGCTGCGAGTGCCCTGATAGTGACTTTGGTAGGAGGCAACTTTGGGGACATCCAGGGAACGAGAAGATTCGCTGGCACAGCCAGCCAACAAACTCGTCATCAGGATGAAACCACATGAAACAACGAACTTCTTCATATAAGGTCCCGTTTAATAAGGAAAAAACAGCGTGGGACTCTAGCATGGTTCGCTGCGAAGAAAGTGCCCCGAATGGGGGGCTGGCCAGTTCAATAACTGAGCATTCAGTTAGTTTGTATTGGCAAAGAGATGGCGCACCCCGTCAGCGGCAGTGAAACACCTCCTCCAGTGCATCCACAACGGCGCGCACCCGGCTGGCTTTTTGCAAGTCGGGGTGGAGCACCAGCCAGATGTCGACCGGCTCGCACAGGGTAGGCAGCACGCGCTCCAGATCCGGCTCTTTGTCCGCCAGAAAGGTGGAGAGCAGGGCGATGCCGAGCCCCTGGCGAGCCGCCGCCAGCAACAGCAGCTGGGCGTTGCACTGCAGCACCACATTGGGCTCGTGCAGCGGCTCCCCGCACAGGCTGTGCCAGTGGTGGGAGACCAGCTCCTTGGCAAACAGCAGCAGGGCGTGCTGGCTGAGGCCATGGCCGCTCTTGGGTGTGCCGTGGCGGGCCAGATAGTCGCGGGAGGCATAGAGCCCCATCTCTATGGTGGTGAGGCGCTTGATCACCAGTTCGTCGTTGTCCGGGCGCAGCCCGCGGATGGCGAGATCGGCCTCCCGGTAGGCGATGTCGCTGACACTGACCGCGGTCTGCAGGCTGAGCCTGATGCCGGGATGGCGCTCGCGCAGCAGGGTGAGGGCGGGTAGCACGAAGGCCTGGGCCAGGGTATCGGTGGTGGCGATGCGCACCTCGCCACACAGGCTCTGATCGCCGGCGCTCGCCTTGCGTTCGATGGCCTTGATGGCTTGCTCCATGGCGCTGGCATCCGCCAGCATGGCCTCGCCGAGGGGGCTGAGATCATAGAGCTTGGGGGTGCGGATAAAGAGTTTGGAGCCAAGATTCTGCTCCAGCGCCGTGATGCGGCGCCCCACGGTGGCCTGATCGACCCCCAGTATGCCGGCGGCGCCGCGCAGGGTGCCCTGCCGTGCCAGTGCCAGAAAAAACCGCGCGTCGTCCCAGTTGATCATCGAACCTCCCACTCAAAGTGCCCCGGCGGGGCGTACCCATTAGAAGCCAGTGCCGGCGGGATCACAAGGCGAGAGTGCCCTTGTCGACATGCAGATAGATGCCACTGACATGCATTATTGAAGCAGGCTGATGCATTTGTGTCGCTGTCGAGGGGCCACGGCGGGCGCTATCATGGCGCCTCTTGTCAGCGGCCTTGTCCGCCCTCATCGGAGCCTTGCATGTCATCATCTCTCTGTGCCGCCGCCCCCTCTGCGGCGGCTACCTCCCATCGCGCCATCCTGCTGTTTCTGCCGCTGGCGCTGATGTCGGCGCTGCTCAACAGCAGCGTGCCCACCCCCCTCTATCCCCATTATCAGCAGGTGCTGGCCCTGAGCGATGTCAGCCTCACCCTCATCTATGGCGGCTATGCGGGCGGGGTGCTGATCTCCCTATTCGGGGTGGGCAATCTAGCGGGCAGGGTGAGCGATCTGCGCGCCATGATCCTGCCGGCCCTGCTGGCGGTACTGGGGGGCGCCCTGCTGTTCTCCCTCGCGGACTCCTTCTGGTCGCTGTTGCTGGCGCGGGTGCTGGCCGGGATCGGCACCGGCGCCCTGACCGGCGCCGCCAACGTGGCTCTGCTACGCTTTGGCCCGCGCGATGGCGGCAAGCGGGCCGCCCTCAGCGCGACCCTCTCCTTCACCGCCGGGCTGGCGCTCGGCCCGGTGTTCAGCGGGTTGGCGTTGCAGCTGGAGTTCTATCCGACCCAACTGCCCTTCCTGCTCATCATGGGGTTGGCGGCCTGCGCCATGGCGGGGGTGGCATTGAGCTGGCCCGCCCACGCGCAAGGGGCGCCGGCTGCGGCAACGCAGCAGGGCAGGGGATCTCTGGGGGAGGGGCTCAAGGCCACCGGGGCGGCTTTCTTTATTTGTGCACTGGCGCTGTTTACCGCCTGGGCGGTGGCGGCTAGCCTGCTGGCCATCGGCCCCAAGGTGGCCAGCCAGCTGCTGGGGCTGCGGGATCTGGGCCTGTTCGGCTATCTCATCGCAGCCTACATGGTGCTCTCCGGCCTGTGCCAGCTCTGGGCCCGCCGGCTCGATGCCCGTCACACTTTGCAAAGCGGCGCCCTGGCGCTGGCGCTTTGCATGCTGCTGTTTGCCGGCGCCGTGCATGCCCAGTCGTGGTGGCTGGCGGTGCTCGGCTTGCTGGTGGCCGGTTATGCTCAGGGCGCGGTGTTTGTCGGCAGTGCGACCCTGGTCAACCGCATCGCGCCGGCTGCCAGCCACGCCCGGCTGGTGTCGCTCTTCTACGTGATCGCCTATGTGGCGAACTGGGTGCCGGTGCTGCTGGGCTGGGTCAGCGATGGCGCCGGCGTGCAGGCGGCGGTGGATCTGCTCACCGTCGGCAGCGTGCTGATCAGCCTGGGGCTGGCCTGGGCAGCCTGGCGCACCCGCTTCGAGCCGGCTGCCGTCTAGCGTGACTCAGTCGGCCAGCACCACCCGTTCGGTCGACAGATGGTGCATCCATTCGCGCAGGATCAGCAGGGCGGCGGCAAAGCGCCGGGTCTTGGGCAGGCTAGCGTGACTCAGTCGGCCAGCACTACCCGCTCGGCCGACAGATGGTGCATCCATTCGCGCAGGATCAAGAGGGCGGCGGCAAAGCGCCGGGTCTTGGGCAGGTTGGCGGCGGCCAGCGGGTCACCCTCTACCATGGCGGCAAACTGGCCGAACAGCTGCTCCAGGCTCTCCCGGCTCAGTTCACGGCTGCCGAGCACCTCGGCCAGCGGCAGCGGCGCCTGCAGGGTCACCACCTCATGGGGCGGTACCTCGGCGGCCAGCGGCATCAGCACGTCCTCCACTACCATGATGGCCTGCTCCAGCTCCAGCGCGCTCGGTGGATCCCGGCGAAACGGGCCTGGCGTCATGGCCTCGAGGCCGAAGCCCAAGTCGCGGGTGAAGCGGGTGCCATCGGCCAGGGTCAGCTGCAGCTGGCTGCTGTGCTCCCCCAGGCTGAGCCGGATGGTGGTCTGGTTGCGGGTCATGGGCTCTCCTTGTAGAGGTCGCGACTCAGCCCTATCCATACACCCGCCGCGACCTGCTGGCGAGGGCTTTCGGTGCCCCCCATCCGGGGAATACAGCTTGCAATATATAGAAGCGATGGCATTCTGGATGTCTAGATGGTTATTTTGCCATTACCTCAGGAGTTCAGATATGGATATTCGTACCGCCCCCCGTGCACTTGCGCTCGCCCTGTTGCTGGCCAGCGGCCTTGCCACCGCCAACGAGGCGCTGGTGATCCAGACCGACTTCGGTCTCAAGGATGGTGCCGTCTCGGCCATGAAGGGGGTCGCCTTCGGGGTGGATCGCACCCTGCCGCTCTATGACCTGACCCACGAGATCCCGGCCTACAACATCTGGGAAGCCTCCTACCGTCTCTACCAGACTCTGCAGTACTGGCCCAAGGGGACCGTGTTCGTCAGCGTGGTGGATCCGGGTGTCGGCACCGATCGCAAGTCTGTGGTGCTCAAGACCAAGAGCGGCCACTACATCGTCAGCCCGGACAACGGCACCCTGACTCTGGTGGCGGAGCACTTCGGTATCGACACCGTGCGCCAGATCGACGAGAAGACCAACCGCCTCAAGGGCTCCGAGAAGTCCTACACCTTCCACGGCCGCGACGTCTATGCCTATACCGGCGCCCGGCTCGCCTCCGGTGCCATCAGCTATGAGCAGGTGGGGCCCAAGCTGCCGGCCGAGGTGGTGAAGATCCCCTATCAGCCGGCAGTGGCCGAGCAGGACGGTACCCTCAAGGGCACCATTCCGATCCTGGACGTGCAGTACGGCAACGTCTGGACCAACATCGACGACAGCCTGCTGACCAAGGCGGGGATCAACAAGGGTGACAACACCTGCATCAAGATCAGCGAAGGGGATGCACTGAAGTACGAGGGCAAGGCCCCCTATGTCAGCAGCTTTGGCGATGTGCCGGAAGGCCAGCCGCTGGTCTACCTCAACAGCCTGCTGCAGGTGTCGGTGGCGCTGAACATGGACAGCTTCGCCGCCAAACATCAGGTGCAATCCGGCGCCAACTGGCATATCAGCCTGAAGAAGTGCTCCTGACCGCGAGCCGAGGTCGCCGGCTGACCAGTATACGGAGATAAGGAGGGCAGGCATCGACGGATGCCTGCCCTCTTGTCATGGCGTCCGCGACAGCGTGGTTGTTGTCAAAACACATATTTGCAAGGTGATATTGATAATTATTGTTATTTAACTGGATAATCGGCGACTCCTCAGACCACTCACCCTTTGCACGATGAAAACCAGCCTCTTACTGGTCAGCCTGCTGATCCTGACCGCCTGCAATGACAACCATAGCCAGGCGCCCGTTCCCTCTGTGCCGGTGGTGACACCGCCCGTGGTAGAGCCGCCGGTGGAACCTCCGGTGGTGACGCCACCCACAGAGCCGCCGATTGAACCGGTACCGACCCATACCCGCAGCGAGTTGACCGTGCGACTCGATGTGACGACCCGCCTGAGGCAGGGGGCCACCCTGCTGCTGCGCCAGGCCGCTACTGGCATCGCGGTGAGTGGGGAGGTAGGGGAGGAGCGCCCCTTGGTCATGACGCTGCCGGCTGGTTTGCTGCTGGATCAGCCGCTGGAGCTGGTGGGGAGCGATGGCAGCTATATTCTGCGCGCCGCGACGGCCCGGGTGGCCGATCTCGGCGCCACGGCCTTGTCGGCCCGGCGCGCTGACGCACCTTCCTTGCGACTGGATGAAGAGGAGACGGCGCTGTTCCTGCTAGCCGACCACAATGGGAACGGCACCCTCGATCAGAGCGAGTGGGGGCAACTGGCACAGATCCGTCTGCAACAGCAACCGCTCATTCAGGACTATGCGACCCTGTTGCTGGCCCAGCGCCAGCCGGGGGCCGAGCTCAACTATCCGGACAGCTGGCAGATGCTGCTGGCCCTGCGTGCCGATCAGGGGGAACGCAGCTGGTATCGGCGCAGCAACAGCGGCCCCATCGAGGCGGCAAAGCTGCTGCTCTATCCCGCCCAACCCAGCCAGCCCGACGAGCCGGAGACGGCCGACCTGCTGCGCCTTGATGAGCAGGGCCGGCTGACGAGCGGCACTGACTGGCGTTGCCTGCACGATGTGCGCAGCCCCGCCGGGGTCAAGGGCAGCCAGTATTGGCTGCACGCCAGCGGCGGCAGCGCGTTGCCGCAGGCCAGCCGTGCCGGGCTGGGGGTGGTGCCGACCGGTTGCGGGCGCAGTGACTGGCGGCTGCCTGGCCTGGCCGAATTCGAACGGTTGCTGGCGGCGGACAAGCAGAGTTGGCGCTACCCACACACCTTTGCCCTAGCTGTACCGACCCGGATCTGGCTGCAGGACGGCGCCGGCCGCCCCGCTCTTTACCAGCCCGCCACGGGCAGCTGGCTCGAGGAGGGGGAGGGCAGCGTGCTCTGGTATGCGCTGGCGCCCTATCCGGTACGCCCTTCGGTCATCCGTGACGACAGCATGCCCGACATGGCCGCCTTGCGCGCCCAGTATGCCGGCCCTGCCGCCCAATGGCCGGCGGCCAGAGTTGATGAGGGGGTCGAGTGGCAGGAGCTGGGGCCGCTGCCGGCGGTGCCCTTCCCGGCTGACAACCCTTACAGCCGGGCCAAGGTGGTGCTGGGTCAGCAACTGTTCTTCGACAAGCGGCTCTCCCGGGCGCAAGACATCAGCTGCGCCAGTTGTCACGATCCGCAAAAGGGGTGGAGCGATGGCCTGAGCGTGTCGGTTGGTCATCTGGGGCAGAAGGGGACTCGCAATGCGCCCACCATTCTCAATGCCGCCTATAGCAGCAGCCAGTTCTGGGACGGGCGGGTGGCCTCGCTGGAGGAACAGTCGCTCCATCCCATCCAGAATCCGGTCGAGATGGCGCTCGATCACGACGAGCTTCTGGCGCGGCTGCGGGCCAGCCCGGACTACCCGGCGGCCTTTGCCACGACCTTTGGGGATGATCATATTTCACTCGAGCGGGTGGCCAAGGCCATCGCCACCTTCGAGCGCACCATCATCAGCCGTGACAGCGACTTCGAACGCTTCGTCAGAGGGGATACCCAGGCGCTCAGCGACAAGGCGCTGTGGGGGATGCACCTCTATCGCACCGACGGACGCTGCATGAACTGCCACTCAGGCCCTCTGCTGAGCCAGCACCAGTTCGAGAGCGTGGGGCTGGCCTACTATGGCCGCAATCTGGAGGATCGCGGCCGCTTCCTGCAGACCCGTCAAAAGGCGGACATGGGGCGCTTCAAGACGCCCGGCCTGCGGGACGTGGCCTTCACGGGCCCTTACATGCATAACGGTGTCTTCCCTATTCTGGCGCAGCGCATCGGTGGCTCGGTGCAGGGCGTCGTGGCCATGTACAACTTCGGGGTGACCAAGTGGAGCAGCGGGGTCGGCTTCCCGACCGGGGTGGATCAGCATGATCCCTTCTTCCCCAAGGCATCCGATCACCTGCATGCCCTCGGCCTCTCCAACGATGAGCTGGAGGCCATAGGTGAGTTCTTGCGCAGTGCCTCCGCCGAGCCGAGACGCACACCGGCCACGGTAGCCGAACTGGGGCTGGCACAGGTGGATGACGCGACCCCGGTCGCGGCCATTGCCATCGACTTGCAGGTGACGCCGGCCAGGCCCCAGCTGGAGGTGGGCCGGGCACTAGCGCTGCAAGCAGGGCTGCGGCTGAGCGATGGGGCTCTGATCCCGGTGAGCGGGCCCTTGCAATGGCACAGTGAAGAGCCAGAGCGGGTGAGCGTCGATGGGAACGGGGTGATCCAGGGGCTGGCCGTGGGCCCGGCCCGTATCCAGATAAGTGCGGGCAAGTACGCGCAGGCCGTGACGGTGCAGGTGGTGGATGCCCAGCCCGATTTCAGCCAGGGCTGTCGTCATCCCGAGCTGGCGGTGGGCCAGCTGGTCTTCGTCTGCCCGCTGACCCGCGCCGAAGCGGACAGGCTGGCGATCGATTACGATGGCACAGCCCGGGACGAGGAGGGGGATTACAACCCCTTCACCGCCGACTATGTGGTGATGAGCCAGGCGCGAGCCCGCAGTTATTGCCAGCAGCTGATTGCCCGCGGGCACGATGACTGGCGCCTGCCGGTGGCACAGGAGCTGGCAGCCCTATTTGCCGCCTACCATCAGCGTGGTGAAGATATGAAGCTGCTGACGGAGCAAGGCTGGCCGCTCTACAGCCGGCTCTGGAGCAGCGATGCTCCCAACGACGAGGGGGAGGCGCCTCTGTTCGATCCGGGCAGCGGCGAGCTCATCACGGATCTGCCGCAAGAGGCCCACGGGGTCGCTTGCGTGCGGGCTGGCTAGTCGGCCAGCATTATCCACTCTTCAATACGGGCGCCACGGCGCCCGTATTTTTTGCAGGCTTAGCGCAGGGCGGTGGGGGGCGGCACTTCTATATAGCGCCCGTCCAGCTCCCGCTGGTAGTAGTGGCCGGCTCTGACGTAGTAGCGACGGCCATCCAGGTCCAGCGGGGTGAGGCTCGTGTCCGTCTGCACCTCGATCACCTGGGTTGGCGGCGTGACCACCACATAGTGACTCTCCTGCTGCTGGTAATAGATGCCGCCGAGCACATAGTAGGTGAGCCCGGCCAGCATGATTGTCTCCACTCCGCCGGGCAGCAGGTCGATGCGATGGCCCGGCGCGGGGGCGGACCAGGGGCCTGCATAGTGGCCATGGCGGGTCGCGGGAGGCGACATCTCCCGTCCCGGCGGGCCGTCAGATCCACCCCCGCCAGCACTCGCGGGGAGGGTGATGAGCAGCGCCAGTGCCCAGGGCCAGGAGCTATCCCTGTTCATCCTATTGGCCCTTGAGCGGGGCTGTGGCGGACTGGAGCCTGATTGGCTGGGGTGGCAGCTCCCGCACGCTGACCATTACCTCGTAACCTTTGTTGGCCTCGGCGGCGGGGATGTTCTTGAACAGCTCCTGGGCCGTGGCCCGGGGATCCTTGCTCTGCTTGCTGGCCTGATAGAGAACCGAGGGTGGCGCCGGCATCTGAGCGCCGTGGTGGCCTGGCATGGGGGGCGGCATGTCGTTGGCATGTACAGACAGGCTGCCGAGCAGCAGGGGCAACAGGAGGGTTTTGCATGGCATGGGATGACTCCGTCCGGGTGAATATGGCCCATCAAACGCCAGCTAGGCTCTGCGCTCAATCGCTTTTACATCCTCTTTTCACCCCCTTTACAGTTGTGACAACGGGCGCCTGGGCGCCCGTTGTGTGTCATGGAAGGAGGTCGGCCTCAAAACTCGTTGGAGAGCGCCTTGTAACCCTTGACCAGATCTATGTTGGTGTGGGCCACGTCCTCGGAGAACTCGGTGGCATCCACTGTGACTCTGGGGATCTCGGCTAGATCGCTCTGCTGGTTGATGCGAGTGGTGGAGGGCACATAGAAGCCGGGGGGCAGATCGCAGCCATCCACCACAGAGTTGTGGCGCACCACCGAACCTTCACCTATGTGGCAGTTGAACAGCACGCTGTTGAAGCCGATGAAGACCCGGTTCCCCACTTCGCAGGGCCCGTGCACTATGCTGCGGTGGGCGATGGAGGTGTACTCGCCTATGGTGACGGCGGCGCCGGACTTGGAGTGGATCACCACCCCGTCCTGAATGTTGGAGTTGGCGCCTATGATGATGGGCTCCATGTCGCCACTGGCATCCACCTCGTCGGCGCGGATCACCGCATAGGGGCCGACAAACACATTTTCCTTGATGATCACCTTGCCACAGATGATGGCAGTCTTGTCGATATAGGCTGATTCGTCGATGACCGGCAGGTGGCCGGAAGGATTCTTGCGGATCATGTTACATCCTGTTGAAGATGAAATCGGGACGGGGAAAAAGGCGAGGCCACTGGCCTGCCGGTGGGTCAGCTTACGCCTGTGGGCCGGGAGGGGGAACCCCTGACTGGTCTGACCCCTGGGGTTGTGCGCTCATCTTCTCGGGGTGTTCCCGACGCGCAAATTATGGGAGCATGATTTCTGCCGAACGGGCCGCGTGGCCCGCCTGGTACTCTTTTGATATAAGGCTGGATACCCAAGATGAAGAAGATTGTTGTGCTGCTCGGCACCCTGCTGCTCTCCCCCTTGTTCTCTTCTGCCGTGCAGGCCAAGGGGGAGGCGGGCGAGTTTGACTATTACGCCCTGGCGCTCTCCTGGTCGCCGGAGCATTGCGCCGTCAAGCCGGCCGATCGGGACCAATGTTCCCGCCAGCTGGGATTCGTGCTGCACGGGCTCTGGCCCCAGTACCAGCGCGGCTACCCGAGCAGCTGCTCCCGCGAGCGGCTGGATCCCACCATGGAGCAGCAGTTTGCCGGGCTCTATCCCAGCCGTTTTCTCTATCGCCATGAGTGGGAGAAGCACGGTACCTGCTCCGGCCTCGACCAGCCGCAGTTCCATCAGCTGGCCAGCGACCTGCGTCTGAAGGTGAAGATCCCGGCCGCGTACCAGTCGCCTGCCGAGCCCCTGCGCAAGAGCCGCTTCCAGCTCAAGGCGGATCTGGCCAGTGCCAACGACTGGCTGGCGCCAGACAACATCACAGTCGCTTGTGCCGACGGGGGCCGCTTCCTGCGGGAAGTCTACATCTGCATCAACAAGGAAGGAACGGATGCCGTCACCTGCTCCGACGAGATGCAAAAGCGTGAACTGCGCTCCTGCGGTCAGCCGGACTTCCTGCTGCGCAGCGTGCGCTGACCCCTCCTTATCTTCATCGGGCCCCTTGCGGGCCCGATGTGCAAATACCGTCATCGGAAAGGAGTCTGGCAATGACCGACATGAAACAGTTCTCGGCGCGAGAGCGAAGCCTGCTGCTCGGAGTGAAAGGAGTGGGCCCTACCGTCATCGGCCGGCTCGAACAGCTGGGTTATCACACACTGAGCGAGCTGGCCGGGGCGGACACGAGCCACATAGTCCAGCTGGTGGCCAGCATGCTGGGCTCGACCTGCTGGCAGAACAGCCCGCAGGCCCGCGGCGCCATCGATGGTGCCATAGGGTTGGCGCGCAGCCAGGTTGCAGCCGACGCCGTTTCGGACTGTGAGCAGGGAACATAGCCATGAGCCTGTTCGCCGAACTGGGGATGCGTTATCCCATCATTCAGGCCCCCATGGCGGGCGTGCAGGACAGCGGGCTGGCGCTGGCCGTCACGGGGGCCGGTTGTCTGGGTTCCCTGCCGGCGGCCATGCTCAGCCCGACCGGGCTGCGAAGCGAGCTTGGTCGACTTGCCGCCAGCGGTCTGGGGCCGTTCAACATCAACTTCTTCTGCCATCGGCAAACCGAGCCGGATCCGATCGCCCTCGCAGGTTGGCGGCAGACCCTGGCACCTTACTACGCCGAGTTCGGGGTGAATGCCGAGGCGGCTGTGACGGCGCCCGGTCGCGCTCCGTTCAACGCCGAGCATGCCGCCATCCTGGCCGAGTTCAACCCCGCCGTGGTCAGCTTCCATTTCGGCCTGCCCGAGCCGAGCCTGCTGGCCCGGGTGAAAGCCACTGGGGCAAAAGTCTTTGCCAGTGCGACCACGGTAGCAGAAGCACAGTGGCTGGCCCGTCATGGCGCCGATGCCATCATAGCTCAGGGGCTGGAGGCGGGCGGCCATCGCGGCCACTTCCTCTCTGAGGATCTCGCCTTGCAGCAAGGTACTTTTACCTTGCTGCCACAGATAGTGGCCGCTGTGGACCTGCCCGTCATAGCCGCCGGTGGCATAGTCGATGGCAAGGGGATCCGGGCCGCTCTGGCGTTGGGGGCCAGCGCGGTGCAGATGGGAACCGCCTTCCTTTGCTGTCATGAGGCGACGACCTCTGCCCTGCATCGCGCAGCTATTCATTCGGCCCAGAGCCAGCATACGGCCCTGACCAGGGTGTTCAGTGGTCGCCCGGCAAGGGGGATAGTCAATCGGTTGATGCGGGAGCTGGGCTCGCTCTCGGATCTGGCACCTGACTTCCCCCATGCCAGCAGCGCGTTGGCCCCATTGCGTGCGGCAGCCGAAAAGGTGGGTGAGAGTGGCTTCTCGCCATTGTGGGCGGGCCAGAATGTCTCCGGCTGCATGGACCTGCCAGCCGCCGAGTTGATCGCCGCATGGGTGAAAGAAGCGGGCCTGGCGTGAGCGCTTCTTTATATAGGTAGATGAGCGGGAGGGCCGCCATGCGAGGAGTGGCCCTTCTACAGGCTACATGCGGGTAACTCTATAAGGCCAAACGGGCCGTTT
The DNA here is from genome assembly GCF_963899385.1 of Aeromonas sp. MR7. Classification (NCBI taxonomy): domain Bacteria; kingdom Pseudomonadati; phylum Pseudomonadota; class Gammaproteobacteria; order Aeromonadales; family Aeromonadaceae; genus Aeromonas; species Aeromonas sp. MR7. Next base: position 266,493 of record NZ_CAWQXH010000049.1, read on the forward strand.
TACGGTGTTTCTGTGGATAAGTTTGTACAAAAGCTGTGGTTGGTTATGAATAACTAAATAAGTGCCGATTTTTGCAGTTTTATTGCATTGTGGCCCTTGCCAACGCGATCAATCTCTCTATAATGCGCCACATCGACAGGGCAAGCGGCAACGCAAACACCCCAGTCGGTGCCTCGAAAAGCCTTTGAAAATAAGGCTTGACTCGAGAAGGCGGTTGAGTAGAATTCCACTCCCGCAGCAACACACTGTTGCGTCGCTCTTTAACAATTTGAATCAAGCAATCTGTGTGGGCACTCACAGCATCGAACATCAAACAATTTTGTTGATTTTCAATGTCTGGTGAAGTGACCAAAACGACTTGTTAGCAATAACAAGCCGAAC
>NZ_CAWQXH010000050.1:0-264663 GCF_963899385.1 Aeromonas sp. MR7
AGGGCTGGGCCGGCGGCCAATACGGCATGATGGCCATCCCGCGTATCGGCCATGAAGTTATCGTCTCTTTCCTCGAAGGGGACCCCGACCAACCCATCGTGACCGGTCGCACCTATCACGCCACCAATCGTCCACCTTACGAGTTACCGGCCAACAAGACCCGTACCGTGCTGCGTACCGAAACCCACCAGGGTGAGGGCTTCAACGAGCTGCGCTTCGAAGACCAGGCGGGGCAGGAAGAGATTTACATCCACGGTCAGAAAGATCTGAACGTACTCATCGAAAACGATGCGGCCTGGCACATCAAGCACGACGAGCATCGTGATATCGACAATGAGCGGGTGACTCGCATCAAGGCCAATGATCACCTGACGGTGGAAGGGGAGAAGCGCGACCAGATCAAGGCGGACTATTCGCTGACGGTGGATGCCAGCCTGCATCAGAAGCTAGGGCAGTCCCTGCTGGTAGAGGCGGGCCAAGAGGTGCATATCAAGGTGGGCGACAAGCTGGTGCTGGAAGCCGGGGCTGAAATCACCCTCAAGGGGGGCGGCAGCTTTGTAAAAGTTGACCCGAGTGGCATCAAGCTGGTCGGCCCCGCCATCAAGCTCAATGCCGGCGGCAGCGCAGGTTCAGGCTCCGGCTGGGCGGGTCAGGCCCCCGTTGTACCCAAGGGGGTAGAAGTGGTCAAGGCTCCCGAACTGGTCGAACTCATCATGGCCATCCCCACCGAGAAGGCGATGGAGGCACTCTTGAAAGAAGAGAAGCCTGGCGCGTTCTACCTCTTTTCTGAATAAGGAAACAGCATGAAGTTTGCATTTCCCATCCTCACCGCCAAAGGGGAAGAGTTCAAGGACGTCAAGGCGCTGACATCGCTGATCAATGGCGAGCAGTCGGGTCACTATCTTCTTGGCAACCACAACAAGTGGCATGGCGGTATTCATATCAGCGACAAGAGTGCCCCTTGGTGCATGGATAAGTATCCCGTCAGAGCCATTGCCGATGGCAAGGTGGTGGCATTCCGGATGATGAAGGATTACTTGACCTCGGAATTTCAGGGGGAGTCCCTGCGTTATTCCAACTGTTTCTGCCTGGTACAGCACGAATATTGTGAAATCAATGCAGAGACCAAGGCAAAAAACGAGTTCACCTTCTATTCCCTCTATATGCACCTGCTGCCCTGGGATAAGTACCAAAGTACCGAGAAGCTGGTGCTGAAAAAGGGTTGGAATGCACGCAACTCCGTTCCCCATGCCAGCCCCGGTGCCGAGCAGCAGAGTGCCGATGCCGCCTTGCCGCGCTTCACGCTACCTAAAGATACCGAACTGGAAATTGACAGCAACACGCCTCCTCAAAAGGGGACCGTCGGGGGCAAGGAGTATGATTTCATCAAGGTGATAATCAAGGGCAAGCTGTCCAATACCCAGATGAAAGAGGCCGAAAAGGCGGGCGTATTGGTCAGTGAAGGGAGTTCTGTCTGGATCGCCAATAGCCAGGATGCGGTAGCGTTTATCAAACCCAATCTGCCGACCTGGTTATTTGATCAGATCGAGGCGGAATTGCTGACCAATATGGTTGGTCGTGCAGATCCTGTTTCCAATGGGCCTACAGGCCGTCTGATGGCGGGAGACCGAAGTGTTTCTCTGCCAGCCGGCACCAAGTTGCAGTATGATGCCCACCAACTCGAACTCCATTGGGTAGGCGACAAGGCACGCAAGATGGCGAGATGCAACTATGTGACGCCGAATGTGGGAAATGCGCTAGGTAGCTGTGGTGTCGCCTGGGTGTGCGTCGAGGATGAATTTATCAAGGTGAATGTACGCGCGCCATCCCATCTCGGCGAGTTATATGTGTTGCCATCCCCTGTGGTCATCGCGGCGGGAGAGACCATTGGCTATCTGGGTCTGGTGGAAGCGCCGGGTTCCCTGATAGGGGGCAAGAAGAGCAAGCATCAAGTGCATCTCGAGGTGTTCACTCAGGATCCCAGACTGGACGATGTTTTGGCCAACAAGGCGGGAACAAAAGGTGGCGCTACCTACGCCAAAGTGCCGGCGGGACTTGTCTTGCACGAAAAGAAAAAGCAGGATGGTAAAGATCTCTGGGGGGCGACCGCTGACAAAAGCCTGGAGGCGCTGGTTGAATCACCCAGGCTTGAAAAAGATGCCACCAAGCAGGAGTGGGTCTGTGTCTTGTCAGGAAAGTATGTCAAGAAAGAGCAAGTCGAACTGTTGAGCCAACATGACTGGCTGAAGATCGGTTTTAAAAAGGTCGATGGTTCAGGCTCCGACGGTTATCTGGACCCCGATGCACCGCCTGCATTTTTTACCAATCTGGTAAAAAGTTTTGATACCGATGGCAATGGTGAACTCAGCAGTGAAGAGATACAGGCGGCCCTGCAAAACAGTAGCAATGCAGACCAACTTCACAAGCTTATCGTCAAGCATCCTAGCGAATGGTATGAAAAATCATCAGCCAGCAGTTATCTATGGCTAGATAAACTTATGGCTAAAATTGGCCTGCCCGATTTTGACCAACTGGTTGATCACGAAAAACAGCGTATCGATAAGCTGGAGTGGATGCAGAGTGCATGCGATCTTAATATCGGACCAGATATTTTTCACATATATCCAATGGCTATGTATGGAAAGAAAAAAGATAGATTTGTTGTGCATTATACAAAATATAACTATGCCCTGGGGAAGGCGTTAGATAAACAGATGGCAATACCTTCTAAGTATGCACCTAAGGTTGGTAATAATAAGTTGGCAAGTCGAGATGAAGTGTTGCTTCACCTAACACCAGACGATGATCTGACAAAAGACTCTATTTATCAATTTCTTGATCTATCAAAATATTCAGAAGTTTCAGATGATGAACTTAATAAATTTTTGTTAGGACAAGGAGTTTTAGAAGGTAAAGGATCTGTTTTTAGCTCCGCAGCTAAAAAGTATAACGTTAGTGAGGTGTATCTTGTTTCTCATGCATCACTAGAAACTGGCCGGGGAACATCAAGTTTTGCGCGTGGAAAAGACTTTAATGAAGTTAAAGTTTATAATATGTATGGTATTAATGTTAGGGATGATAAGCCTTCATTAGGTACTGAATATGCTTATAATAATGGTTGGGATTCAATTGATAAGGCAATAGATGGTGGGGCGAAATGGATATCAAATAATTTTGTCAATCACCCTAAATATAAACAAAATACGCTTTATAAAATGCGTTGGAACCCTGAGTCACCGGGCGAGCATCAGTATGCCAGTGATGTTCTTTGGGCTAAACACCAAATACCTAACATGAAGAAAAGATTTGATATTTTCCCTGATGCCATTCTACATGTCGATATTCCTGTCTATGAGGAGTGATTAATGAAAAGTATGTTTTATGTCTTCGTTTTATTGTTTTCGTTTAGTCTGCAGGCGGCATGTGAGAGTGTAAGATTTCATGAAGTGCAGAAGGGGGATGGGGTTGTTTACGATGTGTCAAATATTGTGGTGACATCGAAGGGTAGAACTTTTTTTTATGACATTCCTCTTGATAAATGTAAGTCAAAAAAATTCATTGTTAATGGTGATAAGGCAATATCATATGCATCATATAATGGATTTCAATATGTTAATTATCTAGATAGAAAAGGTGAAGTTCATACAGGGTGGGTTGAGTCAGCTCGTATCACCAAAAGAGAAACACTACCTGAATCTTTAAATATTAGAAGAAGTGACTTTGCTATACATTTCAATGGTTATGATATAAAAGCTGGTGGTGGTTACAGTGAAATTACAGGGGCTTTTAATGGTCTCACTGAAATAGATAGTGGAAATGATTTTGTAGATGTATTTAAAAACATTAATGGCATAGATTATAAGTTTTACCCTCATGATTTTGGTTTCATATATATAGAGTCATCAAACCTTAACTATAATAAGTTAGAAAGAGATTTTGATGATTATAGTATAACTAAAATTATCCTTAAAAGAGATGCGGGGTTTAGTAGTAGAGGGATCTATGTGGGAAGTAAGATGCTTGATGTCGTAAAAGTATATGGTGTGCCTGTTTCCAAGAAAGATGGTGCTTTTATTTATATAAGTGATAACTACATGATGAAATTTTTTGGTTCTGAAGTAGTCAATGAAATAGAGATATCTATCAATCCAATGTAAAAACCTATAATTAGTATGTGTGTACAGATCTAGTTATCACCTGACACCGGCCTCAAACCGGTGTCTTGTTTACGCTACTTTAGTGCGCACTTCTTTCGATATCAATTTCAGATCCTTCTTGAAGATGCTGTAAGGAGTCTGCCCTTCCATCATCCTGCTCTAATGTGGCCGCTGGGTGTTGTAGTGCTCAAGGTTGCTGTCCAGGTCTGTCTGCATCTGCCCCACTGACTCATACCAAGTTGTCCTCCCCTTGATACGGAAGTGTTCATCGAGCAAGGTTCGATGCAGCCGCTCGATAGGCCCGTTGCTCTGCGGTCTGCGCACCTTGGTTGTCCGGTGCTCAATCTCCTCCAGGTGCAGTAACAGCTCATAGGGATGATGGTCAGGGTGCCAGTAGAACCCACGACAGCTGTCTGACAGGATGGTATAGACCCGCGCCTCGTGAGCCTCAAAGAACTGCAGTACCGTTTCGTTGAGCACATGGACTGAGGTGACTGGCAGCTTGCTGGTGTAGAGCCGTCCCCAGGCGTGGCGGCTGTAGCAGTCCAGCACGGTGTGCAGATACACCTTGCCAACCCCTTGAGCTTGCTGATAAAGAACGTGTCGACCGTCACCAGTTCCTCGATGTAGTGGATTTCTAGCTGGCGTTCTCGAAACTACGGACTGAAGTGCTCAAGCAGGTGAATTTGCTCATCGTTAAGCCCAATCGCCTATTCTCGATGGTTTATGCGAGGTGTAACAAGCGGTTGAGTTTAGAGAGCAAATGCACGCCACAGAAACCGCCAGCACCAACGCTGATGCCTTTTAGGGTGAGTACCTGTGAGCCCCGTTGCGGACATTTTTACAGGCAACCGTCAGCACACAAGGAGGGAGTTTATTTCTACTGGATTTAAATAGATAGGATTGGGTGTTTTTGAAAGGAGGAAATGGGGTGGCTGATGGGGCTCGAACCCACGACAACCGGAATCACAATCCGGGACTCTACCAACTGAGCTACAGCCACCACTGAAAATTTCCATTAATACTAACCATCCCGGGGAGAGAAGATTCATTAATGGTGCGCCCTGCAGGATTCGAACCTGCGACCCACGGCTTAGAAGGCCGTTGCTCTATCCGACTGAGCTAAGGGCGCTCTGTATCGATCAGCCAAGCTGGCTCATCGATGAACTTGGTCGGTGATAAAGGATTCGAACCTTTGACCCTCTGGTCCCAAACCAGATGCGCTACCGGGCTGCGCTAATCACCGAAAATTTCTTGTCCAGCATACCGATAGCGGCGGTACTGGGCAACGGGCGGGCATCATACCCAAGCGGGAAAGGCAGCGTCAACGTATTTTTCCGCTAGTAAATTCAAGTGCCTACTTATTGCCCGCCCAGCGAGCGCTGCTAACACCCGCGCCAAAAAAATGCGACAATGCGCGGCAGTTGAACACATGGTGAGTGAAGAACGATGTCTGCCAAAATCATTGATGGAAAACAGGTTGCGCAAACGATTCGCAATCAGGTCGCAGCGCAAGTCCAACAGCGGTTGGCACAAGGGAAACGGGCGCCAGGTCTGGCGGTGATCCTGGTCGGAGTGGATCCGGCATCTCAGGTCTATGTCGGCAGCAAGCGCCGCGCCTGTGAAGAGGTGGGGTTTATCTCCCGCTCTTACGATCTGAGCGCGACGGCGAGCCAGGAAGAGCTGCTGGCTCTGATCGATCGGCTCAATGATGATGCGGACGTAGACGGTATTCTGGTGCAACTGCCGCTGCCTGCCCATTGTGATACGACTCAGGTGCTGGAGCGTATTCGCCCTGACAAGGACGTGGATGGCTTCCACCCGTACAACGTGGGCCGTCTGGCGCAACGTATTCCGGCGCTGCGCCCCTGTACGCCCAAGGGCATCATGACGCTGATTGAGGCTACGGGTGTCAAGACACACGGCCTGCATGCGGTAGTGGTCGGGGCATCCAATATTGTGGGGCGCCCGATGACGCTGGAGCTGCTGCTGGCCGGTTGTACCACGACCACTTGTCACCGCTTCACTCAGGATCTGGAAGATCAGGTGCGTCGCGCCGACTTGCTGGTCGTGGCCGTGGGCAAACCGAACTTCATTCCGGGGGAGTGGATCAAGCCGGGGGCCCTGGTGATCGACGTGGGCATCAATCGTCTGGCCGACGGTTCTCTGGTGGGGGATGTGGAGTTCGAGACGGCGCGTAATCACGCCTCCTTCATCACACCGGTTCCGGGGGGGGTTGGTCCCATGACGGTGGCTAGCCTGATGGAAAACACTCTGAGTGCCTGCCAGGACTACCACGACCAAGCCCTGTGATGGTCGATGAAGCCCACGTCTGACGGGCTTCACGCTCGCAATCGCGCAGCGCAATAAAAAACCCGGCGACCTTGCGGTTAGCCGGGTTTTTTATTTATCCAGTTCGACTCTTACATGTTCTGTGCTTCGTTTGGCACGATGACAGAGGCGTGATTTCCTTTCGGCCCCTGCTGCAGTTCGAAGTTGACTGCCTGACCTGCTTTCAAGGTCTTGTAACCTTCCATTTGTATCGTGGAGTAGTGGGCGAAGATATCTTCACCACCCCCTTCCGGACAGATAAACCCAAATCCTTTTGCGTTGTTAAACCACTTGACTGTTCCGGTTGCCATACATCTACATCCTTTTATTGATTACCCTGAAGTCGTTGAGTAACCTGCGCCAGCCCTTTATAACTAGTAGCATAAGCCCATAGCAGACGGGCGCCGATTAGCAAGTAACCAATCTAGTCTAACTTTTGAGCGAGTCAAGGAGTTGTTAACAACTGATGTGATCTGGTTAACAAGTCTATTGACAATCTTGTGTTAGACGGTAGTAATCTAGAGGTACCGAAGCGCGATTATGAGCAAGCAGAAAGAACTCTTTGCTAATGAAGAGATTGCACAAGCAGAGAAAACGAAGCTGCAACCGCCACCCATGTACAAGGTCGTCCTCAACAACGACGACTACACACCGATGGAGTTTGTGGTGGAGGTGCTGCAAAAGTTCTTTGGCATGGATTTGGACAAGGCCACCCAGGTGATGCTGAGTGTGCATTATAGTGGTAAGGGAGTCTGTGGCACGTTCACCGCCGAGATTGCCGAAACCAAAGTGGTCCAGGTCAACACCTATTCACGTAACAACGAACATCCACTGCTGTGTACCATGGAAAAGGCTTGAATCTGATGACTTGATGGCGATGACGACACCACATTGTTGCTGTACTGAGGGGAGGTGCCTATGTTGAATAAAGATCTAGAAAAGACGCTGAACGAGGCTTTCAAACTGGCCCGTGACGAGCGCCACGAATTCATGACCGTCGAGCACCTGTTGTTAGCCCTGTTGGATAACAGCTCAGCCCATGAGGCGCTGAGTTCATGTGGTGCTGATGTGGAACTGATGCGCAAAGAGATTAGCGCATTCATCAGTCAAACAACCCCGCTGATTCCCCGCGATGATGAAGACAGAGAAACCCAACCAACGCTTGGTTTCCAACGGGTGCTGCAGCGTGCCGTGTTCCATGTCCAGTCTTCTGGCAATACCGAAGTCAGCGGCGCCAACGTGTTGGTCGCCATCTTCAGCGAGCAGGAGTCCCAGGCTGCTTATTTCCTGAAGAAAGCCGAGATCAGCCGGCTGGATGTGGTCAATTTCCTCTCCCACGGGGTGCGTAAAGACAGCAAGCCGGATAACAGCGGTAACAACGCCGAGTCTGATGACGATGTCTCTGCCGCCCAGATTGAGAGCTTTGCGACCAACCTGAACCAGCTGGTGCTGGAGGGGCGTATCGACCCGCTCATCGGCCGCGATCAGGAGCTGAGCCGCACCATCCAGGTACTGTGCCGTCGCCGCAAGAACAACCCGCTGTTGGTGGGTGAGGCTGGCGTAGGCAAGACCGCCATCGCTGAGGGGCTGGCCTATCGCATCGTCAAGGGGGATGTACCCGAGGTGATTGCCGGCAGCACCATCTACTCACTCGACATGGGCTCCCTGCTGGCGGGCACCAAATACCGTGGTGACTTCGAGAAGCGCCTCAAGGTGCTGCTCAAACAGATTGAGCGTCAGGAAGGGGCCATTCTGTTCATCGACGAGATCCACACCATCATAGGGGCCGGGGCCGCCTCAGGTGGCCAGCTGGATGCGGCCAACCTCATCAAGCCGTTGCTCTCCAATGGTTTGCTGCGCTGTGTCGGGTCGACGACTTACCAGGAGTATTCCCAGATCTTCGAGAAAGACCGCGCGCTGGCCCGTCGCTTCCAGAAGATCGATATCGTCGAGCCGAGTGTGGATGACACCACTCGCATCCTGATGGGGCTCAAGAGTCGTTACGAATCGCACCACGGCGTGCGTTACACCGTCAAGGCGATCCGGGCTGCGGTCGAGCTGTCGGCCAAGTACATCAATGACCGTCATCTGCCTGACAAGGCCATCGATGTGATCGACGAGGCGGGGGCAGGGCAGCGTCTGCTGCCGGTGAGCAAGCGCAAGAAAGTGATCAATGTGCCGGAAATCGAAGCCATAGTTGCCAAGATAGCCCGCATCCCGGAGAAGTCAGTCTCTTCCTCCGACAAGGAAGTACTGAAGAACCTGGAGCGCAACCTCAAGATGGTGGTGTTTGGCCAGGACAAGGCAATCTCTGTGCTGACCGACTCCATCCGCCTGTCACGCTCGGGCCTTGGCAATGAACGTCGTCCTGTGGGTTGCTTCCTGTTTGCCGGCCCGACCGGGGTGGGCAAGACAGAGGTCACCCAGCAGCTTGGCAAGGCACTCGGGGTGGAAGTACTGCGTTTCGACATGTCCGAGTACATGGAGCGACACACGGTCTCACGTTTGATTGGTGCCCCTCCCGGTTATGTCGGCTTTGAACAGGGCGGCTTGCTGACCGACTCAGTGCTCAAGCATCCGCACTCAGTGGTGCTGCTGGACGAGATCGAGAAGGCGCACCCTGATGTGTTCAACCTGCTGCTGCAGGTGATGGACAACGGGACCCTGACGGATAACAACGGGCGCAAGGCGGATTTTCGCAACGTGATCCTGGTGATGACCACCAACGCCGGCGTGCAGGAGACCCAGCGCAAGTCCATCGGCTTCCAGCAACAGGACATGAGCCACGATGCCATGGCGGTGATCAACAAGACGTTCAGCCCGGAATTCCGCAACCGGCTCGATCACACCATCTGGTTCAACCATCTGGACATGACGGTGATCCATCAGGTGGTCGACAAGTTCATTGTCGAGTTGCAGGTACAACTGGATGCCAAGGGCGTGTCTCTTGAAGTGTCCGAGGGTGTCCGCCACTGGTTGGCCGAGAAGGGATATGACAGGGCCATGGGAGCCAGACCCATGGGACGGGTCATCCAGGAACACCTCAAGAAACCCTTGGCCAATGAGATCCTGTTCGGATCACTGGTTGATGGGGGGGTAGTGAAGGTTGAGTTGGTAAATGACAGCCTCAGCTTTGATTTTCAGGTCAATATTGAAGCTGTCTCCCACTAGGCGCCATAGTTAGAAAGCGACAAAAAACCCCAACCGAGAGGTTGGGGTTTTTTGCTGAATTCCTGGCTTAGCGAGAGCGGAAAACAATACGTCCCTTGGAGAGATCGTACGGAGTCAGAGCTACCGTTACTTTGTCCCCAGTCAGGATACGGATGTAGTTTTTGCGCATCTTGCCGGAAATATGAGCGATAACCACGTGACCATTTTCCAGTTCCACTCGGAACATGGTATTGGGCAGGGTTTCGAGAATGGTGCCCTGCATCTCAATACTGTCTTCTTTAGCCATTGAATCCTCTTGATAAGCCACAACAAAAATCCGCTGGATCATGCCGGATTTAAGGCTATGTGTAAAGTTTACTCGGGCTTGGTGTCGATATTTTTCCATTCCCCCTGGATCAGGCGCTCGTGGGGCAGGTATTGGCGCTTGTAATTCATCTTGCGACACTCCTCCACCAGATAGCCGAGATACAACCAGGTACGACCCGTACGTCTGGCCAGTTCCAACTGACTCAGGATGGCGAAGGTGCCGAGGGAGCGATCGGCATGGGTCGGATCGAAGAAGGTATACATGGCACTCATGCTGTGGGGCAGCAGATCCGTGGTGGCGACCCCGATCAAGCGGTTGTCCTTGCGCATCTCCAGATAGAGGGGCGGCATCCAGTCACAGTGCAAAAAGCCCTTGTACTGGGTTCGGCTGGGGGGATACATGCTGCCATCATGGTGGCGCTCGCGAATGTAGCGCTCGTAGAGCTGATAATATTCGGGTTTGTCGTCGTAGCTGAGCACCAGTTCCAGGTCCTGATTCAACTGGCGGATCCGCTTCTGGCTGCGGCTCGGCACGAAACGCTCGCTGTGGATGCGCAGGGACTGGCAGGCACTGCAGGCGGGGCAGTGAGGTCGATAGATGTCGTTGCCGCTGCGCCGAAATCCCGCCGTCAGCAGCCGCTCATAGCCGCTGGCATTGAGCAGGTTGTGGTCCATCAATACCAGCAGTTGCTCCTGCTCATGGCCCAGATAGCTGCATTGATGCTTGGGGGTCAGCCCTACCTTGAGGATCACTTCTTCTGTCATAGGCTGATGCTCCCCGGTTGCCAGCAGCTCTCCGCCAATGGCTGTCGGCTCAGTTGGGCCAGGGCCGTCAAGAAGGTGGCCCTCGGCCATTCCTGGATCCCCATGGTGGCCAGGAAGTCATTTTGCATCTGGCAGTCTATCAGCGCGCCGCCATGGCGGGCGAAGTGCTGACAGAGCGCCATCATGGCCAGTTTGGCGCCGTTGTCGATGCGACTGAACATGGACTCGCCACAGAAGAGGCGGCCGAGGGAGAGACCATAGAGACCGGCTTGCAGCTGGCCATCCTGCCAGATCTCGACTGAGTGGGCATGGCCAAGGCGGTGAAGTTGTCGATAGGCGTCGATCATGGGCGTGCTTATCCAGGTTCCACTGGCACTGCGACGGGGGGCGGCGCAGGCCGCTATTACCTCATTAAAGGCGCGATTGATGGAAATATCGAATGAGGTACGGCGGATAAATTTGTGCAGGCTGCGATTGACGTGCAACTGTTCCGGAATGATGACCCCTCTGGGATCCGGTGACCACCACAACAGCGGCTGGTGGGGCTCATTCCACGGGAAGATCCCCTTGTGGTAAGCTGCCAGCAATCGGTCAGGGGAGAGATCCCCCCCGATCGCCAGCAGGCCGTTGGGTTCTTCCAAGGCGTGCTCGGGGTCGGGAAACCAGCACAGCGCATCATCCAATTGGGTAAGATAGCGAGACATAAGGCGAAGAGGTTCACAGATGAAGGCCATTATCCTGATAGTATCCAGCTTGTTCTGCTTTGTCACTGCGCCCGCCTGGGCCCAGGTCTACGAGCGCAACACGGCGCGGCCCGTGGATCAGGTGGTGTTTGGCCAGGTCGAGACGGTGCGCAACATCACCCAGCGTCAGATCCTGGAGTCCGAGCACTCCGGCTGGAAAACCCTGGGGGGCGCCGTATTGGGCGGCTTGCTTGGCAACCAGTTTGGCGGCGGCCACGGCCGTGAAATAGCCACCGCCGTCGGCGCGCTGGCCGGGGCGGCTGCGGCGCAGCAGTATCAGTCTGGCGGCACTTTGGTGGAGAACAAGCTGGTGGAGCTGCTCATTCGCAACGAGCAGAACGGGCTCATCAATGTCATTCAGGATTATGATCCGGCCATGGTATTCATGAACGGCGACAAGGTGCGCATCCTCTATTTCAACGATGGGGTGCGGGTCGACAAGACCTATTGAGTGGAACCAGGAAAGAAGTAGGGGGAGAGGGGGAGCAACCCGACGACATCCACAGTGAGGATCCGTCGGGCGGTACTACACGGTGCTCATCTGCCGAGGTCTGCTCAGGCCGATGAGTCCTGAGACACTATCTTGTCGCGACCAGTGTTCTTCGCCTGATAGAGCAGGCGATCCGCCTCGCTCAGTGCCTCGTCCATGGAGACGCGCCCGACCTTGATCACCCCGAAACTGGCGCGAGCAAACAGCGGGATCTCCCGTGACAACGGCTGTTGACGCAGTTGCTGGCGCAGCCCCTCCAGCCGCTTGAGCAGCACAGGTACGGTGCAATGGGGCACCATCAGGGCAAACTCCTCGCCGCCAAAACGGGCGATCATGGCATCGGGGAAGAACTGGGTGAGCAACCGGGTCAGGTGACAAAGCAGCTGATCGCCGATGGCATGACCCCAGTGATCGTTGACCTGCTTGAAGTGATCCACATCGAGCACGCAGAGGGCGATCGGCGTCTCCTGGCGCTGATGATCCTCAAACCACTTCTGTCCCTCATTGAACCAGTAGCGCCGGTTATAGAGTCCGGTCAGGTAGTCGCGGTTGGCCGACTCCTGAATGCTGTTGAACTGCTCAAGGGCTTCCAGGTTGTGGCTGACCCGGCACTGCAACTCTTCCGGTTCAAACGGCTGGTTGAGAAAGTCGTTGGCGCCCTGTTTGAGGTAGCGGGCGGAGAGGCCGCGCTTGTCCGACACAGAGATCCCTATGATGGCGAGCTGCTGCTTGCTGTAGCGCTCCCGCAGCATGCGCACCAGGCTGATGCCGTCGATCTCCGGCATGTAGTAGTCGACCAGTACCAGCCGGATGGCCGGGTTCTGTTCAAGCTGGGCCAGGGCATCGCGGGCATGGCTCGCCTCATGTACCTGCAGCAACTGCTTGCGCAGCTGGGCCATGGTGCGATGACGGGAGGTGCGTGAATCATCGACCACCAAGACCTCAATTTTCTGATTGAGATAGAGGCGATGCACAAGACTGACCGCGTATTGCAGTGAGTGGCGCGAATCCTTCATCACGTAATCCAGCACCCCGGCCTCCAGCCAGGCTTCCCGCTTGTCTTCGCTGATGTCGGCGGTAAGGATCACCACCGGCAGGCCCAGTTCCAGCAGCACCTTGACGGCTTCCCCGCTGGGGGCATCCGGCAGGGTGAGATCGACCAGGGCCACCACATACTCTTCCCCCTGGCAATGACGGGCGCCCTCCAGGGTATCGAACGCATCGATTTCCAGACCGGTTTGCTGTGCTATGGCCTGGATCAACATGCGGCGGATCGTCAGACTGTCTTCGACAATCAATATTTTCTGTTTCATCCGGCTCCTTAAAATAAAAAGGCATGCCTCACGGCATGCCTTTTATATCCCTTGCGCTTATTGCGCGTCCAGATATCGCTCGGCGTCGAGGGCCGCCATGCAGCCGGTGCCGGCAGAGGTGATGGCCTGACGATAGGTGTGGTCGGCCACATCCCCGGCGGCAAAGACCCCTTCGATGCTGGTCTGGGTGGCAAAGCCGTCCAGTCCGCCGCGTACCTTCAGGTAGCCGTTTTGCATCGCCAGCTGACCATCGAAGATCTGGGTGTTGGGCTGGTGACCGATGGCGATGAAGACCCCCATCAGCGGCAGCTCTGAGGTGGTCTCATCCCGGGTGCTGCGCAGACGCACGCCGGTCACGCCCATCTGATCGCCCAGCACTTCGTCCAGGGTCTGGTGGGTGTGCAGCACTATGTTGCCGCTCGCTACCTTGTCGTGCAGACGCTTGATCAGGATCTTCTCGGCGCGGAACTCGTCGCGGCGGTGAATGAGGTGCACCTTCTTGGCGATGTTGGCCAGATAGAGCGCCTCTTCCACGGCCGTGTTGCCGCCGCCGATCACGGCCACTTCCTGGTTGCGATAGAAGAAGCCGTCACAGGTGGCGCAGGCGGAGACGCCGCGGCCCTTGAAGGCCTCTTCGGAAGGCAGCCCCAGATACTTGGCGGAGGCACCGGTGGCGATGATCAGCGCATCACAGGTGTACTCGGCGCTGTCGCCCTTGAGGCGGAACGGACGCTGGGTCAGTTCCACTTCATTGATGTGATCAAACAGGATGCGGGTGTCGAACTTCTCCGCATGCTCTTTCATGCGATCCATCAGGGCCGGACCTGTCAGCCCCTCGGGATCACCGGGCCAGTTTTCCACTTCGGTGGTGGTGGTTAGCTGACCGCCTTGCTGCATGCCGGTGATGAGCAGGGGATTGAGGTTGGCGCGGGCCGCATAGACGGCGGCGGTGTAACCGGCCGGGCCTGATCCCAGGATCAGCAGTTTGCTGTGAGTGACTTGGCTCATGATGTGATTTCCGAGACGTGATGAGTTTGCGCGATTGTAGGTAATTCGAGATCCGGGGTCAAAGGCCAGTGAGTCGATTGTGGCAATCGACCGTCGGTGCGGGTTGGCGTGCATTCGGGCATAAAAAAACCGCCCATCGCGGGCGGATTCTGACTCATCGACTCCCCGGGCGGGGCGGCGATCAGTGCAACAGGGTCAGCGGATCTGTGCAGGCCAGGCCATGGGCCTCGGCCACCTCTTTGCAGGTGACGTGACCCGCCATGATGTTGAGTCCGTGGCGCAGGTGGGCATCCTTGAGCAGTGCCTCCCGATAGCCTTGCTCCGCCAGCTTGATGATGAAGGGGAGGGTGGCGTTGTTGAGGGCCACGGTTGAGGTGCGGGCTACCGCCCCCGGCATGTTGGCGACACAGTAGTGCACCACTTCGTTGACCAGGTAGGTGGGATCTTCATGGGTGGTCGGGTGGGAGGTCTCCACGCAGCCGCCCTGATCGATGGCCACATCGACGATGGCAGAACCCGGTTTCATGCGGGCAATGTGGTCACGGCTGACAAGTTTTGGCGCAGTGGCGCCGGGCACCAGCACGCCACCGATGACCAGATCCGCCGCCAGCAGATGGCGCTCCAGGGTCTCGCGGTTGGAGTAGACCACCTTGGCGGCTCCCTGGAACTCGCTGTCGAGGCGGCGCAGGGTGTCGACATTGTTGTCGAGTATGGTCACATCGGCACGCAGGCCAATGGCCATGCGGGCTGCGTTCGAACCCACCATGCCACCCCCTATGATCACCACCTTGGCCGGCTCGACCCCGGGTACGCCGCCGAGCAGCATGCCGCTCCCGCCACGGGATTTTTCCAGCGCCTGGGCGCCCGCCTGAATAGACATGCGTCCGGCCACTTCCGACATGGGGGCCAGCAGGGGCAGGCCGCCACGGCCGTCGGTGACGGTTTCGTAGGCGATGCAGATGGCTCCGCTCTTGATCAGCTCCAGGGTCTGGGGCAGATCGGGCGCCAGATGCAGGTAGGTAAAGAGGGTCTGGCCCGGGCGCAGCATGGCGCGTTCGACGGCCTGGGGCTCCTTCACCTTGACGATCATCTCGGCTTTGGCGAAAACCTCTGCGGCGGAGGCCAAAATTTCGGCACCGGCAGCGCGATAATCTGCATCACCGAAGCCAATGCCGTTTCCGGCGCCGCTTTGGACGAAAACAGTATGGTTTCGTGCTGTTAGTTCACGTACACTGGCCGGAACCATGCCTACGCGATATTCATGGTTTTTTATTTCTTTAGGTACACCGATAATCATGCTATCCCTCGTCTATCGATTGGTGTTTTCTGTTGCAGAAATGTTAAGCAACATTTGCGCCTAGTATATTCAGGTATTGACAGGATTTGTGACCATAATTATAAAATGACTGGTGATTCTTACCAAAAAATAGCCAAAGGATGGAATAAAATGATGGAAGCTAAGAGTCGGCTAAAGGATTTGGACAGGATTGACCGCAACATTCTGAATGAGCTGCAAAAGGATGGCAGGATTTCGAACGTTGAGTTGTCCAAACGAGTTGGCCTGAGTCCTACACCGTGTCTGGAACGGGTTCGTCGCCTCGAGCGACAAGGTTATATCGAGGGATATGCCGCTATTCTGAACCCTCATTATCTGGACGCGTCTCTGCTGGTGTTCGTGGAAATTACCCTCAATCGCGGTGCACCGGATGTGTTTGAACAGTTCAACAAGGCTGTTCAGGTGCTCGAAGAGATCCAGGAGTGCCATCTGGTCTCCGGCGATTTCGACTATCTGCTCAAGACCCGCGTCAGCGACATGTCGGCCTATCGTCGCCTGCTGGGGGAAACCCTGCTGCGACTGCCCGGTGTCAATGACACCCGCACCTACGTGGTGATGGAAGAGGTCAAACAGAGCAGTCGTCTGGTGATCAGCACCCGTTGAGTTGGGTTATGCTGTGGCTTGCCAGGCTTATGACAAGTCACGACAGTCAGAAACGAGCGGCCGGTCCGCTCGTTTCTTCTTATCGCGTTGGTTGTGAATATGGCCCAGCCCATCAGGCACTGGCTGACAATCGGTGGGCTTTTCAGGGATACTAGGCCCCCTTATCCCCTGCATTACATGTTTTCAGAAAGGAGCCGGAGTTTGGCCGATAAAAAGCTGTTTACTCCTTTATCAGGTACACAACGGATCTTCGAAGCCGTCTTGATCGCCATCACCCTGATGGCTGCCTATCTCTTGCTTGCCCTGTTGTCCTATCACCCGGCCGATCCCGGTTGGTCCCAGACCTCCTGGCAAGGGGAGGTGAAGAACCTCGCCGGTAGCGCGGGGGCCTGGCTCGCCGACATCACCATGTTCACCTTCGGGGCCTTCTCCTATCTGGTTCCCCCCCTGGTCGTCCTGCTGGGCTGGAGCCTGTTCTGGCGTCCGAGCCGGCTGCTGGACGTGGACTACCTTACCCTGTCGGTACGGATAGTGGGTTTCGTGCTGACCGTGCTCGGCATGTCCGCCATCGCCAGCATGAACTTCAACGACATGCAGAATTTTTCCGCCGGCGGCCTGGTGGGGGATGTGATCTCCTCCGCCGTGGTGCCGCTGTTTGGCGGCGTCGGGGCCAACCTGATGCTGCTCTGCTTCGTGGCCACCGGTATCACACTGTTCACCGGCTGGTCCTGGCTCACCATAGTCGAGCGGATCGGTGCTACCTGCACTGGCTCGGTCAGCGCGGTTTACCACTTCCCCAGCACCCTGGGTCGCTGGTTGACCGGCGGCTGGCGCCAGCCCCGTTTTGAGGGACCGGATCCCCTGCTGGAAGGGGGCCTGGGTGCCATCGAGCTGGAAGAAGATGAAGAGGACGATCCTCACACCAGCTGGACCCGCAATCCCAAGGGCAAGGCGGGCAAGGGCCAGAAGGCCAAGTCCGATGAGTGGCTGCCCGAGCTCGATGACGACACCTTCCAGTTCGATCCACAATTTGATGATGAAGACGACGAGCCGGCGCCCGTGGCCAAGCCCAAGCGCGCCGCTGCTGCCACTGCCCGTCGCCAGCCGGCCCTGACTACGGCCGATGACGAGGATGAAGAGTTCGATCTGCCCTGGGCCGAGGGTGACGATGACGTGGCCGCACCGGTCGCTGTTGCGCCGAGCAAGCCCAAGCGTCGTCCACAGCTAGGCATGGCGCCCTTGCCGAGCCTGGAGCTGCTGGACAGGCCGCCTGCCAAGACCCAGATGATGAGCAAGGACGAGCTGGACCGCATGGGCCGTCTGGTGGAGGCAAAACTCGCCGACTACAACGTGCAGGCCAAGGTGGTCGGTGTCTATCCGGGCCCCGTCATCACTCGTTTCGAACTGGATCTGGCGCCGGGCATGAAGGCGAGCAAGATCACCAACCTGTCGCGCGATCTGGCTCGCTCTCTGTCGGCCAGCAGCGTGCGAGTGGTGGAAGTGATCCCGGGCAAGACCTTCGTCGGCATCGAGCTGCCCAACCGGGTGCGCCAGACCGTCTACCTGCGCGAGACCCTCGACTGCGAGGCCTTCCGTGACAGTCGCAACCCGCTCACCATGGGCCTGGGCCAGGACATAGCCGGCGAGCCGGTGGTGGTGAATCTGGCCAAGATGCCGCACCTGCTGGTGGCCGGTACCACAGGCTCGGGCAAGTCGGTGGGGGTGAACACCATGATCATCTCCATGCTCTACAAGTCATCGCCGGACGATCTGCGTTTCATCATGATCGACCCCAAGATGCTGGAACTCTCGGTCTACGAAGGGATCCCCCATCTGCTGACCGAGGTGGTCACCGACATGAAGGATGCCGCCAACGCGCTGCGCTGGTGCGTGGGCGAGATGGAGCGTCGCTACAAGCTGATGTCGGCGGTCGGGGTGCGTAACCTCAAGGGTTACAACGACAAGGTGCTGGCCGCGGCTGCCGAGGGCGAGCCCCTGCGGGATCCGCTGTGGCGTCCGGGTGACTCCATGGATCAGATGCCGCCGGAGCTGGAAAAACTGCCCCACATAGTGGTTGTGGTGGACGAATTTGCCGACATGATGATGATCGTCGGCAAGAAGGTGGAGGAGCTGATCGCCCGGATCGCCCAGAAGGCGCGGGCCGCCGGTATTCACCTCATTCTGGCGACACAGCGACCCTCGGTGGACGTGATCACCGGCCTCATCAAGGCCAATATTCCGACCCGCATCTCGTTCCAGGTGTCGAGCAAGATCGACTCGCGCACCATTCTGGATCAGGGCGGTGCCGAATCCCTGCTTGGCATGGGCGACATGCTCTATATGCCGGCCGGTACCTCCAACCCGACCCGGGTGCACGGCGCCTTCGTCGATGACCACGAGGTGCACAAGGTGGTGGCGGACTGGAAACTGCGCGGCGAGCCGAACTACATAGAGGAGATCCTCTCCGGCGAGTCGGGCGGCGAGGGTGGCAGCGGCGAATTTGGCGGGGGCGGCGATGAAGAGCTGGATCCCCTGTTCGACGAGGCGGTGGCCTTCGTGGTGGAGTCCCGCCGTGGTTCCACTTCCAGCGTGCAGCGCAAGTTCAAGATTGGTTACAACCGGGCCGCTCGTCTCATCGAGCAGATGGAAAACCAGGGCATCGTCAGTTCGCCAGGTGGCAATGGTCAGCGCGACGTGCTGGCACCGCCCCCGGTACGAGACTAAGCCTCATCCCACTATCCTGGCCATGCCCTCAGCGGCGTGGCCTTTTATCGAGATCGTCGTTATGAAAAGCATGATGAAAAAACAACTGTTGATGGGAACCGTACTGCTGGTCGCCAGCAGCCAGGTGTGGGCCGATGCGGCCAGCGACCTCAAGCAGAAGCTGGCGGGTGTCAGCCTCTTCTCCGCCAAGTTTGCCCAGACCGTCTATGACAGCAAGGGCAAGGAGCTGCAAAAGGCTGGCGGCGACCTGCTGGTGCAGCGCCCCAATCGCTTCAACTGGCACACCACCTCGCCGGACGAGAGCCTGATCGTGGCCGATGGCAAGGACGTCTGGGTCTACGATCCCTTCGTCGAGCAGGTGACCGCCCTCAAACTCAAGGATGCGGTGCTCAACACCCCCTTCATCCTGATCGCCGGCAACGACGACAAGTTCTGGAAAAACTATGACGTGACCCAGCAAGGTGACGTCTATACCGTCACCAGCCGCAACAAGGATGAGCTGATCGCCTCCTTCCGCGTCACCTTCGATCGCGACAACAACATCAGCCGCTTCGATGTGAAAGAGGCCCAGGGGCAGTGGAGCGAATTCACCCTGAGCAGCTTCAACCGCAAGCCGGTGCTCAAGGGCAATGAGTTTGTGTTCAAGATCCCGAAGGGGGTCGAGCTGGACGACCAGCGCTGATGAGCAATCTCTCTTTGGATGTCTCGTCGGGCCGTCTCCTGCTGGCGACCCCTATGACGCAGGATGGTCAATGCAGATGAGCAACTTGTCGCTGGATTTCTCGTCGGATTTTCGCCCGCTGGCGGCCCGGATGCGGCCGCAAAACCTCGACCAGTACATAGGTCAGCAGCATATCCTGGGGCCTGACAAGCCCCTGCGCAAAGCCATCCTGGCCGGCCACTGCCACTCGATGATTTTGTGGGGCCCGCCCGGTACCGGCAAAACTACCCTGGCCGAGCTGATGGCGCACTACTGCCAGGCCGAGGTGGAGCGCCTCTCTGCGGTCACCTCCGGCATCAAGGAGATCCGCGCCGCCATCGACAAGGCGAAGGAGAACAGCTGGCGCGGGGTGCGCACCATCCTCTTCGTGGATGAGGTACACCGCTTCAACAAGAGCCAGCAGGATGTGTTCCTGCCTCACATCGAAGACGGCACCATCACCTTCATCGGCGCCACCACCGAAAACCCCTCGTTCGAACTCAACAACGCACTGCTCTCCCGGGCCCGTGTCTATCTGCTCAAGCGGCTGGAAGAGGAGGACATACTCGCCATGATCGATCAGGCGATGCAGGATCCGCGCGGTCTCAATGATCCGACCCTGGCCTTCGCCCCGGGGGTGAAGGCGGCGCTGGCCAAAGCCGTGGATGGGGACGGGCGCAAATCCCTCAACTATCTGGAGCTGTTGGCCGACATGGCCGAAGCCGACGGGGCAGGGAAGCGCATCATCGACAGCGCCCTGCTCGCCGCCGTGGTGGGGGAGCATGTGGCGCGCTTCGACAAGGGGGGCGATCACTTCTACGACCTCATCTCGGCGGTGCACAAATCGATTCGCGGCTCAGCCCCCGATGCGGCCCTCTACTGGTACGCCCGCATGGTGAGCGCCGGTTGCGATCCCTTGTATATCGCCCGTCGCTTGCTGGCCATCGCCTCGGAAGACGTGGGCAATGCCGATCCGCGGGCCATGCAGGTGGCGCTGTCGGCCTGGGATTGCTTTCATCGCATCGGCCCGGCCGAAGGGGAGCGCGCCATCGCCCAGGCCATCGTCTACCTCGCCTGCGCCCCCAAGAGCAATGCGGTCTACACCGCCTGGAAGGCGGCGCTCAACGATGCCAAAAACCTGCCCGATTTCGAGGTGCCGCCGCACCTTCGCAACGCCCCCACCAAGCTGATGAGCGAGCTGGGCTATGGCGCCGAGTATCGCTATGCCCACGACGAGCCGGGCGCCTATGCCGCCGGCGAGGCGTATTTGCCGCCGGAATTGGCGGGCAAGCAGTACTACCAGCCCACGGATCGCGGTCTTGAGAAGCAGATAGCCCAGAAGCTTGACTACCTCCATGAGCTGGACCGGCAGAGCCCGCAACAAAGGGGCAAGTAGCAGGCCGTCGCCTGCGCCCTCGACCAGCCCTGTCAGTTGACCTGTGGCCCCTGAATGCACTTGTTCAAATGAGGCAGTTCAGGTACCGGTTTGCCGCTGTGGTCAGGAATGGGGAGTGAGGGAGTATCCCGAGCCTTGCCGACCGGCAAGGTCCGTGAAAACGACACAAATAGTCCCTGTTCGGGCGGGGGGGCGGTCTGATACACTGGCCCTCTGACCCCGCTTGTCTCGGCCTTGCGCCATCTTCTTGATTTCGAAGGCCTGTTTTTGAAGGCTCGATCCTGAAGACGATAGGGGTGCGCCAACCGATGTTAACTTCCGGATCTGTTCTCTTGCCCGGTCATGATGACCCAGGCCCAGATCCCATTTTAAAAAAGTAGGTAAACCATGCTGGATCCCAAATATCTGCGTAGCGAGATTGACGAAGCTGCCGCTCGTCTGGCGACACGTGGCTACGTTCTGGACGTAGCGGCTGTCAATGCTCTGGAAGAGAAACGCAAGGATCTGCAGTCCCGTACCCAGGAGCTGCAGGCCGAGCGCAACGCCCGCTCCAAGTCCATCGGTGAGGCTGCCCGTCGTGGTGAAGATGTGGCCCCGCTCAAGGCCGAGGTGACCAAGATCAACGACGAGCTTGAAACCAGCAAGGTTGAGCTCGAGGCGCTGCTGCGCGATCTCAAATCCATCTCCGACGCCATCCCCAACCTGCCGAGCGAGACCACGCCGGTGGGCCGCGACGAGAACGACAACGTGATCGTTCGCCGCTGGGGTACCCCGCGCGTGTTCGACTTCCCGGTGCGCGATCACATCGATCTGGGTGAAGCGGCCAAGGGCGTGGACTTCAAGAACGGCGTCAAGCTGTCCGGTGCCCGCTTCGTGGTGATGAAGGGCCAGATTGCCCGTCTGCACCGCGCCCTGGCGCAGTTCATGCTGGACCTGCACACACTGCAGCACGGCTACACCGAATGCTATGTGCCTTATCTGGTGAACCCGGACAGCCTGTACGGTACAGGTCAGCTGCCGAAATTCTCCGAAGACCTGTTCAACACCGGCATCGAGGGTGAAGGGGAAGAAGAGGGCAAGCTGCGCAAGTTCTCCCTGATCCCGACCTCCGAAGTGCCGCTCACCAACATGGCCCGCGACGAGATCTTCGACGAGCAGGAGCTGCCCATCAAGATGACGGCCCACAGCCCCTGCTTCCGTTCCGAAGCCGGTTCTTATGGTCGTGACACCCGCGGTCTCATCCGCATGCACCAGTTCGACAAGGTCGAGATGGTGCAGCTGGTTCACCCGGAAAAATCCTGGGATGCGCTGGAAGAGATGGCCGGTCACGCCGAGAAGGTGCTGCAACTGCTGGAGCTGCCATATCGCGTGATGGCGCTGGCCACCGGTGACATGGGCTTCTGCGCCGCCAAGACCTACGATCTGGAAGTCTGGCTGCCGGCCCAGAACACCTACCGCGAGATCTCCTCCGTCTCCAACTGCACCGATTTCCAGGCGCGCCGCATGCAGGCTCGCGTACGTATCGACGGCAAGCCCCAGCTGCTGCACACCCTGAACGGCTCCGGCCTGGCCGTGGGTCGCACCCTGGTAGCCGTGATGGAGAACTACCAGCAGGAGGATGGCCGCATCGCCATCCCGGCTGCGCTGCAATCCTACATGGGTGGCCTGACCCACATAGGTTAAGCACACTCGCATCAACACAACGCCATGGCCATGCCATGGCGTTGTGCGTTTGGGCGCCAAATCCTCGTGCTGGCGCCGAAATAAGTGCTTCATCCGGCCCCCGGCTGAACATTTAACACATTTTTATCAAGCATTGCGCAATCGTTTTTGTTAGACTGCGCCGCAATTTCGCAGGACACTTTTTCCTATGGTCTGGATTGATTACGCCATCATCGGCATCGTCGGTTTCTCCGCCCTCATCAGCCTGGTGCGCGGCTTCGTCAAGGAAGCCATGTCGCTCGTCACCTGGTTTATCGCCTTCTTCATCGCAAGCCATTTCTATCCCGATCTCGCCATCTACTTCACCTCGTTCAGCGACCCTCTGGTGCGCAACGGCCTGGCCATCGCAGCCCTGTTTGTGGCGACCCTGATCCTGGGCGGCGTGGTGAACTACGTGGTGGGTCTGCTGGTGGAAAAGACCGGCCTGTCAGGAACGGATCGGGTGCTCGGCATCTGCTTCGGCGCCATTCGCGGGGTACTGATCGTCAGTGCCCTGCTGTTTTTTATGGATACCTTCACCAGCCTCTCCCAGAGCGACTGGTGGGTGGCGTCCAAACTGGTTCCCGAGTTCAAACCGGTGATCCAGTGGTTTTTCGGGTTCATGTTGAACTCGTCCAGTTTTCTTAAACAGGTATAGTGACTTCGAGGTAGCAAAGACATGTGTGGTATTGTCGGTATAGTTGGCACCACCCCCGTCAATCAGGCCCTCTACGACGCCTTGACGGTGTTGCAGCACAGGGGACAGGATGCCGCCGGGATCGTGACCATAGAGAGTGGAAACTTCCGGCAACGCAAGGCCAACGGCCTGGTGAAGGACGTGTTTGAAGTGCGCCACATGCAGCGTCTGCAAGGGAACATCGGCATAGGTCATGTCAGATATCCCACCGCAGGCAGCTCAAGTGCCGCTGAAGCCCAACCTTTTTACGTGAACTCCCCCTACGGCATGGTGCTGGCCCACAACGGCAACCTCACCAACGCCAAGGAGCTCAAGGAGCAGCAGTTCAAGGTGGCCCGTCGCCACATCAACACCACCTCGGATTCCGAAGTGCTGCTGAACGTGCTGGCCCACGAACTGGATCTGTGCGACAAGATGGCGCTGCGGCCGGAAGACATCTTCTCGGCGGTGCGCAAGGTGCACCAGCAGATCCGCGGTGCCTATGCCGTGGTCTCGCTGGTGATAGGTCACGGTCTCATCGGCTTTCGCGATCCCAACGGCATTCGCCCGCTGATCCTGGGTCGTCGGGCCGATGAGCAGGGCCAGGTGGAGTACATGCTCGCCTCCGAGAGCGTGGCGCTGGACGCCATAGGTTTCGAGACGGTGCGTGACGTCGCCCCCGGTGAAGCCATCTACATCACAGAGCAGGGCCAGCTCTTCTCCGAGCAGTGTGCGGAAAACCCGCAGATGAGCTCCTGCATCTTCGAATACGTCTACTTCGCCCGTCCCGATTCGTGCATCGACAAGGTTTCCGTCTACGCCGCCCGCCTCAACATGGGTCGCAAGCTGGGCCGGAAGATTGCGCGTGAGTGGGAAGATCTCGACGTGGATGTGGTCATCCCCATCCCGGAGACCTCCTGTGACGTGGCGCTGGAGATAGCTCACACCCTCGACCTTCCTTACCGTCAGGGCTTCGTGAAGAACCGCTACATAGGCCGTACCTTCATCATGCCGGGCCAGACCCAGCGCAAGAAGTCGGTGCGTCGCAAGCTCAATGCCATCAGCTCCGAATTCAAGGGCAAGAAGGTGTTGCTGGTGGATGACTCCATAGTGCGCGGCACCACCTCGGAGCAGATCATCCAGATGGCCCGTGAGGCAGGGGCGGCCAAGGTCTACTTCGCCTCGGCGGCACCGGAAATTCGTTTCCCCAACGTCTACGGCATCGACATGCCCACCGCCAACGAGCTGATCGCCCACGGTCGGGAAGTGGAAGAGGTGTGCAAGCTGATCGGTGCCGATGGCCTGATTTTCCAGGATCTGGAAGATCTGGAAGAGGCGGTGCGGGAGATCAACCCCGAGCTGCGTCACTTCGAGACCTCGGTGTTCAACGGTCACTACGTCACCTCGGATGTGGATCAATCCTATCTGGACCACCTCAATGCCCTGCGCAGCGACGACAACAAGGCGGTGCGTGAGTGGCAGGAAGGTACCAGCAATCTGGAAATTTTTAACGAAGGCAGTTAAACGTTTTCGCTTGATATGACAGATATGAGATGGGGGCCCCGGCCCCCATTGTCGTGTCCGGGCGACGGGACAGGGCTGTTATCTGCTTTAAAAATAGTCACTTATACCGCCGGGTGTGGGCAGTGGCGGCGGGATCCGCTAGCATGGGCAGCCGCGCGCCAATCGCGCAGCCGTATCAACCAGAACAGACGAGAATTCAGATGGATGACCTGCTAGCCCCCGTGCGCCAGTTTTTGCAGTGTGAGACCCCGGATGCCTGGGTGGAGATGGCGCGGGATCCCGCCTGGTTGCCGACCCTGCTCATCGATCACGCCAACTGCGAGAACAAGGCCGCCCTTACCGCCCACAGCCTGGTGCGGCGCTACTGCCTGCCCAAGGGCAAGCGCCATCTGTTGCCCAAGCTGGAATTTTATCGGGAGCTGGATGCCATCCCGGAGAAGGCGGAGATCCTGGGCAAGCGCAGCATGGGGGAGTCCGGTCGCACCGTGTTCGAGGAGCTGGCCCGCAACCCGCTGCTGTTTCCCATGGTGCGGCTCATCCAGGAGGAACTGCACCACTTCGAGCAAGTACTGGAATTGATGGCTGCGCGCGGCATTCCCTATGGCCCCGTGACCGCCTCCCGCTATGCGCGCAATCTGATGCAGCATGTACGCACCCACGAGCCGGCCACCATCGTCGACAAGCTGATCATCGGTGCCTACATAGAGGCGCGCTCCTGCGAGCGCTTTGCCAAGCTGGCGCCTCATCTGGACGAGGAGCTGGGTCGCTTCTATGTCTCCCTGCTGCGCTCGGAGGCGCGCCACTACCAGGACTATCTGGCGCTGGCCGAGCAATACGCGGGGGAGGATATCAGCGAGCGGGTGGCTTATTTTGGCAAACTCGAAGCCGAGCTTATCCGCTCGCCGGATCCGCAGTTCAGGTTCCATAGCGGGCTGCCTGTCAGATCTGACAGTTGTTGACGCAAGAGGCTCTGCCTACCATGGCCATGTTCCTACTACGAGCGACGCATTCACTTTTGAGCGCAATTCCCGGCCCCTGAGCCGGGATTTTTTTACGCTTTTTCCAGCAGATGACGAAGAGGGTTGGCCGGTGCCGGCACCGGCCCGGGGATCAGCGGCGATATTCGTTGTTGTAGTTCTGGATCAGACGGCGAGTCACCTCATGCTGGGGATCGGCAAACACCTTGAGGGTCTTGCCACGTTCCACCACCCGTCCTTCGTGCATCACCAGCACCTCGTCACTGATGTGGCTCACCACCCCCAGATCGTTGGCCACCAGCACATAGCTCAGCCCCATGGTCTCCTGCATCTCCAGCAGCAGGTTGATGATCTGGGAGCGCACCGAGATGTCCAGGGTGGAGAGTGCCTCGTCGGCTACCACTATTTTGGGGTTGAGAATGAGCGCCCGTGCCAGCGCCACCCGTTGCTGCTGACCGGCGGAGAGCATCTGCGGATAGAAGAGGGCGTGATCCGGCAGCATGCCCACCATGCGCAGAGTCTGCACCACCTTGTCGTGACGCTCCTCGTCGCTCATCTCGGTGTTGAGCCGCAGCGGCGTCTCCAGGATCTGGCCGACCCGGATCTTGCGATTGAGTGAGGAGTTGGGGTCCTGGAAGATCATCCGCAGCAGCTTGCAGCGGGTCTGATAATCGCCGTGGATCAGGGTCTGACCCTCGATGGCGATATCGCCACCGCTCGGCTCTATCATGCCCGCCAGGATCCGCGCCAGCGTGCTCTTGCCGGAGCCGGCCTCGCCGACGATGGCCAGGGTCTGGCCGACCTCAAGGTCAAACGAGAGCGGCTTGATGGCTTCGACCGCCTGACGCCGAAACAGGCCGGTGCGGTTCTGGTAGGTCTTGCACAGGCCCCTGACCTGCAGCAGGGAGGGTTCGATCACTGTCCTGGCTCCTTGGTGGCAGAGCATGCGGCCACGGGCTGATAACGTCTTGGATTCATTTCTTCGGCTCTTCCATGTTCAGCGGGAAGTGGCAGCTGAACTGGTGACCCTTGACCTTGCTCATCAGCGGCGTCTGTACGCACTGCTTCTGGGCATAGGGACAGCGGGGGCCGAGCCGGCAACCAATGGGCAGGTGCTGCAGCGGCGGTATCACCCCGGGCAGGGTCTCGAGCCGCGACTTGTGGCGCACCAGCTTGTCAAAATCGGGAATGGACTTGAGCAGGGCATCTGTATAGGGGTGATGGGGCGAGGTCAGGATCTGCTCCCGGGTGCCCACCTCCACCATCTGGCCACAGTACATCACGTTGATGGTGTCGGTCAGGTTGGCGATGGCCGCTATGTCGTTGCTGATGATGAGGATGGTGGTGTTGCCCAGCTTGTTCATCTTGTCCAGCAGCCGCAGGATCTGGGAGTGGGTGGTGGACTCCATGGCGCTGGTGGGTTCATCGGCGACCAGCAGACGCGGCTTGTTGGCAATGGCCATGGCGATCATCACCTTCTGGCACATGCCGTCCGACAGCTCGTGGGGATAGGCGCGCATCACCTTGCGGTGATCCTTGACGCCGACTCTGTGCAGCAGGGCGATGGCCTTCTTCTTGCGCCACTGGAAACGCTGCCAGAACTGGCCCTCGAACGAATCGGTCGGGATCGCCTCTTCCAGCTGGGTACCTATCTCTTCGGAAGGGTCCAGACAGCTGATGGGGTCCTGGAAGATCATGGCGATCTCGCGACCCATGATCCGGCGTCGCTCCTTGGGGGCCATGGTCAGCAGATCCATGTCGTTGAAGCGCATCCGGTCGGCACGCACAGTCCAGTTGTCCTTCTGGATGCCGACGATCACCTTGGCAACCAGGCTCTTGCCGGAGCCCGACTCACCCACCAGGCCGCGGATCTCCCCCTCGGTCAGGGTCAGGCTCACCCTGTCCACCGCCTTGACCTTGCCCTGGGGCGTGTCGATCTCGATGGTGAGGTTGCGAATATCGAGCAAGGGCATCAGTTGCGCTCCTCATGAGGGTGTGGCACGGCGTGCTGCATCGGGGATATGCCGTCCTTGATGGTATAGAGCAACAAGATCATCAATCGTTCCCCTCTTTGAGTGCTTCGCGAATGCCTTCACCCACCAGCGATGGGTTGACCAGCACGCCGTACAGGAATGGACAGGGGCCAAGGGTGAACATGTCAATCTTCGGCAGAGAGCGCTGCATCAATCGTTCCCCTCTTTGAGTGCTTCGCGAATGCCTTCACCCACCAGCGATGGGTTGACCAGCACGCCGTACAGGAATGGACAGGGGCCAAGGGTGAACATGTCAATCTTGGGCAGAGAGCGCTGCATCAATCGTTCCCCTCTTTGAGTGCTTCGCGAATGCCTTCACCCACTAAATTGGTGACCAGCACGCTGAACAGTATGGCCATGCCTGGCAGGGTCACTGTCCAGGGGGCGAGATAGATGAGATCGCTCGAGTCGGCCAGCATGGCGCCCCATTCCGGCTGGGGAGACTGGGCGCCGAGGCCGAGAAAACCCACCGCCGAGATATCGAGAATGGCCGCCGACAGGGTGCGGGTGGTCTGGGCGACCAGGGTCTCCACTATGTTCGGCAAAATGGCCAGACGCATGATCCGCAAGGGGGGCGAGCCGTCGAGGCGGCTGGCGATGATGTACTCCTTCTGCATCTCGGTATGGACCGCGTTGTAGGTCGCCCGGATGAAGGGAGGGATCAGCGCCAGCGTGATGGCGATCAGGGTATTGAACAGGCCCGGCCCCAGGATGGCGACCATGATGATGGCCAGCAGCAGGGAGGGGATGGAGAGCAGGGTATCGAGCAGGTGGTGCAGTACGCTCGATTTCAGCCCCTTGCTCATGCCGCCCAGGATGCCGATGGCGGTGCCGGCCACCATGGCGATCATCACCACCAGCAGGGCGTTGCCGAAGGTGAGCCGTGCCCCCGCCACCAGACGGGAGAGGATGTCGCGGCCCAGATCGTCGGTGCCGAGGAAGTAGTCGATGTTGCCGCTGTTGGCCCAGGAGGGGGCCAGCAGCAGACGGCCGCTGTGCTGCTCGTCGATGCCGTAGGGCACCACCAGGGGGCCGAACAGGGTAATGAGCAGCAGGATCACGAAGCACCAGAGTCCGCCCATGGCCAGCGGATTGCGGCGATAGGAGGCCCAGGTCTGCTCCAGCGGGGAGAGGATCTTGAGCTCGGGGTAGAGATTATTCTTGTCTTGCATAGGATTCCTGGCTCCAGGTCATGCCATGAGCACGTTCAGTCTTGTTTTGCATAGAGTTCTTTGCGCCGCGCCGGATAGATGAGGGTGGTGAGCAGCTCGGTGCTGACGCTGATGAAGATGACGAAGCCGGCGACCACCAGGGTGGCCCCCCGGATGGCGGCGTAGTCCTGCAGGGCAATGCTGTTGATGAGCCAGCGGCCGATCCCGTGCCACTCGAACACTACCTCGGTGATCATGGCGGAGGTGAGCACGCTGCCCAGCTGCAGGCCGAGCAGCGGCAGTACCGGCGGCAGGGCGTTCTTGAGGCCATGGCGCCAGACGATCTGGCGGCGAGAGAGGCCACGGCTGGCCGCGGCCTTGATGTAGTTCTGCTTCATCACGTCGATCAGCGAACTGCGCACGTGGCGGATCACCTCTGTGGTGGGCACCACAGCCAGCACCAGGG
Source organism: Aeromonas sp. MR7 (assembly GCF_963899385.1). Taxonomy (NCBI): domain Bacteria; kingdom Pseudomonadati; phylum Pseudomonadota; class Gammaproteobacteria; order Aeromonadales; family Aeromonadaceae; genus Aeromonas; species Aeromonas sp. MR7. The sequence continues at coordinate 29,572 of NZ_CAWQXH010000050.1, forward strand.
AGGGCAGGATCAGGTGGCGCAGGGCATCGTGCAGCGCCGCCTGGCGCCATGGCTCGTGGCTCATCAGCACGTCGAACACGGCTATGCCGGTGATGGAGGGCACGTCATAGAGCAGGCTGATCTGGCCAGAGGCGGGCAGCCAGCCCAGATCCAGCGAGAAGAACATCACCACCAGCAGCGCCAGCCAGAAGACGGGCACCGCATAACCGATGAGGCCGGCGGTCATGATGGAGAGATCCAGCGGCTTGCCCTGATAGAGCGCCGCCAGGGTGCCGAGCGGAATGCCCACCAGCAGCGAGATGGCAAAGGCGGCCATGCAGAGGATCAGGGTGGCCGGGAAGTAGTGGCGGATCTCCTCCAGCACCGGCAGGCCCGAGACGCTGGAGAGCCCGAGATCCCCATCCAGAATGCGGCGCAGGAAATCGGGATAACCGCTCCAAAAGCTGGCCTGCTGACCGATGAGACGAAAGTCCAGCAGGTAGGCGACGAAGGTCAGCGCCAGCAGGGTAATGAGCAGCAGGTTGATGCGACGCAGTATATAGAGAAACATGCTTACTCCCTGTGGGCTTGGTTGAAGACGGTGCCGCCAAAGGGCATCAGGGAGAGCCCCTGAATGTCGCTGCGACTGACCTGGGTGCGCAGGGCATGGGCCAGCGGGATGAGCGGCACCTGCTCGTTGAGCAGGCTCTGGGCGTAATAGTAGTTGCGCAGCCGGAACGCCAGCTGGGGCGTGGTGACCGCATCATCCAGCAGCTGATCGAAGGCCGGGCTGCACCAGCGGCTGTAGTTGTTGCCCCGCTCGACGGCGGCGCAGCTCAGCAGTTGGCGAAAGAAGTTGTCAGGATCGGCGTTGTCGGCAATCCAGCCAGAGAGCAGGCTGTCATATTGGCCCTGAGCGAGGCGGGCCTCGATGACGGGCCACTCCTGCTGCACTATGTTCAGCTTGATGCCTATCCTGGCCAGATCGTTTCGCATCAGCTGGGCTGTCTTGAGGGCATCCGGGTTGTAGGGGCGTGAACCTGGCTGCACCAGCACCTGCATCTCGAATCCCTGCTCGAACCCCGCCTCCTTGAGCAGCTGGCGCGCCCGCTTCAGATCAGGCTGGCGCATCGGCAGGGAGGGATTGTAGCCCCAGGAGAGGGGCGGCAGCAGGCTGTTGGCGGCCTGGCCCGTCTCGAAATAGACCGCCTGCAGCAGGTTGTCTATGTTGATGGCGCTGGCGATGGCCTGACGCACCTGTACCTTGTTGAACGGCGGCTTGCGAGTGTTGAGGGCCAGGAAGGCGACGTTCATGCCGGACTGCACCGACAGGCTGAGATCCGGATCCGTGTCGATCACCGACAGCTGGCTGGCGGACGGGGTGCTCATCACGTCGCACTCGCCGGTCAGCAGCTTGGCGAGCCGCTTGGAGGACTTGGGGGTGATGTCGTAGATGAGCTGCTCTATCTTGGCCTCGCCGCCCCAGTAACCGGGATGGCGCAAGTAGCGCACGTACTCGTTGTGGCGATACTCCTTGAAGCTGAACGGGCCCGTGCCGATGGGACGGCTGTCGAGCAGGGCCGGGGTGCCGGCTTTTTGCAGCTGGCCGGCGTATTCGGCGGAGAGCACTATGGCGTAGTCGCTGGCCAGGGTGGCGAGGAAGGAGGCATCCGGTCGATTCAGCTCGAACACCACCTGCTCTGGCCCCTTCTTGTAGACCCGCTTGATCAGCTGATCCAGTCCCAGGCTGTAGAAATAGGGATACTCGCCGCCGGAGACGTCGTGATAGGGGTGCTGCTTGTCCAGCAGGCGCTGCCAGGTGAACAGCACGTCATCGGCGTTGAAGGTGCGCGAGGGGTTGAACCAGGAGGTGTGATGAAAGGTCACGCCCTTGCGCAGGGTCAGGGTGTAGAAGAGGCCATCCTCGCTCAGGGTCCAGCGGGTGGCGAGTCCCCCCTCCAGCGCCAGGGTGTTGGGGTTCACCTCCAGCAGGCGATCGTAGAGCGGGCGCGAGCTGGCATCCAGGGTCACCCCTGAGTTGGACACCTGGGGATTGAAGGTCTGGGGCGAGCCTTCCGCACAATAGATGAGACCCGTCCTGGAAGCGTCGTCCTGTTTCTGACAACCGGTAACCAGCACCAGCAATCCAAGCAGCAAGGGTTTGAACATTCTCATTGTAGAACCATGTTTTTATACGAATGTGCCAGCGCCAAGGCTGACGAGTTGCGGGAGTCGGCCTGAAACTGGCTGCCCCGGGTATTAATCTGCATCGTTGTCACTGTCCAGCAACCGGTATTGGCGCAGCCTGCCGCGAAACGGGCGATAGCTCAGGGCCGGCACCTGAGCCGGCATCGGCCTGCTCCGGGCATTAATCTGCATCGTTGTCACTGTCCAGCAACTGGTATTTGCGCAGCATGCCGCGAAACTGGTGATAGCTCAGGGCCAGCAATTGAGCGGCTTTGCGCTGATTATACTGGGATTGCTGCATGGCTTGCTTGAGTAAATTTATCTCGTACTCCGCCACCGCGTGTTTGAGATCCAGCGGCAGGGCGGGAGGGGCCGGGGTGGTCAGCTGGGTGGGCTCATCTAGGGTCGCGGCCAGACTTGCCCGGGGACGGGGGCGCCAGGGGGAGTCGAACGGATTGAGCACCAGCTCGGACAGCGGCAACTGGGGGTTGCCCTGGCGATAGATGCTGCGCTCCACCACGTTTTTCAGCTCCCGCACGTTGCCGGGCCAGGGGTAATCTTGCAGCAACTGGGTCGCCTTGCGCGAGAAACCGGCAAACAGCGGATAACCCAGCTCCCGGGTCATGCTGTGGGCAAAATGCTCTGCCAGCATCAAGATATCCTCCCGCCGCTCCCGCAAGGGGGGCAGGGTAATGACATCGAAGGCCAGCCTGTCCAGCAGGTCGTGGCGAAAGTCCCCTCTGTCGGCCAGCGCCGGCAGATCCTCGTTGGTGGCGCACACCAGCCGCACATCCACCTTGAGGGCCTTGGCCCCGCCCACCCGCTCAAACTCGCCGTATTCGATGACCCGCAGCAACTTCTCCTGTACCCGGGCGCTGGTGGTGGCCAGCTCGTCGAGGAAGAGGGTGCCGCCATCGGCGCGCTCGAAGCGGCCCTGATGGCGCTTGGCGGCGCCGGTGAAGGATCCCGCCTCGTGACCAAACAGCTCTGTCTCCAGCAGGCTCTCGCTCAGGGTGGCGCAGTTGATGGTGACAAAGCTTTGATCCCAGCGCGCCGAGAGATAATGTAGGCGATGGGCGATCAGCTCCTTGCCGGTCCCGCGCTCGCCGATGATCAGCACGGGTTTGCGCAGCGGGGCGAGCCGTGAGGCCTGCTCAATGATCTCGAGAAATGCGTTGGATTCCCCCAACAGGCTTTCCGTGGCCGTGGTCATAGTGATCCCTGTCCGTTGTAAAAGCTGGTCAATCTTACCAAAAGTTGGTGATTCTTATCATCATTTGTGTGGGACGTCTTGAAACTCGACGCATGAGCCCCATATAAATCAACAAGTTAAATTCTGTTCCAGATTGGCACACAAGTTGCCATTGTCAATGGAGAAACAACGCATGCCAACCACAGGAGTTCTATCATGAGTATTTTTTCCCGTCTGGCCGACATCATCAATTCCAACCTGACGGCCCTGCTCGACAAGGCAGAAGATCCCCAGAAGATGGTGCGCCTGATCATCCAGGAGATGGAAGACGAACTGGTGAAGGAGCGCTCCAATCTGGCCCGCTTCCTCGCCAGCCAGAAAGAGATTGGCCGTCAGGTCAACCGCCATCAGGAGCGGGTTGACGAGTGGCAGGGCAAGGCCGAACTGGCGCTGGCCAAGGGCCGTGAAGATCTGGCCCGTGCGGCTCTTATCGAGAAGAAGAAGCAGACCGAGCTGGCCGAGACGCTCTATCGCGAGCAGCAGGCGGTGGACAGCGGCATCGACAAGCTGGGTGACGAAATACGTCAGCTGGAAGCCAAGCTGGAAGATGCCCGTAGCCGTCAAAAGGCGATGGCCATTCGCACCGAAGCGGCCAGCAGCCGCCTCAACGTGCAGAGTCAGGTCGCCCGCGGCGACAGTCAGGCGGTAGTCAGCAAGTTCGAGCGCATGGAGCGCCGCATCGACGAGATGGAGGCCCGCGCCGATCTGGGGCAGTCCGACAAGGCACTGGCCCAGCAGTTTGCCGAGCTGGAAGTCGACGATCAGATAAGCAAAGAGCTCGAGGCCATGCGCCAGAAGCTGGGCCAGGGCGAAGGCAAACAGGGAGAGTAATAGATGGAAGATCTGCTGGGCGTATTGATGGTCCCCATGGTGGTTTTCATGGTGGTGGTGGCACCCATCTGGCTGGTGCTGCACTACAGAGCCAAGGGGCGGATAGGCGTCGGCCTGGCCGATAGCGAGCGGGAACAGTTGCAAGGACTGCTGGTGCGGGCCGAGAAGATGCAGGAGCGGGTTGGGGCGCTGGAGTCCATTCTGGACGCGGAAGTGCCGGGCTGGAGGAACAAGGTATGAGTCCATCGAATCGGGAGGGGCGCAATCTCTATCGCGACCCTCAGCGTGGAAAGATAGCGGGCGTCTGCGCCGGCCTTGCCGACTACTTCGGGGTGGAGACCTGGATAGTGCGGTTGCTGGCCATCAGCGGCCTCATCTTCGCCGGCTTCATTACCTTCACCGCTTATATTGCCGCCTGGTTTCTGCTCGACAAGCGGCCGGTCACTCTCTATGAAAACGAAGAGGGAGAGTTTGCCGATGTGCGGATGAAGGCGCGCAGTTGGCAGGCTGGCGTCACCCCTCATCAGGCGCTGGGCCGCATCGCACAGGAGCTAGATACCCTGGAGCCGAGATTGCAGCGCATCGAGAAGCTGGTGACCTCCAAGGAGTTCACCCTGCAGCGGGAGTTCAGCAAGCTGTGACCTCTGGCCCGGGCCTCGCCGATTGAGCGAGGCCCCTCTCTTGAACGGGATCCCAAGACCCGACATGGCGGGCACACCTGAAACCGACGATCGAATTGAGGGATTGAACAAGCCTTGATACGCAACACACTGGAACAAAAGTGGTCGCTCTTGCAGCACAGGGCCACAGACGTGGTGAACCGGGTACGGGATCGCCATCTGCGGCTGGCGGTGACCGGCCTCTCCCGCAGTGGCAAGACAGCCTTTATCACGGCGCTGGTGAACCAGCTTGAACACGCGGCCATCGATGGCCGTTTGCCCTTGTGGGATGCCCTGCGTCAGGGGCGCATTCTCGGCGCCCGCCGGGTGCCACAGCAAAACGCCCATATTCCCACCTTTGCCTACGAGCGTGGCCTCGACGCCCTGTTCGGCGACCCGCCCGCCTGGCCCGAGCCCACCCGCGGGGTGGCCGAGGTGCGCCTCGAAATTCGTTATCGCACCCGCCACCCCCTGCGCAAACACCTGGGGGAGATCTCCACCCTCTATGTGGATCTGGTGGATTACCCGGGGGAGTGGCTGCTGGACTTGCCGCTGCTGGAACTCAGTTACGAGCAGTGGAGCGAGCAGGTGCGCGACCAGTTGCGCCGCCCCGAGCTGCAGGCGCTTGCCGCTGGCTGGCTGGCGCCGGAGTGGCAGGCTATGCAGCCTTTTGAAGAGCGACCGGTCGCACAGCTTGCCGAGCGCTACACCGACTACCTGCACGCCTGCAAGCGGGAGTTGGGGCTGCACCTCATCCAGCCCGGTCGCTTCGTGCTGCCGGGGGAGTATGCCGGCGCCCCCCTGCTGCAGTTCGTGCCCTGGGTGTGGGATATGCCTGCCGGCGAGCCCGCCGATGGCACCCTCTACGCCACCCTCAAGCAGCGCTTCGAGCAGTACAAGCAACACCTGGTACAGGGCTTTTATGAGCAGCATTTTGCGGGGTTCGATCGCCAGATAGTACTGGTGGACTGCCTGCAGCCCCTCAACGCCGGCGCGGCCAGTTTTGGCGACATGCAGCAGGCCATCGCCCGCATCATGGAGAGCTTCGCCTATGGCAAGAGCAACTGGTGGCGCCGGCTCTTCTCGCCGCGTATCGACAAGCTGCTGTTTGTGGCGAGCAAGGCCGATCATGTCACCCCAGAGCAGCACGGCCCCCTGGTCTCTTTGCTCCAGCATCTGGTGCGCAGCGGTCGGGGTCAGGCGCGCTTTGAGGGGATCACCACTGAGTGTCTGGCGCTCGCCGCCATCAAGGCGACCGAGGTGGGCAAGGGGGTGGCCAATGGCCGTGAGTTTCCCGCCATCCGTGGTACCAGCCTCGCCGGCGAGCCGTTGCTGCTGTTTCCGGGAGAGGTGCCGCCCCATATCCCGCCCGCGCAATGGTGGAACAATCAGGGCTTCGATTTTCAGGCGTTTCGCCCCCTGCCCATGAGCGCCCATCAGGCGCTGCCCCATATCCGGCTCGACGCGGCGCTGGAGTTTCTGCTCGGGGATCACCTCGAATAACCCAGGCTGTGCGGCAATGCAGGCAAGGCATAGCTGCACGGCCGCGTGGAGGAGCAAGCAAAAAGATGAACGATCAGAGAAAACCGACGGTGGCCGAACCGGCCCCGCTGCAGGGCAAGGTGATCCTGGAGCCCGCCTTGACGGTGGCCAGCGACGAGCGACCGCCTGCACCTGCCCAGCGGCTGGAAGAGGCGAGTTTCGAGCGCCTCGACGAGCTGGAGGCATTCACCGAGGTGGAGCCCGCCCTCACCATCAAGCCGCGCCGGCGGCACCGGCTGCTTGGCTGGGGACTGGGGGCGGTTGGCCTGTTGTCGCTGGGCCAGTATGGCGCCTTTCTCTACGACCAGTTGCTCACCACCCCGCTCTGGGGCAGCGCCTGGTTGCTGGCCTCCGGTCTGGTGGCCGTGGGCACGGCAGGTGTGGTGGGGCGCGAGTGGCTGCGGCTGCGCACCCTCAAGCGGCGCCAGGATGTGCGCTCCCGGGCCGACGATCTGCTGGCCCGTCAGGGCGTCGGGCAGGGGCAGGCTTTTTGCGAGGCGCTCGCCGAGAAGAGTGGCGACAAGGGGCGGGAGGGGTATCGCAATTGGCTGTCCCAGCTCGACGAGAGTCACAGCGATCGGGAAGTGCTGACCCTCTACAGTCAGCTGGTGCTGACCGAGCGGGACAAGCTGGCCCAGGCGCGGGTGGCCAAATGGTCGGGGGAGGCCGCCGTGCTGGTGGCCCTGAGCCCGCTCGCCACCGTCGACATGATGCTGATGCTGTGGCGCAACCTGCGGATGATCGAGGACATCGCCGACGTCTACGCCATCGAGCTCGGCTACTGGAGCCGCATCCGCCTCATTCGGCAGGTGTTTCGCAACATGCTCTATGCCGGGGCCACCGAGCTGGTGACCGAGGTGGGGATGGATCTGCTGGGGGCAGAGTTCGCCGCCAAGCTCTCCGCCCGCGCCGCGCAAGGGGTGGGGGCGGGTCTGCTCACCGCCAGACTCGGGTTGCGCACCATGGAGGCGTGCCGCCCGCTGCCCTGGTGCGCGGACGAGAAGCCCAGGCTCGGCGAGCTGCGCAAGCGGCTGATCGGCCAGCTGGCTGGCTATCTCAACAAGGGGTGACGGGCCGGGCCTCGATTGTGGTTGTCACAAATTATTTACAATTGTCAACCGCAGCCGACCCAGGGGTCGGCTGCTTTTTTAGGGGACAAACCGTTACAGTGATCCCATCAGTCAAACGTGAGTCGCCGCTGCTTGGGTTACCGGGCGGGCAGACAGGATGGAACCCTTAATGGCAAGTCTCTACACAGCACACCAGCCGGACCCTCAGGGCCTCATCCAGTACACGGATGAGGAGCACGGCACCTGGCAGATCCTGATCGAGCGTCAGCTCGCGGCGCTGGAAGGCAAGGCGTGTGACGACTATCTGGCTGGCTTGACCCGCCTCAATCTGCCCCTGGATCGCATCCCCCAGCTGGCCCAGATCAACGCCGTGTTGCAACCCGCCACCGGCTGGTCGGTGGCCGCCGTGCCTGCGCTTATCTCGTTCGATCGCTTCTTTGCCCTGCTGGCCAACCGCCAGTTTCCAGTGGCCACCTTCATTCGCCGCCGGGACGAGCTCGACTATCTGCAAGAGCCCGACATTTTTCACGAGATCTTCGGCCACTGCGCCATGCTGACCAACCCGGCTTTTGCTCACTTCACCCATGTCTATGGCCAGCTCGGCCTGCAGGCGGGCAAGGAGGATCGCGTCTTTCTGGCGCGGCTCTACTGGTTCACCGTGGAGTTTGGCCTGCTCAATACCCCTGCCGGGCTGCGCATCTACGGCGGCGGCATTCTCTCCTCCATCGGCGAGACCGCCTATGCCCTCGGCGGTCAGCCGGTGCTGCAACCCTTCGACCCCATAGAAGTGCTGCGCACCCCGTATCGCATCGACATCATGCAGCCCACCTATTTCGTGCTGCCCGAGCTGGCCGATCTCTACCGTCTGGCGGAGCAGGACATCATGGCCATGGTGTCCGATGCCCGCCGGCTGGGGTTGCGTCCGCCCCGCTTTGCCCCCGCCGGCGGCAAACAGGCGAGCTGAATTGAACAGACCTATTTCGTTATCCGATCCCCATTGATGAACAAGGAGAAACCCATGTCCGAACTGGCCAGCCAGCAGTGTGAAGCGTGCCGCGCCGATGCCCCCAAGGTGAGCGAACAGGAACTCGCCGAGCTGATGCAGCTTATCCCCGACTGGCAGCCGCTGGTGGTGAAAGGGGAGCTGCAGCTGAGGCGCGAATTCACCTTTCGCAACTTCAAGGAGGCGCTGGCCTTCACCAACCGCCTGGGCGAGCTGGCGGAGGCGGAATTCCATCACCCCGCCATTCTGACCGAGTGGGGCAAGGTGACCGTCAGCTGGTGGACCCACAAGATAGGCGGCTTGCATCGCAACGACTTTATCATGGCGGCGCGTACGGATGAGCTGCTGAAGTGAAGACGCCATCACTCACCGAGTGGGCGATATGGTGACCGTCAGCTGGTGGACCCACAAGATAGGCGGCTTGCATCGCAACGACTTTATCATGGCGGCGCGTACCGATCAGTTGATCAAATAAACGCCAGAAGATGACTCGGGCCTGTCCGGCGAAAGTGGGGCGGGCCCGCATTTTTATGGGCTGGCGCTCGCACTGGCGGGATCGAGTCTGTATTATCCGGTCATTCATAGAGTTAGCTAGGAAGTGTGTCCCGAATGCGTCTTGAAGTCAGCTGTGAAGACCGCCTGGGCCTGACCCGGGAACTGCTCGACCGTCTGGTGGAGCACAACATCGATCTGCGCGGCATCGAAATCGATACCTCAGGCATCATCTATCTCAACTTTCCCGAGCTGGAGTTTCGTGATTTTCAGCACCTGATGCCGGAGATCCGCCGCATTCCCGGCGTCTATGACGTCAAGACCATCCCCTACATGCCCTCCGAGCGCGAGCACCACGAGATTGAGGCCCTGCTCAAGGCGCTGCCGGATCTGGTCTTCTCCCTCGATGCCAAGGGCAAGGTGACCCAGGCCAACCAGTCCGCCCTCACCACCCTGGCCCTGCCGGTGGAAGAGATACGCGGCGTGGCGCTCGGTTCGCTGGTCAAGGGTTTCTCTTTCAGCCGCTGGCTGGAGGCGAGCGAGATCAAGCCGCAGACCTGCAAGCTCAGCTTCAATGGCGAAGAGTATCTGGCGGACCTGATGCCGCTGTTCGTGGCCGAAGAGAAGGGCCGTCAGGCCCTGGCCGGCGCCGTGGTGGTTCTCAAATCCGCCCGTCGGGTCGGCATGCACTTCAGCGCGCTGCACGCGGTGGAAGTGGGGGGCTTCGAGCACCTGCAGGCCGAGAGCCAGAAGATGAAGCAGGTACTGACGGAGGCGAGCAAGCTGGCGATGCAGGACGCGCCGCTGCTCATCGTTGGCGAGACCGGCACAGGCAAGGAGCTGCTGGCCCGCGCCTGCCACGGCGCCAGCCTGCGCTCCAGCCACCCCTTCATGGCCCTCAACTGCGCCGCCATGCCGGACAACGTGGCCGAGAGCGAGCTGTTTGGCTACGCCCCCGGTGCCTTTGGCAACAACACCGAAGGCAAGCGCGGCGTGCTGGAGCTGGCCAGCGGTGGCACCCTGATGCTGGACGAGATCGGCGACATGTCCCCCCATCTGCAGACCAAGTTCCTGCGGGTGTTGCAGGATGGCGTGTTCCGCCGGGTGGGTGACGAGCAGGAGGTCAAGGTCAATGTGCGCTTCATCTGCACCACCCAGAAGCAGTTGCTGGATCTGGTGCACGACGGCAAGTTCCGCGAAGATCTCTACTATCGCCTCAACGTGCTGAGTCTGGCGTTGCCGCCCCTGCGCGAGCGCAAGGCGGACATCATGGCGCTGGCCCAGCAGTTCGTCTCCCGCTTCGCCAGCGAATTGCAGCGGCCGCGCCCGCGCTTTACCCGCAACATGGCCGAGTACCTGACCGCCTACCGCTGGCCCGGCAACGTGCGCCAGCTGCGCAACTGCCTCTACCGCGCCATGACCTTGCTGGAAGGGGACGAGATTGGGCCGGAGCACGTCGACTTGCCGGTGGCGGCCGATGCCATGCCGCTGATCGACGAGTGGTTCGAAGGGGGCCTGGACGAGGCGGTGAAGCGCTTCGAGAGCCGGCTGCTGGAGCGGCTCTATCCGGCCTTCCCCTCCACCCGTCAGCTGGCCAAACGGCTGGGGGTGTCGCACACCGCCATCGCCAACAAGTTGCGCGAATACGGGATCAGTAAGAAGTAAGTAGATGAATGCAGGTAGGATCTTGGGGCTCACACCAGGGTGGGCCCCTGCCATTGTTGCGACATTTAGTGACGTATGTGCTTGTTCTGTTGGCGGTGCCTTGTCATGCTGCTGATAAGCTCAATACTACTCCTATCCGGCTCACCCTTCCTGGGCGTCAGGCCTTCGCGGGCGCTGGCGTGGGCATAAGCGCAGGCACGATGCACTCTCTTTCACTGGTTCGAATCCTGGCGTGGTTGACGCCGCTGATCTGTTCGCTGGCCCTCGCCACCGAGCCTGTTCTCCCCACCTCTGCCGAGGTGCGTGCCGAGCAGGTACGCCAGACGGTCCTCGACATTCTGAGCTATACCCGCTGGCCGACCGAGCCCGCTGAGCTGCGCCTGTGCATCACGGCGCCGACCGAATATGCCACCGCCCTCTTTTCCATCAAGCAGCAAGCCAATGGCCGGCCGGTCAGCGTCCATCGCTACGACGTGGATGATGAGGCGCTGGGGCGGCGCTGTGACGTGCTCTACCTGGGGATATTGGCGCCGGAGCGGCGGCTGTCCCTGTTCCAGCGGCTGCGGGAACACCCCATTCTCAGCATCAGCGAGCAGAGCGCCGAGTGTGTCGCCGACGCCGTGTTCTGCCTGCGGGTCGGGCTGGATCGCGTGCGGTTCCGGGTCAATCTGGATGCCCTGGCCAGGAGCGGGGTGCGGGTGCATCCTGCCGTGCTCAAGCTGGCCAAGGCGGATGAGGAGACACCATGATAGGGCTCTTTCGTCCACCGACCCTGCGGCTCACCTTGCGACAGAGTCTGGGACGCACCCACCTGGTGACGTCCCTGACCGCTGTCTGTATGGCCGGTGTGCTGCTGACCGGTATCGCTCTGCTGGCCTTGCGCCTCTACGCGGATCACAACCTGGAGCTGGTGGCCCGCGCCATTAGTTACACCAGTGAAGCGGCCGTGGTGTTCCATGACGAAGAGGCCGCCAAGGAGGCGCTGCAAGCCATAGTCACCCATGAGGATGTGGCGCAGGCCAGCATCTATCTGCCCACGGGTCAGCCGCTGGCCAGCTGGCGCCGGGCCATGAGCACCCCCTGGTCTGGGCTGGAGCAGTATCTGGCCAGGCTCATACTGCCGGGCCCGGTCGATCAGCCCATGATGCGGGGCGGGGTGGAGATAGCCCGCATCCATCTGGTCGGCCACGGCCAATATCTGCTGCTGTTCCTGCTGCAAACCCTGCTGGCCATGCTGGTCTGTCTCATCCTCAGTGCGCTGGGGGCGCTCTACGTGGCGCGCTGGATGCAAAACTCCCTCACTGTGCCACTCAAGGAGCTGGCGCAGGTGGCTCACAGTGTCAGCCGTCGACGCATCCTGGCCATGCGGGTCCCCGAGGCGCATATCGCCGAGCTGCATGAGCTCGGTCAGGACTTCAACTCCCTGCTCGACGAGCTGGAAGCCTGGCAGGCTCATCAGCGGCGGGAGAACGCCAGCCTGCTGCACCGGGCCACCCACGATGCCTTGACCGGCCTGCCCAATCGTGCTCTTTTTGAGGCTCGTCTGGATCAAGCCGTGACCACGGGTCGCTTGCATGAAGAGCGTTTCGCACTGCTCTACCTCGATTGTGATCGCTTCAAGCAGATCAACGATACCCTGGGCCATGCCGCCGGGGATGACGTGCTTATCGCCTTGGCCAGACGGGTACAACATCAGCTTCGGCCGATGGATCTGGTATGTCGGCTGGGGGGAGACGAGTTCGCCATCCTGTTGACTCCTGTGTTGCAAGAGAGTGAGGCGCAGGATGTGGTATCCCGCATCCAGCAGGCCATGGCCGACCCCGTGGTGCTGGGGGATGGTCGCCAGCTGGTGGCGGCCATCAGCATAGGCACGGCCCTCTATCCGGAGCAGGGGCTGACCGCTGGCGAGCTGTTGCAGCAGGCCGACAACGCCATGTACCAATCCAAGCGGCTGCGTCGGGAGCTTGCACTCCATGACCAGCTGGAATTTGATGTTTCTGCAGAGGAAAAATAACAATGAAGATCCATGTCCTGATGAAAACCGGCCTGATCGGCCTGTTGTTGAGCGTGCTGGTGGGCTGTCAAAGCGCCCCCCACGGCTTGACGGCAGAGCAGATCGCCGTACTCAAGGAGCAGGGCTTTCGCCTGACCGATGAGGGTTGGACTCTGGACTTCTCCAACCGGGTGCTGTTTGCCAACAACGTGGAGGCCCTCAACCCCAAGACCCGTGTTCTGGTGGAAAAGCTGGGCAAGACCTTGCTGGGTGTCGGCCTGAACAAGGCGCGCATCGACGGTCACACCGACTCCAACGGGCCTGAGCTCTACAACGATCAGCTCTCCCTGAAACGGGCGAAATCGGTGGCCGAGGTGCTGGTGTCGGTCGGCATGCAGCCGGCCAACCTGGACATCCGTGGTCGCGGTGAGCGGGATCCGGTGGCAGACAACAAGACCGCTGCCGGGCGGGCCGAGAACCGCCGTGTTGCCATCGTCATAAGCAACGAATAAGCCGGTTGTGTGGATAAAAAAAGAGCGCCTGATGGCGCTCTTTTTTGTGGCTCTGGCATTTACTGCTCGAGCTTCTCGCGGTCGTGGTGACTGCGCAGGCGGATGTTGATCATCTCCACCGTCAGCGAGAAGGCCATGGCGAAGTAGATGTAACCCTTCGGAATGTGCAGATCCATGCCCTCGGCCATCAGCGCGAAGCCGACCAGGGTGAGGAAGGAGAGGGCCAGCATCTTGATGGTGGGGTGATGATCGACGAAGTCACCTATGGCCTTGGCGGCGAACATCATGATGAAGACGGCGATCATGATGGCCAGCACCATGACGGGCACGTGATCCGCCATGCCCACGGCTGTGATGACAGAATCCAGGCTGAAGACGATGTCGAGGATGGCGATCTGGATCAGGGTGCTGACGAAGCCGGACGCAACCGCGATTGAGCCTTCTGGCTCCGCCGCCCCTTCCAGAGTGGCGTGGATCTCGTGGGCACTCTTGCCGATGAGGAACAGGCCCCCCAGCAACAGGATGAGATCGCGACCCGAGATGGCCTCACCCAGCACGGTGAACAGCGGCTCGGTCAGGCGCATCACCCAGGCGAGCGACAGCAGCAGCAGGATGCGGGTGCCCATGGCGAGGCCCAGACCCAGGATCCGCGCCTTCTGGCGTTGCGCTTCCGGCAGGCGGGCGACCAGGATGGAGATAAAGATAATGTTGTCTATGCCCAGCACGATTTCGAGCAGGGTCAGGGTCGCGAGCGCAACCCAGGCAGAGGGATCAAGAACCCATTCCAGCATGATTGAACCTTGGTTAAAAAATTGAAGCAGCGCATTCTAGCAGGCGCAACATGGCTTGTCCCAGCGCCTTGAAAAGATAAAATGGCGGGCGATTTGAGGGAGAAATCTATGTTTCGTTTAGGACTCATCATTAACCCGGTTGCCGGCATTGGCGGCGCGGTCGGTCTCAAGGGCAGCGATGGCGTGGTCGCCGAGGCGCTGGCGCTGGGCGCCGTGCCCAGAGCGCAGGAGCGGGCACGGCAAGCCCTGCTGCCCCTGTGCGATCTCGCCGACTCATTCGAGTTGCTGACGGTCGCAGGCGAAATGGGTGCCGATCTCGCGAAATCGCTCCAGCTGCCTTGCCGTATCGTCTATCGGCCCACCGCCGGCACCACCACGGCGGCCGATACCCGCGCCGCCGCCGAGCGGATGCGCGAGGCGGGCGTCGACCTGTTGCTGTTCGCCGGTGGCGATGGCACGGCGCGTGACATCTGCGCGGCAGTGGGGGAGTCGTGCCATGTGCTCGGCATCCCGGCGGGCTGCAAGATCCACTCCGGCGTGTATGGCGTCACCCCGGCCGCCAGCGGTCGGGTGGTGGCGCGGATGATCGCCGGCGAATTGCTGAGCCTGGTGGATGCCGAGGTGATGGACATAGACGAGGAGGCGTTTCGGGCTGGCAAGGTGCGGGCTCGCCATTACGGCCAGATGCTGGTGCCCGGCGATCTGCGCTATGTGCAGGCGGTCAAGCAGGGAGGGCGGGAGTCCGAGGAGCTGGTGCTGGCGGATCTCGCCGCCGGTGTGGTCGAGCAGATGGAGCCCGACACCCTCTACCTGATGGGGTCGGGCAGCACGGTCGCCGCCTGCATGGCAGAGCTAGGCCTGGAAAATACCTTGCTCGGTGTGGATCTGGTGGAAAACGGCCGGCTTATCGGGCAGGATCTGTCCGCCGCCGAGATCCTGACTCGGATCCGCGGTCGTCACTGCCGGCTGATCATTACCCTGATCGGCGGACAGGGACATCTGTTCGGGCGCGGAAATCAGCAATTGAGTCCAGAGGTGATCCGGGCTGTCGGGCGGGACCAGATCCAGGTCCTGGCCACCAAGGCCAAGTTGGCGGCCCTCGCGGGCAGGCCACTGCTGGTGGACACCGATGACCCGGCACTGAACCGGTCGTTAAGTGGTTATCTGCGTATAACCACGGGATACAAGGATCAGGTCATCTACCCGGTGGCCAACCCGGAATAGGGCATCAAGGATGCGGCTGGCCTGGCGCCAGAGAGCCGTGATCAACCGGATCGCGGTTCCACTCCCCCGAATTATTTTGCCGGCAATTTTTTGCCAGCCACTCTGAAAATGAGGCTGCGTTACATGACGATTCATGATTTTGAGCACAAGTTGTTGGGACTGATAGACAGCATGGTGGCCACGGCGACCGAAGATGAGCTGTTTGCGGGAGGGTATCTGCGCGGTCACATCTCGCTGGCGGTGGCGCGCGCCGAGCTGGAGGGCAAGAACCTGGTGCGGGATGTGAAGAGCTATGTGCTGCGCAGCCTGAACGAGGCCATTCTGGAGGGTGAGCTCTCCGAAGAAGATGAGAAGCTGGTACAGGCAATGTGGATTCGTTTGCAGCAACAAGCAGAAGCTTGATCGGATACACATTTCAAACAGAAGTTTGAGTTTATTCTTCCCTGAAGTTAGTGAAAGGTTAATAATAAGTTTCGCCTTTTGTTTCAGGGATTAAACTATGGCCTCCTCATCACGTATTGCCAACAAACTGCCGCTCGAGATGCTCTATCACTGGGAGCGGCAGTGTCCTGACCGAGTCTACCTTCGTCAAACCATCAACCGCGAATACGTCGACTTCACCTGGGGTGAAGTCGCCGACGAGGCGCGCCGCATGGTGACGGCACTGCGTCATCTGGGGCTGGTGCCCGGTGACAAGGTGGCTCTGCTCTCCAAGAACTGCGCCCAGTGGTTCATCGCCGATCTGGCCATGCAGATGGGGCAGTATGTGAGCGTGCCCATCTACCCGACCGCCAACGTCGACACCATCGAATATGTGCTGCGCCACAGCGAGGCCAAGGCGATCTTCGTCGGCAAGCTGGATGACTGGAAGAGCCAGGAGGCCGGTGTGCCCGCCGATCTGCTGCGCATCGCCTTGCCTTATGAGACCATGCCCGCCAGCCATCAGTGGGACGATCTGCTGGAGGTGCACGAGCCCATTGCTGACAGCCTGGCGCAGGTGCCGGACGCCCTGCTGAGCCTGGTCTACACCTCCGGCAGCACAGGCAAGCCCAAGGGCGCCATGTTGAGCGTCGAGCGTTATGCCTGGTCGTGCGAGAAACTGGTGGAGGCGGTGGGGCTGACCGCCGCCGATCGCGGCTTCTCCTATCTGCCGCTCGCCCACATCACTGAGCGGGTATACATCTATGGTGGCAGCCTGTTCAGCGGCGCCACCATCGCCTTCCCCGAATCCCTCGACACCTTCATCGATGACGTCAAGCGTTGCCGTCCCACCGTCTTTATCTCTGTGCCCCGGCTGTGGGCCATGTTTCGCATCAAGATCCACGAGAAGTTGCCCCAGAAAAAGCTCGAGCTGCTGCTCAAGATCCCGTTTGTCTCGGGTCTCATCAAACGCAAGTTGCAAAAGGGGCTGGGGCTGGATCAGGCGCGGGTGCTGGGCTGCGGCTCGGCGCCAGTGTCACCGGCCCTGCTGCAGTGGTACTACAGCATAGGTGTCAATATCACCGAAGCCTGGGGCATGACCGAGAACCACGCCTTCTCCACCCTCAACTGTCCGTTTCGGGCCGACAAGATAGGCACGGTTGGCAAGGCGGGGCCCGGGGTCGAGATCCGCATCTCGGATGAGGGGGAGATCCTCTGCCGTTGCGACGGCATGATGCTGGGTTACTACAAGGATCCCGAGCACAGTGCTGAGGCCATCGACAGTGATGGTTGGCTCCACACCGGCGACATGGGCAAGCTGGACAGGGAGGGTTACCTCACCATCACGGGCCGGATGAAGGACGTGTTCAAGACCGCCAAGGGCAAGTACGTGGCACCTGTGCCCATCGAGGGGCTGCTGGGGCAGGAGCCCATCATAGAGCAGCTGTGCGTGATAGGTTACGGCATGCCCCAGCCGGTAGCCCTGGTGCAACTGGCCGAGAGTGCCATGAAGGGCAACCGGGATGCCATCAACGCCCAGCTGGAGGCGGCGCGCAACCGGGTCAACGAACAGCTGGAATCCCACGCCAGAATTCGCGGTATCCTGGTGGTGAAGAGCCCCTGGAACATAGAGAACGGCGTGCTCACCCCCACCATGAAGATCCGCCGCCACCTGCTGGAGCAGAAATACGCGGACCTCGGCGAGGCTTGGTCCTCCTCCCAGAGCATCATCTGGGAATCCTGATCCTAAGCAATCAGCAGAAACAACAAGGGGAGCCGGTGGCTCCCCTTGTTGTTGGGCGTTTTTGACCTCAGACGGCCTGGTATTCCAGCTCGACCGACCCCAGCGCCTTGAGGGTGGACTGGGCGGAGTCCCGCTGGCTGATCTGGCCGTTTTTGCTCTCCAGCAGCACGGCGCGGCGGATGGTGGCGAGATCTTCACCGTTCAGCACCGCATGGGCACAGGCCATCTGCATCGGCGGCAGGCTGGGGTTGAAGGCGGCGTTCTCGGCGTAGCGGCCACAGAAGAGGCGGCCATCGGCAAACTGCAGCGCCACGGCGGCATAGCCCTGACTGTAGGGGGCATAGCTTTGGCGGGCGGCGGCCAGCGCGGCCTGCCAGAGCGGATCCTCGTTCTCGAGCGTCAGCTCGTCATGGGCTTGCGGGCTCATCAGCGCATCCGTGATGTCGAGATCCGCCGGGCCAAAGGAGTGGGGCAGGAAGGATTGCAGGGCGCTCAGGTCGTCCGGCAGAGAGACTTTCAGGATCTTGGCGGTGCTCAGCTCGTTCATGAACTGGCGGCAGTGGCCGCAGGGGGTGTAGTTGACGGTGATCTCGCTGATCCCTGTCTCACCGCCCAGCCAGGCGTTGGAGATGGCGGACTGCTCGGCATGGACCGAGTGGAACAGCCCTTGTCCCGCGAACTCCATGTTGGCGCCGAAATACCAGGTGCCGCTCAGGCCGCAGGCGATGGCACCGACGAAGAACTTGGAGATGGGGGCCACCGAGCAGGCCGCGGCCAGTGGCAGCAGGGCCAGGCGCAGGGCGCGATCATCGAGACCTGTGGCGGCTTTCAGGGTTGCCACTTGCGCAGGGGTAAAACGGGCATTGAATTCGCCGCCCTGTTCGGGATCCAGCATGGGCAGCAGCGCCGCTTTGAGCGGGGCGGGCAGGGTATCGAGTGGCTTGGCAAAACGGGGATGCATAGTGTGTCCTCAAAGGCCAATTGGGGGGCCATTGTAGGGAGCAAGCTCGGCAAAATGTGTGAGCGCGCTCACGCCCTGACGGGCAAAAGGAGGGGGATGGTAAAGGAAACGTTTGTCTTGCGCAAACTGTGCGTCAGCTCGCACTGTGGCGGGCCACCCGGCCCGCACAACCGAAAATCGGTACGACTCAGCTCAACCAGTGGTAAATGGCAAACAGCAGGGGGGCCACGGCGGCGGTGAGGATGCCGCACACCACCATGGCGAGCGATGAGAAGGCCCCCTGGGTAATGCCCTTCTCGGCGGAGGTGGCGGTGCCGATGGCGTGGGCGCAGGCCCCCATGGCCAGCCCCTGGGCTTCGGGGTCGGTCACCCGCATCAGTTTGAGCAGCGGGTAGCCGATGAGGGCGCCTACAATCCCGACCACCACCACCACGGCCGCCGCGATGGCCGGAATGCCGCCGAGGGACTGGCTGACGCTCATGGCGAGCGGGGTTGTGATGGACTTGGTGGCGAGCGAGGCCAGCAATGCCGGATCGGCGCCCATAAAATGACCGATCAGCAGGGTTGTGCAGACCGAGATCAAGACGGAGGCCAGAGTACAGATTAGGATGGGCTTGAGCCTGGCCTGGATCTGGCGGGCCTGCTGGTAGAGCGGCAGGGCCAGCGCCACCACGGCGGGTTCCAGCAGCGCCGTGATGGGGCGGGTGCCGCTCTCGTACTGATCCAGCGGCAGATCCAGCCAGAGCAGCAGGCCTATGATGACGGCGGTGGGCACCAGCACGGGATTGATGATGGGCCAGGGCAGGCGGCGATAGAGGGCCCGGGTGGCGAAGTAGAGGGCCAGGGTCAGGGGGATGGCAAGCCAGAAGATCATCGGTTCATCCTCTGGTAGAGCCGGCCGACCGTGCCGAGGATCAAGACTATCCCGAGCACTATGCAGAGCATGATGAGGCCGAACGATTGGCGCAGGGGCTCCAGCCAGGCCACCAGCCCGACCGCCACCGGCACGAACAGCACGCCCATGTGGCGCAGCAGCAGGCCGGCGCCGAGCTCGACCCAGTGCAATTTCACCAGTTGCAAGGAGAGCAGCACAAACAGCAGCAGCATGCCGATGATGCTGCCGGGGAAGGCGAACGGCAGTATGGCTGCCAGGGTTTTGCCCGCCAGCAGGCAGGCGACTATGACCATGAAGTCACGAAGGTACAGCAAGGCACGTTGCGCGATCACGTGAGCCCCAACTTGGTAACTGTGAATGAACGGGCAGTTTACCAGAGAGGCAGGGGCGCGGCATTAAAACAATAACAGCTGAAATCAGTTTGTTTGAAGCTGATTTGATTGAAGATTTTCT
The DNA here is from genome assembly GCF_963899385.1 of Aeromonas sp. MR7. Lineage (NCBI taxonomy): Bacteria > Pseudomonadati > Pseudomonadota > Gammaproteobacteria > Aeromonadales > Aeromonadaceae > Aeromonas > Aeromonas sp. MR7. The sequence goes on from NZ_CAWQXH010000050.1 coordinate 49,245, forward strand.
GACTCGATGCACTTTTCGAACGACCAGGTTCTGAACTGTTTGTTTTGTTTATGAATTACAAGGAGTAGCCATGACATCCCTCTTGTCCCGCGTGCGTCACCTGGCGGCCGATAGCAGCCTGCCCCCGGATTTGTTGCAAACCCGTCAGTGGGACGGGGCAGTGTGCCGGGTCAGGCTCGACAACACAGGCCCTGATGCCACGCCGGTCGGCCGCTGGGTGCTGTTTGACGGCAAGCTCGACCTCTCGCCTGCGTGCGCTATCTATGGCGAAGGATTCCAGATGCTGGCCCAGACCATGGGCAGTTGGCAGGCCCCGCAGCCGGTGGGCCGTTGTCCCGATGCCGGCGTCTATCGCATCAGCGGCGACGACGGCTATCACACGGTCCACAACCTGTTGCTGGTGGAACACGGCAAGGGCTGGCTGCTGCTCGCCTTTGCCAGTTGCCACCGTTTTGGCGGGGAGTTTCGACTCTACCCCGATGGCTGGCTGCAAATCCTGATGAACTGCGAAGAGCGTCTGTTGCCTGCCGGCCAGCACTGGCAGAGCGAGGCGCTGATCTGTCTGGAGGGAGCGGATCGCGAGGCGCTGCTGGCCGAGCTGGCGAGCATGATCGAGGCCGAACACGGCAGCCTGATCGCCGAGGTGGCGACCCGCCCCAGCGGCTGGTGCTCCTGGTATCACTACTATGCACAGGTGAGCGCCGCCGACATTCGCGAGAATCTGGCGGTGCGGGCAGAGCGTTTCCCGGCCCTGCGCTACGTGCAGATCGACGATGGCTATCAGGCGAAGATGGGGGATTGGCTCACCCCTTCGCCCAAGTTCGAACAGGGAGTGGCAGCCCTTGCGGCGGAGATCCGCAGTGCCGGCTGCGAGCCCGCGCTCTGGGTCGCCCCCTTTATTACCGAGCCGACCTCACAGGTGTTTCAGGAGCACCCCGACTGGTTCGTGAAGGGGGATGACGGGCTGCCGCTGCCCTCCGAGCGGGTTACCTACGGCGGCTGGCGCTGCACCCCCTGGTATGTGTTGGACGGCACCCACCCCGAGGTGCAGGCTCACCTTGAGCAGGTATTTCGCACCCTGCGCGAGCAGTGGGGCATCCACTACTTCAAGCTCGACGCCAACTTCTGGGGGGCCATCCACGGCGGCCGCTTCCACGACCCGGCCGCCACCCGGGTCGAGGCCTACCGACGCGGCATGGCCGCCATCCTGCGCGGGGCGGGCGAGGGGGCCTTCCTGCTTGGCTGCAACGCGCCCATCTGGCCAAGCCTCGGCCTGGTGCACGGCATGCGGGTAAGCGATGACGTGGAGCGCAATGGCCACCGTTTTCGCCAGATTGCTCGCGAGGCCTTCTGCCGCGCCTGGCAAAACGACCGGCTGTGGGCGCTGGATCCCGACTGCATCTGCCTGCGGGATCTGCCGAGTCAGCAGGCCAGCCCGGCAGAGTACCGCTTTCATCTGGCTGCGCTGGTGGCGAGCGGCGGCATGATGCTGGCCGGTGACCGGCTGCAGGATCTCGACGAGGGGCAGGCGGCGCAGCTGCACAAATTGCTGGCCCTGTGCGCGGTCCGTACTCCGTCCGCCCGCTTCGAGTCGATGGAGTTTGCCTGTGGGGAAGTGAGCCTGCCCGAGGGCGGTACCCTGCTCTGCCTCTTCAACTGGGAAGGGCAGCCCCAGGAGTTCCTGTTGCCATCGGGCGGCCAGGATTTCTGGGATGAGGGTGCGGTCGGCACCGCGCTCACCCTGCAAGGGGGCGAGGGGCGGGTGATCCGCTACCGCTGAGCAGGCTGGCAATACATTCAGGCTCCCACGGGAGCCTGAATGTATTGCGAAAGGCGCAGCTATGCCGGGGTCAGTAACGCCACTCGAAGCCGATGGCGTAGTTGGCGGCGCCATAGCCCGGGATCTCGTTGCTGGAGAGCAGCGCCTTGAAGGTGAGCTGCGGGCTGAGGGGAATGCCGAGCCCCATGCCGAGGGCCACTTCATCGTTGGTGTTGCCCATCATGTCGGCCCGGATCATCCGATAGAGCGACATGTCCTGGCTCATGTGCACATAGCTCTGGGAGGCGCGATTGTAGAGCTGACCGAACACTTCCAGCTGAAAACCCGCCTGGGGGGTGATGGCCAGCGGCACGCCGACGAAGTTGTAGAGATCGGAGCGGTTGAAATAGCTGTTGGTGATCTGGGGAGTGAAGTCGGTCTGCTGATAGAGACGGCTGAAGTTGCTCTCGATCAGCTGATAAGTCTGCTGCGGCAATTGCAGCAAATAGTCGGGGACATCAAAACGCACGCCCGCCATGCCGGCCGAAGGCAGCAGGGAGCAGACGAGCAAACCGAAACCGGATAATCCTGAACGCATCAGATGAGGCATCCCCAAGGGTCGATAGCCAAAGGCCGTTAATGCAATGTTAGCGCACAAATAATTGAAACTTCAGGAGTCTTTGCTCCCCTTCCCATTATGTCTTGGGCGAGGGGAGCATACCGACATTTAACTGTGAAACCGATCACATCTCACAGATCTTCGAGGTAGTGATAGAGGCTCTTGAGAATCGCAAAGTTCCGTTCGTTACCCTGATTCTGCTCGGCCAGCGCCTCGAGGCGGGGGGCGTAGTCCGGCAATCGGCGGCTGAAGTAGTCGCTGCAGTGCAGGCGCCAGCGCTTCTGCTCCGCCTCGCTCAGGGTGTGCGGCCAGTTGCGGGCGCGGTAGCGGAACAGCATCTGGGGCAAACGCGCGTCTGTGAAGGCAAATTCCCGCTCCCCCAGCAGTTCGGCCGGGGTGGCACGCACCAGATCCATGGTGGCCTTGTCGCCGTGACCGAAGAAGCCGGCGTAGAGCTGGGTATCCGGATCCGAGTCGTTGTTGCCCGCAAACTCCTGATTGAACACCTCCACCAGTTTTTCCCGTACCTCGGGGTGAGCCCGCAGCAGGTTCAGGCTCTTGCGGCACTGTTCTCTGTCTATGCCAAGCTCGTCGGCGCGCTCGGAGGTCAGGGTGGCCGCCGGCGCCAGCACGGGGCACTTGTTGATGTGTACCAGCTTGACCGGAATGGCCGCCAGATCCCCCAGCTCGTCCTTGCGGGTATAGAGTCGCTCGCGGATCTCGTCGCTGGTGAGCTCGATGAGCGGGGTGGGGTCGCGGGTCAAATCCACCATGATCACCGCGTTCTGGTTGCTGGGATGCCAGGCGAGCGGCGACACCCAGCTCACGCACCCCTGCCAGGGGGAGAACATGCCGGAGACATGGGTCAGCGGCTTCATGGTCACCACGTCGATCAGTGCCTTGACCTTGTTCTTGTTGCGAAGCTCAAACAGATAGCCAAACAGCTTGGGCTGGGCCTGTTTCACCAGCTTGGCCATCTCTATGGTGGCCAGCACGTCCGAGAGGGCATCGTGGGCGTTGGCGTGGGCCACGCCGTTGGCCACCGTCAGTTTTTCGAGCCTAAAACTCGGCTTGTCCTCTTCATCGAAGGCCCACTCTATCCCCTCCGGGCGCAGGGCGTAGCAGGCCCGCAGCATGTCGAGTATGTCCCAGCGGGAGTTGCCGTTCTGCCAGCTGTAGGCGTAGGGGTCGTAGAAGTTGCGATAGAGGGTGTAGCGGGTCACCTCGTCATCGAAGCGGATGCTGTTGTAGCCCAGCACGCAGGTATTCGGGGTGGCAAACTGCTCGTGGATCTGGGCAATGAAATCTGCCTCGCACAGCCCGTCCTTCATCGCCTTTTGCGGCGTGATGCCGGTGATGAGGCAGGCCTCCGGCTCCGGCAGATAGTCCGCCGGCGGCTTGCAATAGATGACCAGCGGCTCGCCGATGAGATTGAAATCCCCGTCGGTACGAATGCCGGCGAACTGCGCCGGTCTGTCCTTGGCCGGGCTGATGCCGAAGGTCTCGTAATCGTGGAAGTAGAAGGTTTGCTGTGTGGCTTGGTTCTTTGATGTGCTCATTTGTTCTTTATATATCGCCTAGGCTTTTGATTTTATGGTTCTTTATGGTGTGTTCAGTCATATCTGAGCACTCAGTAATTCTTTCGTTGTTCACCGCTGTCTAGCCTCGTTCACTGGCTATTTAGTACAACTAGAAGTACAAAATATGGTATTTTGTTAGTACAAAATTTTATTGGGTGAGCGATGGCAATTTCAGACAGCTGGCTGCGAGGCATCAATGGTAAACCATACACGGGTCAGAGCGAAGTCACTGACGGTGATGGGCTTGGTGTCAGGGTATCACCCAAGGGGCTGATCACCTTCCAGGTGCGCCATATGCGGGACAGGAAACAAGTCAGGACGACAATCGGCCGTTACCCTGGAGTGACGCTTCGGGATGCTAGGATAAAGGCCGCAGAGCTCAAGGCCGGTCCTGAGCAAACTGTCGAGACAGGGGATGAACCAACACCCGCGTTGCTACTCGATGAGTGGTTTGACAAGTATGTGATGCGTGAGTGTCGCGAGAGTACCCAGAAAAACTATCGCTATACCTTCTCGTCGGTGAAGAACCGCCTGCCAGACAGACCACTCAACCAGATCACCATGGATATGTGGCTGACCTACTTCGATGCCATCAGCGAACGGGCACCAGGTGTTACCCGCTCGGTGATCACCGCGCTCAAGGCCTGCTTCAACTGGCATATCCGCCGCGGCTCAATCCAACCACCTTGCATGATGAGCCTACGGGCCCGTGATGTGGGGGCCATGCCAAAAACCGGTAGCAGGGTGCTGACGGTGCTTGAGGTGGTCAAGATATGGCGAGCCATTGAAGCGTGCCGTGCCGGTACCGCCAACAAGGTGATCCATCTGCTCTGCCTGGTCTATGGTTGTCGCCTCTCGGAGGCGAGAACCATCAAGCGCAGCGATCTGGATTTTGACTCCATGGTATGGACTGTGCCGGCCGAGGTCAGCAAGACGGGGCGTGAAATTCGTAGACCGATCACCACCATTGGCCGCCAGTTGTTCGAGCGGGCTGGCATGGCATCGGTTGATCCTGAGTATCTGTTCCCAGGGCAATCTGGTGGGGTTGTCGAGATCCACTCATGTAACCGACTGGTTAGCCGGTTGCGCAGCAACTTGGGGATCCCGCATTGGCGTATTCATGATGCCCGACGCACCCTATCAACAAGGCTATCCGAACTCGGCGTATCACCGCATATCACTGAGACGATGCTGGGTCATGCGCTGCTCGGCGTGATGGCGGTGTACAACAAGCATGATTGGCTGGAGGACCAACGAGCAGCATATGAGCTTTGGTGGTCGGTCCTCCAGCGTGAGTTAGGATTGGGCTTGGGTTCTGTTGTGGCTGTCAATCCAGGCCATAATGTGTGACTTTATCCAGCGCAGGGGCTGATGGTCGATGGGCTTGGGGAAAGTGGCGTCTTTATTGCGAAGGTGGTAAAGCGCAGTCCTACCTTTTCCCAGCATCACCAGCAGCTCTTTTTGCTCTATTTTTTCAATTGGTTCAAGCATATATCCTCCAGTGAGTCCTAGAACGGCAGGTCATCGTCGTAATCGATGGGTGGTTTGTTATGTGCCGGTGTTTGTACCGGCTGTTGCGCTGGTCTTGACTGGCTGTATCCCCCCTGCTGTTTTCCCCCTCCGCTTTGCCCATTCCCTCCCAGCATCTGCATCACGCCATTGAAGCTATCGACCAGCACCTCCGTGGTGTAGCGTTCTTGGCCGCCATGGTCCTGCCACTTGCGAGTCTGCAACTTCCCTTCGACATAGACTTGGGAGCCCTTCTTCAGCCACTCTCCGGCTACTTCAGCGAGCTTCCCCATGAAAACTACACGGTGCCACTCGGTACGCTCTTTCTGATCATTGGTCTGCTTGTCGCGCCAGGTCTCGGAAGTAGCCAGGGTGATGCTGGTGACAGCACCACCGCTCGGCATGTAACGTACCTCCGGATCCTGCCCAAGGTTGCCAATCAGGATGACTTTGTTGATTCCGCGGCTGGCCATCAGTGAGTCTCCAGCGCTTGATAAAGTTGCTGGAACTTGGCGTTGACCGCCTTCCACTGGGGGTCTTTGGCCATCTTCAAGCAGTGAATGCGGCGGGCCATGGCGAACTTGGCATTGGCCTGCATATCTGCGCTGGCGGCGTGGTGCTGGGCCTTCTTGTAGGAGAGGGCGGCTTGAGGATACATCGTGGCCTGTTCCTGCTGGATAGCCTGTTGGATGTCATCCCGGTAATTTCGCTTGTGAAGTCGTTGATCCATCGTGTCCTCCCGGACAGTCGTTGTGTTCGTTACATCATGGCCAGTACGGCCAATATCAGTGTGGTGCTGACCAGAATGGTCAGTCCTTCAATCTGTGCCCGGCTCAATCTCCTGGTACTCCAGCTCGTTGAAGTTGAGATAAGCGGCCGGCGCCTGGTCGATGGCCGCCAGCCTGATCTGTTGGTGGGTCATCGGGTGATGCGCCTCGACGGTGCCGGTCAGGCGATCCTGCGCGGCACCCAGTTCGGTAGCGGCATTCAGGGTGTAGTGGTAACGGTGCATTTACCTGCTCCTTTGGTTGTGTCTATCTGCCAGCGGTACCCGCCGTGTTTCTCTTGCTGGCCGGCAAGACAGCGGGTGATGCCTTCCCTGACAAAACCGCCCTTGTTCTCTGCGTCAGTGACGCTCTCGAACCGAACGACCTGATCCCCGCAAGTCCCTACCACAGGGGTCTTGCGCCACTGCGGCGGCTTCACCACCTCAACATAGAGGCGGCGGGTGTTCCGCCCCCGGCCGTTGGCATCAAGGATGCAACTGTGCTCAACCCGAGTTGTGAAGCGAGACTCTCGATGGATCTGGCTCATCACCATGCTGGCCTTGATCGCAGTGATGGCGAACTCAGCTGCCACATCCCCACATAGAGCCCCCTCTACCTGGGCATGTACCCACTCGGCAACGTCCTGAACGATGCTCATGCTGCTCTCCTTATCTGCAGGCGTTTGTAGGGGTTGTTGGCTCTGGCGATGGCTGCCATCGGTGGCGGACTGACGCTGTTGCCGACCATCAGTACCTGATCGGTGATGGTCAGCGGGGTGCCGTCGTGGCCACGGTCATGGATGTAGTGGCGGGGCATGCCCTGGCAGCCATAAAGCTCTTTAGGTACCAGCATGCGCAGGCCGATATCCACGATCACCCATGTGCTGCCGCACCAGGTCACGGTCACCAGAGCCAGCCGGTCCTTGGTGGTGATGGTGTGCATCGGCTCGGTGACGGCCCCCCATTGCCCGCCGTTCGAGTAGTAGCGCATCAGGAAGGCGCTGACCCGCAGGGCCCCGGCTTCTTGTTCCGGTGTCAGGCCGTATTCACCTGGGCTGGCCATCACTGTCTGCACTGTGGCGTGGTGCTGGCCCGCTGAAACGATGGTGGGGAGCTGGCTCTCAGGTGTGCTTGGCGGCAAGTTCTTGCGCAGGTGCACCATGAAGGCCGAGGCCAGTTGCTGCTGGCTGCCGCTTGAGGTGATGGTGCTGCACGGGTCAGTCACGGATCTGGCTGGCACGGTGTTGAATCCGCCGTTGGCCTGAATCATCAAGGGTGCGGCCAGCATGGACTTGCCACCGCCGCCGGCCATGATGGCCGCTGCGGGTTCATCCACCCCGTGCTCGCCTCCTTTACCGAAGTGGCGCACCACCAGAGGGGCCAGACTCGGGTTGCAGACGGCGAACGCACCTCCCTTCGGCCAACCGGTGATGGTGCGCAGCGGTGCATCAACCGAGTCGACACATCGCCCTGACCAGTTGGCCAGTTCGATGATGAAGGGCTTGGGATTGGTCAGCACCTCGCGGATCACCCCGATGGCCACGCGCTCCAAGGTGGCATCTGCCAGCGGGCGTTTGACGTTCAGGCCCTGGTCCCTGGCTTCTTCTTTGGTGAGGAAGATGCTGGGGCAGGGGATCGACCAGTCGATGTGATCCGCAGTCACCCGGTACGGCTTCAGGGCGCTACCCGGGACCGGTGCCTTGCAGTGAGTCGGGGCCGGCCAGCAAACTGGCTCTCCGTCCCGACGGGCCACGAGATAGAGGCGCTGGCGGCTGGTGGCCGCCCCGTAGTCCGCAGCGTTTAGGACCGTGTGATCGACCACATATCCCAGACGTTCGATGCTGGCCAGAAAGCGGCGCCAGGTCTGGCCTGCACGCTTGGGATCCGGTACCAGATATTGCTGCTGGCGTGGCACCCGCTCCCCAGGCTCGGCGATATGCTGCTCGATCTTGGTCTTCTTGCCGCGCTGAACCTCGACCAGCTTGATCACCCGGCCCGTGGCTTTGTCACGCTTGGCGATAAGCGGCCCCCAGGTGCGCATCTGCTTGACGTTCTCCATGGAGAGCACAGCGGTTTTACCCAGGGCCAGCCACTTGATAATCACCCAGGCGAGGCTGCGGATCTCCTGCTTGCGCGGCTGACCGCCGGCGGCCTGGGAGTGATGGGTGCAATCCGGGCTGGCGTGCAGCCAACCGATCGAGCGCCCCGCCAGCACAGCAACCGGGTCCACAGCCCAGATATCCTCAGGCAGGTGCAGAGCCTCCGGGTGGTTCGCCTGATGCATGGAGAGCGCCTTGGGGTTGTGGTTGATGGCGATGTGCACCGGGCGCCCCAGCCCACGCTCGATCCCTGTGCTGGCACCACCGCCACCGGCGAACATGTCCACGTTGATGGCAGACTCCAGATTGAGCGGGGCCCCGGTCACCTTGGCCCTGACGGCGCGGGAGCGGCGAAGTGATTTGCTCATGCGGCCTCCCCGTCATTCAGAGATAGCGTCAGCTGGTCTTCACCCGATGTCAGCAGCATTGCCGCCTTGGCCGTAGCCATTTCCAGCAGGTCAAAACTGGTTGTCAGGTTGTCGATGATCCAGCCGGCCAGCTCGGCCGTCTTGGCCGGGGTCAGGATGTCGGCATCGTCGATCTGGTAAATGATCCCCTTCACTGCGGGGTGGCGCTGCCAGTGGGGTAGGACAGGCGTCCGCCCTTCCAGCACGAACCCATCGTGGACAGGCTTGCCTGCTTTGAGGTTGGCGGCAGCCAGGGTCAGGCGATAGCAGATCTCAGACGGCAGTTCGCCTTCTTCAAACCACCCGTTCAGGTAGCTGCGAAGGGTGTTCTGTTCAGCATCGGAAAGCTGCGTGGCCTCATCTACATATCTCGCCAAGTAGAGACCAGGTTCGGCATAGTCAGGGTGGTGCGTTTTACCGCACAGTGCCCGCTCAATCTGATCCTGGGCAATCGGTCGGCTAACTTCAAAACCCAGCGTAGTCAGTGCAACGTCAGTGGCGAGCTGATGAATCAGATAGTCGGTAACCACGGGCGACTCCCCCGCTGCCAGATGCGCGATGGCGGGCTGCTCTTGCGGCATGGCTGGCTCGGTAGAAACGGCCTTGGCGATGGCCTGGCTGGCCTCTTCGTTGAGCGCGACAGCTTGGCGGTGGATCATGTCGAGGATGATCTTGCCGGTGGTGATCAGGTCGTCCCGGCGCAGGCGTGCTTCGGGTCGGCGCTCGCCCTGCCAACTGGTATCGAAGATGACCACAGCGGAGGCGAAGCCGCTGGCGGTGGGTTTGTCTTTCTTGGGGTCGCGGGGTTTGTACCATTGCGGCAACTCAAAGCCGATACGTCCGCTGATGAACTGGATGAAGTCGGCATCCTCCGGCCACCAGGTCTCGCTGGTAGCAGCCTTGATGAGCAGCATGATCTTGGCGCCCAGCGCCCGCTGCTCGCGGCAATAGTTGAGAATGGCCTCCATCCCGGTGATGGGGTTGCCGTCTCCATCCACACAAGGACGGGAGTAGGGCGGGTTGGCATAGGCAGCGCCACCTAGGCGACGCAGGTCTGCGGCCAGCTCCTGGGTGAGGGCGTTATCCTCGGCGTCGTAGTAGTTCGGCACCAGGGCGTTGCAGTCGTCGGCGAACATATCGAGCACCACCGGCCCCAGGGTGGGGGCGAACTGGTGGAACAGGCCCCAGGCCAACGCCTTGGGGGTCTGCCACTGGTCGCCGATCTGCTTGAGTTCGTGGTCTGGCAGGAGTTGCAGCTCGGCCAGTGCTTGGGCGTAGTGGTTCATTCCTCACCATCCTCTTCGCGACTGCTGCCAGTTACCTCGTAGGCAAATTCAGACCACTTGGCACGGGCCAGTTCAGACATCTCGCCCCAGCGGCCCGCGCATTCTTGCGCAACGATGTTGCCATCCCTGAAGGTCAGCGTCCCGCAGTTGCTGCCGATATCCTCGTCAGCGTATTTGACGATGATATCGATGCCAGGGTGCTGCTTTGATAGCGACTCCAACAATTTCACCGGGCATGCCCACGCCGTATCAAATTGTACAAATCCATCATCGAGACAGATCTTCTGCGAATAGGCATTCCACTTTGTGCCCCACTTTTCTCTGGCAAAGTCCATCGTGTGGAAGAAACCGTGCTGACGCTTGTTGCGTAGCATTTGGACGAACTGCTCAAACCCTTCATCGTTCATTTCGAGCACATTCACATTGCTGCGGTTATGTCGCTCAAGGCTGGCTATAAACGGGTTTTCATCCAACGGGGTCTTGGTGACCACCTCTGCGGCTCGTTCTGAATAAAGACATATTCCGTCCCATTCGAATTTGCCTTGAAATCTGACCACGTTGTTAAAGTCGACTTTTCCTTCGCCATTGATGAGCGACTCAAGGACATTTCGCGGGGCTTGGATGATGTTGGTTACATGGTTTGGCATGGTCTTTCCTCACTCGTTGCGACCCGTACCCCGGATCAGGGCTTGGCCTGCTTGGCCGACTCTGCCTTCTTCGCGATCCTGGCTACTGCGCGGGCCGCCTTGAGGCACTCATCGAACACCTTCCCTTTGGCAAAGCTGGGTGTCCGGTCGAAATAGCGTTTGGCTTCAGCCACGCCCAGCGAGATCGCCAGGGGGGGGAAATTGCTCTTTCTCCAGCGTCGCCTTGATGTGCTTGGCAATGAACTCGCTTGGGTGCATGGCTGCCTCCGCTATCTCTGAAATTGGTCTCATCACACAAGCGACAGGCAAAAGGAGGCCGTGACCCGCTGTTGGGCCGCTATCGCTTGTGGGATAAGGGCCCCGTTGCCGGGGCCAGGAGAGAGCATGTCGGGCTGTTTTGGCAGGGCCTGGAGCCCTGTGCCAGCGTGGGCGGTGGTGCTGCCCTTGATGGCGCCGTCAGGTGGGTGACGGTGGGTGTTGCTTGTTGGTCAGCTGTCAGCCCGATCAGCCAGAACAACATCAGGAGTAGTAACCACATGCGTTGCACCTGTGGTGAGGCTGAGCGCTTCACAGCGAGTCAGCCGTTCTTGTTGTCGGCACCGGTGCGCCCTCACGGGCAGACCTACCATTTCGAAACTGTCGCCTCTCGGCGAGGGCCTTGGTGGCGCTTCACAGCGTGATCAGGCTACCGCGTAACCCTGCGGTGGGTTGGTTGCCGGTTACCCTATCCGGCGTCAGCGCTGAGGTCTTTCGACTTGCCCAACTGACGGGTTTGCTGTGGTGGCCTACGATTGCACTTCCTATCGGCACCTCCCGGCTGCATGCAGCCGATGGGATGGTTATCACCACAACCGTGGATTGCACTGGTCTTGCTTTCAGCCCGGGCGGTTCGACCAATCCAGTCCGACCAAACTTGCTGGTCTTCCTGTCGCTGCCTTAGATCCGATGCCGGTGTCCTATCAATGCAATCCCGGTTGTGTCCCGGCCTTTCACCGGGTGGGTGGCTGGGGAGTCAGACCCGCCACTCGCTTCGTTCGCTATCACTTCAACTGCGCTGTCTTTCCAGCTGTCAGCCGGTCACTGCCTTAATTTCCGTTCACCTTGGTCGGCACGCATTCACGCCTTGCCAAGGGAGTGCGGGGAGGTGAGTCAGCCCGGTTGCCGGTGTTATGTCCCCAAGCGGTCTGTTGCCACCGCTGCCAGTGTTGTGCTGGCCCTCCGGCTGGGGTTGTCTTTCGCAAACAGATGATTTGCTAACTTGCGGTTAGGATATATCGGTTATATTTTTCGTCAATAGCTAAAAGTTAGTTTTTGGGTTTTTTTTATCTTTGTCGCTTAGCCCATTGTGATGTGGCTCTTGGGACGGATATGGAGAATGATGCCAATGGCGCTGCAGGTAGGGTGGGGAAGGTTTAAAAAATCTGTCTGTGACCTAGGCAGGAAATGGCATGCCGCCTACTTCAAGAAGCAGCGGTCATGGATCGGATTGAGGGTAGAAATTTCGAGGGTGGTGGTAAAACCTGATGGGCACTTAGTTGCTCAAAATTCAGCGGTTCGCAAATTGCGGCGCCAGGTGAGCAGCAATTTGCTACTCAATCATCACCGCACAGACTAACACCGCACAGATCTGAACATCCTCATTGACCTGTAGCATGGGATATTGAGGATTTAGTGGCTTCAACCACCAATTACCAGCGTCTAGTACCAACTCTTTGAACGTCATGTCATTGCCATAACGGGCAATTACTTTCTTGCTTGGTGCAGGTTCAACATCTGGATCAACGATGATGATCGTGCCTTCTGGGTATGACTTCCCGCCCTGTGAAGAAACCATGGAGTCGCCTTTTACCACGACAGCAAAAGCTCTCGGGCCCGCTCGCACTGGGCTTATGATAGTTTCCTCGGCCTCTTCCAAAGTGGGAATAAAACCACACTCCTTGAACTCCCCGGCACTCACCCACGAAATCATGGGGACCCTGTATACGGGGTATGGCTGAGGTTCTACGTTGCCGTTATTGGTGTCACTCCCAGTTAGCAGCCATTGCACGCTTTTCCCAGTAATTCTGGAAAGCTCACCCAGCCTTTTAACTTCAGGTAGACCATCACCTCTTAGCCACTTGCGAACGGAAATCTCAGATAGATCCTCGCGTAGAGTGCGTTTCAGCTGGGCAATGCGTCCCCTCTGTGGCCAGTTCAACTCATCAAGAGCCAGATTGAGTCTCTTGGCGAATGCAATTTTGTCTGACTCGTAACGCGCCATTTCTGTCTGATTCTCATTCATATCCTAACGTCCGGTTATTATGTTGTGACTGGCGACTAACTTTAAGCTCTTGAGTTTTAACCTAACCTCTGGTTATTATTGTGGCGATACAAAAGACCAGAGGACGCCATGCATACCCTGATAACTCGATTTGGCTCCAAGAGTGCTCTCGCTGCGGCACTGAATATCACGCCAGAAGCAGTGAGCAATGCATTTCGGAGAGGCAAGGTTCCATCTACCTGGATTCTCAAGCTTAAACAGCAAGGTTTGAGCCAAGTCGATATTTCAGCTTTGCCTCTCGCGAACCGAGCCGCCGATATCTTGTCGGCACTGAAGCCTCAAGATGAACACGGAGCAGATCATGACACAGCAAACCGAAACTTCCACGTTAAGTAAACCTTCGGTTTCACGTCCGAACGTTTTAGTTGCTGCATACCTGCTCGGCAAGGACCGCAACATCAGTGAGATCGCCCGCCTGATGGGCAAGGGCGAGACCGTGCTGGCCAACAAGCTCAACCCAGATTGCGACAGCCATCACCTGAACCTGGGCGAGGCCGTCGCCGTCACTGAGCTCACTGGCGACAACCGGATTCTGGAAGCTTGGGCGGCCAGCCGTGGCAAAGCGCTCGTTGACCTGCCGGCCGGTGTCGTCAGCGACGATGACCTGGTGGAGCAGGTGCTGCTGGCTCAGTCGGTGTTCGGAAAGCTGATGCAGTCGATCCACGACGCCCGCGCCGATGGGGTGATCGACCGGATGGAGCACGGACAGATTGAGCGGATCGGCACCCAGGCAGCCGAGCATGTGCTGGGTCTGATCCGCACCACCGCCGTCAACGTGCGGACCTTGCCGGCCACCGCCGGCAAGTAGAAACAAGGCGGCCCCGCACTGCGTCAACAGTCGGGGCCATGGTTCAAACATCGAACAGGATGAGAACATGAAAGATCATATCCAACCTATCTGCAACGTGCAACCTCTGAAACCCTCCTTCAGGTTCAAGCTACCAACCACTATGCCGAGGTTGGTTGTTGGCACACAAGGCACATTCCTCGTTTATGGAGGCCCGCTTGGTCTGAGGATTCCTGCAACTCCAGATTTGATAGATCGCCACCTGCGCTCGCTCAAGCAGCATCTGGAGGCAATGCGCCATGGGTGAGGTGATCAGACTGGCGGCCCCGGTGGCCGCCCCTATCAACAGGAAGGCGAGCAACAACATGAGTGACAACCGTCGCAGTGGTTATGTGGTGTGCTGGCGTTCGTTGCTGCAAGCCGACTGGGCCCGCAATGCGACCAAGCTGGCCGCCTGGATGCGGTTGATCAGCATGGCCTCCTACGAGGCAGGTTGCGTGCGCTACAAGGGGCGTGATTGGCATCTGCTGCGCGGCCAGCTGGTGATCAGCGCCACCGAGCTGGGCCAGCAGCTACGTGACGAGCGCGGGCGCGGTCTCGACAAGAAGTCGACCGAGCGCCTGCTTGGCTGGTTCGCCAAAGAGGGGATGCTCGAACTGCGTGGCACCCCGTGGGGCACCATCATCGAGATCTGCAACTACGACGACTATCAGGCCGCCCTGCAGCCGGTTACCTCTAATTGCGAGCCATTCGCAACAGAGCAGTTTGAGGGCGCGACAAATGGGGCGCCCATCGGGGTGCACATCGGGGTGCAGAGTGTCCCGCCCAATGCCTTTGCTGGTGCGGCTTTGAGCGGTGATGCTGTCGCTCCAACTGTCGCGCCCATAGGGACCCCGACCGTCACGACAACAGAACAAGAAGTAAAAGAATTAGATAGTACAGAGGATCTTAAACAGATCTCTTGTCCGGTTTCTGACGAAACCGAACGAGACCAGAAGCGCAAGATCGCTCTGGTGGTGAGTCAAGAAGCCAAGTCGGTGCTGGAGCACTTCAACGCAGTGGCCGATCGCCGCTATCAAGCCAAACCCACCGCCCTGCAGAACATCAACGCCCGTCTGGCTGACGGCCACTCTGTTGCTGACCTGCAGTTGGTAGTGGACTTCAAGACCGCACACTGGGCAACGGACCTCAAAATGAGCGAGTACCTGCGCCCGATGACTGTATTCGCCCCGCAGAAGTTCGACGGGTATCTGGCTGCGGCCAAGCGCTGGGATGCCATCGGCCGCCCACGCTGTGTCGACGGCGAGTGGGAGGGGTTCGAACGTAAACGCCCGTCAAACCTTGCCAACGCCCAGAAGCAGGCCCAAGCCATTATGGCAGCAGGAGGAATCGGCTATGACGACAACACCATCCTCTGACGTGGTAGTGCTGCGCCAAGGTAGCCTGCAAGCAGCCGATCCCCGCGCTGCAGACCCGTTAACCCTGTTCCTGGCCAGTGAGCTGTTCCCGATGATGATCGCCTTCTGGCCGGCCAGCGCCAACCAGTTGGACAGCAACGCTGCTGGCACAGCCAAGGCGTGGGCCCTGACTATCAAGGGGTTCCCTGTCGGTTTGGTGCGCGATGCGGTGCTGCAGCTGGCAGATGAGGCCGATCGGCAATTTGCTCCCCGCCCTGCCGAAGTGAAGGCGCTTGTGTTGAGCATGATGCAGGCCGCCCAGCCAACCTCGCCGACCGGGCAAACCATATCGATTCGGGCCTGCGAGATGATCGCCGAGGTCAGGGTATTCAAGCGTGAGCACTCCGTCAGTGCCGATCTGGTGGCGGCCGAGCTGGCCAGCCTGCTGGCCGAGCTGCGTCAGCGTGGTGTCACAGTGACAGGGAGGATGGCGTGATGGCTGGTCAATTCAATGCAAATGCCGAGCGTGATGTGCGTGAGTCGCAGTTCTGCCGGGTAGTCATCTATCCGCCGGTACGGGGCTGGGTCGGTGAGCGGGTCCATCTGGAGGTATCGAACTCGCTGGATAACCTCGGCCAGACCGATGCGGCTACCGGCGCCGGTTATTACCTGGTGATGGATGGGGCCGAGGGAGCGCGGGCCGAAGCGGCGCGGATCCGGGGCAGGGTGGTGGAGCTGGTTCGTTTGTAAGCATGAGATTCGGGAGAATGACATGAACGAGATGATGTTACTGGGCGCAGGCCCGATGATGAGCAGTGTGGAAGTGGCCGAGTTGACCGGCAAACAGCATAAACACGTGCTGGAAGATATCCGCAAAATGCTGGTCGAAATTCAATCGGCCGAAAAGCCGGCTGGTTACCAGGACAGCATGGGACGTACCCAGCCGTGCCTAATGTTGGACAAAGAAGAAAGTCTCTGTCTGGTGGCTGGCTATAGCGCAGCGTTACGGATGCGGATCATTCGTCGCTGGCAGGAGCTGGAAGCAAGCCAAGCACCTGCAGTACCTCGCACTTATGCCGAGGCACTGCTTGAGGCCGGCCGGTTGGCATTGGAGCTGGATCAAGCGCAGTCCTTGATCGCAACTCAGGCTCCCAAGGCTGAGTTTGCCGATAGGGTGGCCGGTGCCGACAAGGGCACCTTGATCGGTAGTTTTGCCAAGACGGTTGGCCTTGGCCCGAAGCGGATCTTCTCCCTGTTGCGTGAGCTGCGGATCCTGATGGCGGGTGGCAACAGGCATAACCTGCCGTTTCAAGAGTATCTGGAGCGGGGCTATTTCACTGTGGCTGAGGTGCCCTATGAGGTTCACGGCGAAACCCGCCTTGGCTTTCAACCGCTGATCACCGGCAAGGGGCAGCAGTGGTTGACCAAGAAGCTGCTGGACACCGGGCATCTGAAAGGGGTGGCTGCATGATGCACTACTACGCCCAGCACACGGCGACCCGCGACTGGTACGCCCCGGTGCTGACCATCGAGGAGGTTGAGCGCACCAAGGAGGCGGGCATGCCCATCATGATCGCGCTCTACCTGATCGGGGAATACGGATTTGAATCGGTGGCCGAGCATGCGGCCCACGTTGTCGGGGTGGCGCTGACTCGCGCCGCCCATCACACCACCACCGGGAGGGGGAGGAAAGGATGAGTATCGAATGGATGTTGTTGGCCTTGATGCTGGCCTGGTTTGCGTTGCTGGGCTTGGTCTGGGTGCTGCTGCGCCAGTGGCTGGCAGAGGAGGTGGGCCCCGAGCTCGAATGGGATGAGTTCGAGGACGAGCCGAGACTGGTGTCGACCTGCCGTGAGCTCACCGAGCTGGCGGCGAAGGCCAAGGCGGCCAGTCATGGCTAAGGCGGGCTTCGTGGTGATGCTGGTGTTTGTGGCGCTGTTCCTGGCTGCGAACCTGTCGGTGGGCGCTCCCGCCGTGAACAACCTGGCCGAGGAGGCCCGTGATGACCATTAAACCAGTGGCAGAGGCAGGGTTGATCCTGCTGGATGGGGTGAAGGTGTATGTAGCTGGGCCCACGACCGGCTTCCCGGAGTTCAACCGGCCGACGTTCTTTGCCGCAGAGGAGCACCTGAAGTCGCTGGGGGCCAAGGTGATGAACCCCGCTATTCTGCCGGACGGATGGAGCCATGAGGCCTATATGCGGATCGCCATCCCGATGCTGATGGAATGCGAGGCGGTGGCCTTTCTCCCTGGCTGGCAGCAGAGCAGTGGCGCTCGTCGGGAGTTCACCAGGGCGCAGGCCTTTGGACTGGATCTGTACCAGTTGAGCGTGTGTGAAGTGGCCGGGCAATTCTGGATCAGTGGGATTGCACTACTGGATATATAACCAGTATTATTTTGGCCTAGGCCTACATCATGACAATCGGGAGAGTGACATGGCGGGAGATAGTAGTGCGGTAGTTATGTTCAGTAATGAGCAGTTCGGTTCTATCCGCATAGAGCAGGATGGCGAGCGGCTGTGGTTTGTAGCCTCTGACGTAGCGCGGGCGCTGGGTTATGAGAAAACCAACAGTATGAACAAGCTGATCGATGAAGAGGACAAGCGAAAAAGGGTGATCCAAAATGGAGTAAACTATGTAAATCAGTCGCTTATAACAGAGGCTGGGTTGTATCAGGCGATTATGTCCAGCACGCTACCAGCTGCCAAGGCGTTCAAGCGCTGGGTGATGAGCGAAGTGTTGCCAACCCTGCGCAAGACCGGCCAGTACCAGGTATCCACTGGTTCGACGGTCAATGTGGAAGCGGTACAGGTCGAGCTGCTGTTTGCTGAGACCGCTGCCCGCATGCTGAATGTGAGCAACTCCGGCAAGCTGGGCATGCTGCAGACCATCCAGCGCCAGCATGGCCTGCCGAACCTGCTGCCCTCTTACGCCATTGACGCGCCGAGCGATGCCACTGACGGCAGTTCGCGGACGACCTTCTCGGCTACCGAGGGCCTGAAGCAGCACGGGGTGACCATGGGGGTGCGCTATTTCAACGCCCTGCTCGAGTCCAATGGGCTGCTAGTCAAGATGAGCCGGCCGTCCAGCAAGACCGCGGACAAGCAGAAGGAGTTCTGGTCGATCACGCCGAAGGGGCTGCTGTTCGGCAAGAACATCGTGGATCCGCGCTGCCAACGGGAAACCGCGCCGCACTGGTACCAGAGCCGCTTCGCCGATCTGCTGGCCCGGGTGGGCCTGGGGAAGGTGGCGGCATGAACACCATATACAGTATTTCATCGCATTATTTTTACTGTATGTTGTGTTGTTTGTTTATTGAGCGTATTGTTTTTTCTGACATAAACACAACTGGAGGTGCGCTATGTCAGGTAAAAATCAGCATGTAGTACCAAGAGGTGATCAGTGGGCAGTACGAGGTGCTGGGAATTCGAAAGATACCTCTCACCATGCAACACAACAGGAAGCGTTTGAGGCTGCACGTGGTATTGCTCAAAATCAACGCAGTGAAGTACTTGTTCACAATGAGAAAGGGCAATTCCGTGAGAAAAACTCTTATGGAAATGATCCTTACCCACCTAAGGGCTAACAGACTGGGGACGTAAGTCCCCTTTATTGATTAACGCTGTCAGTCTGAAGCTGGCAGAGCCTTCAATTGTTTATTTATTGATACAACCATCTCCAAATAGCCGGCAAAATACCAAGTGTATTCCAGCGATCGGCTGAACCACTACCGTGAGGTAAAGGGGTCACATGAGCAAGTTTACTAGCCGCAGCGCGGCCAGAGCACACCATTTACAGCAGCAAGCCAGCAACCCTGCCGGAGCTGCCCTCAACGCCAGCGCCGAGCTGTTCCGTTCCATCGACACTTCCTGCCCGGGCCTGACCGCTGCCGAGGCTGCCCGCCGGGTCATTGCATCCGAATCCCACCTGCTGCGCCGCTCTGCCAGCTATCAGCTGTTGACCCGCCTGGGCCCGCTGCTGGACAAGCTCGATTTGGTGGAGAAGTTGGGGTGACACCGACTCAACCGGTATTTGTGCCGGAGATGGGGATGGTGCTGCTGCAGGTGGGTGAGGGGGTGGCCAAGTTGCGCGCTGCCCTTGGCAATCGCCCTGCGGTTTTGGTACCGGCCACGGAAGGGGGGGATCTGCTGGCCCAGTTCCCGGAGCTGGCCAGTGCCCTGCTCAATCCTGCCATCGTCAAGGCGGCCGGCGGCGAGCTGGCCTTGCGCAGCGTGGGCCAGTGCCTGATCGGCCATGGCTGCATCGGGGAGTCGGTCACTACCGAGATGGGTGGCCTGCCGCTGCCGCTGTGCTGGCACCACGACAACGAGTTTCGCGATGGCCAGCTGCCGTTCAACCCGGGTGAGCATGCTGTGGCCATCGCCCGGGCGCTGCTGACCCGGGTGGCGGGCTGGTGCGGGGTCGCCCTTGCCCAGCTGCAGGCGCGGGATCTCTGTTGGTGGGCCTGCGTGTACAAGGTGCAGGGTCTGCTGCCCATCGATGTGGTGCGCCACGCCTGCCGCCTGCCCCCGCGGGAACCTGAGCGGGTGCTGGTGCCTGGGCGCGGCTATCGGGAGACCGATGCCCGCTATCGGGTGAGCCAGACAGCACTGCTGGAGCACGACCCGCTGGCTGAGCTACGCAGCCGGATTTGCGCCAAGCCTGCGGTGAAGGCCATCGACCCGGATCCGCCGATGCTGCACATTCCCCGCCCCAAGATGAAGCGATGGGAGTCGGCCAACTATCTGGCGTTCGTGCGCCAGCTGCCGTGTGTAGTGACCGGCCAGGCCGATGGCATCGAGGCGCACCACGTAGTGGGACACGGGCTCAGTGTGATGGGCAGCAAGACCCATGACCTGATGACCTTCCCGCTCTGCCACCAGGCACACATGGAATTGCACAACAACGGTTGGCAGCAATGGGAGAAGACCCACGGCAGCCAGCTGGATCACGTCGCGATGACGTTAAACAAGGCCGCAGGCCTGGGAGTGTTTGGATGACGCCATACAGTGGGAAGGTGGTGAAGGCGCGGGCCCGCCCGCAGCCGGTACCGGGCACCATGAACAAGACCGAAGAGGCCTATGCCGGCCACCTGCGCCTGCTGATGCTGGCGGGGGAGGTGCTGCACTACGAATTCGAGCCGCTCAAGCTACGGCTGGCCGACAAGACCTTCTATACCCCCGATTTTATGGTGGTGCGCCGGGATGGGCTGATCGAGCTGCATGAGGTGAAGGGGTTCTGGGAGGATGACGCCCGGGTGAAGATCAAGGTGGCGGCCAAGCAGCACTGGATGTTCACCTTCGTCGGGGTGATGCGTAAAGGCGCCAACTGGTCACTGGAGGCATTCTGATGCGGCTCGAATACGCGATTTCAATAGGGGAGCCTCGCTCTGTGATGATCCAGGCTATTCAGTCCCGCTCGACCGGATCTTCTCACCTGACCCGGGCCGATGTGCTGGGGGCGCTCGGGCTGGTGCAGAAGTATGAAGGGGTGGGGCTGGCGCTGATCATGGCGCGCTACACCAAGGACAATGCCAGCCACCGTAAGGCCGTGCTGGGGGTGATGGCAGAGTGCAGCAAGTTGGCGCCCAAGTATGTGGGGGCCATCAAGGAGCGTGGCCAGGGCATGGCCCTGAAGGCGATCGCTGCAGTAGCGGTCCAGCACTACTGCCGCACCGTGGATACCCCAGGGGCATCCTGCCACCCGCAGTTCTGCCGGGGGCGCGGGGTGATCCGTGATCTGGAGCTGAGCCGCCTGCACGGCAAGGCCGTCGACAAGACCTGCCCGCGCTGCAACGGCACCGGCCTGCGCCCGATCCCTGGTACCCAGGTGCGCCGCGCCATTGAGCCGCTACTGGGCACGCTGAGCCGCGGTGAGTGGGAACGGCAGTGGTACCCGCTCTATCAGGCCGTGCTGGCTTGGTGCCATGTGCAGGAGAGCGAGGTGGAGTCGTTTTACAAGCGGGTGACGGCGGCATAGTCGCATGATGCTCATCTGTTCGTTGGTTTTTTTGGGGGGGCGACAGCGGTATTTTTGGAGGCATTTTTACTCGAAAACCCAAAGAAAATCAGAGCCTAAATACGATTTGAATTTTTCGCGCTAAGTTGTGAGGTTTTTTAGGTGATTTGTTGACTAGCATGCGCATCGCTGTCGAGTTGCACTATGTCGACAACACAGGTAATATTTGCAATGTAAAATAGTTACGCCAAATGGCGCGAAAAAAGGGGCCTAAGCCCCTTCCAGATCAAACGATCATTTTGACTACTTCTATGTGTTCAAGGCCTGGCAGCATGTGAACCCAAAGATGCAGCAAAATTTGCTCAAAAGCTAACGTCAGTGAAACGTCGATTAGCTTACCAAGTAGCCACTTCATATTTTGATGTGAAGTGGCTTTCTTTTTGTCGTCTTTCCGACTGTCTGTGCCGTCGTCGAGCATCATGCTCTCCTTCTGTTGGCGGGATTGTACTAATCCTGTAAACGTGGTTCTTCATCTCATTCTCCTTATCGTCCGCAGTGATTTGCCGTGTAGTGGCATCATCAAGCTATGGCCATTTGGGCCTG
The DNA here is from genome assembly GCF_963899385.1 of Aeromonas sp. MR7. Classification (NCBI taxonomy): domain Bacteria; kingdom Pseudomonadati; phylum Pseudomonadota; class Gammaproteobacteria; order Aeromonadales; family Aeromonadaceae; genus Aeromonas; species Aeromonas sp. MR7. The sequence goes on from NZ_CAWQXH010000050.1 coordinate 70,981, forward strand.
ATGCGCTATTTTCCGATCATTCTTGTTGTTGGACAAGGCATGATTATCAATGTGACGAGAGTTTGACCAGTAAGCTTACGATTTTCACATTGGTTAGATACCCATCAGCTGTCCTACCCCCCTGTCTGTCTCCTATGATGGAGGGCCATCATTGCACTTCCCTCTTGGGGGATTTCCGCGCCAGTAGCGGATGGCTTTATAGGCAGCAATCTTGACATCACGACAATCAGATTTCGATCCATCGCCATTGTGTTAGTCGATTACACAATGGCGCGCCTCTGACTTTCATAAGGCTATCATTGGATCTTCTTTACGTGTGCACCTCAGTGGAGTGGCAAACCACCTCTGGTGGCAGCTATCTTGGTGATCAGTGAGGTAATCCAGTGGGATCGGCATGGATAGCAAATTGAGAGAGCCAGCATTGAAGGTGGCCGAGTGGGGGTTACAGCATGGGGAGTTCTTCGACTTGCACGCGGTAGTGGAGCTGCTGCAGGTACAGAGCGATTTGGCCAGCGACATTGTTCACTACCTACGTTATCTCAGCTACGTGGAGACAGTGGCAGAAACGCGGAGCTGTAAAAGAGAACCTGGGAAACGGAGCTCCCACCGGATTTTCATCAAGGTGGTCGCCATCCATCCAGAGCCACCTAGTAAGGCCCCACCCGCTAAAGTCGATGTTCTTCGCTCAAAGCTAGCCCAGCTTTCCAAGGTTATGCCTTCACCACGGGGAGCTCGCTGAATCAGGTGGTGTAGCCCGGCCGATAGTATTTTGTAGTCATGACTAGAGTACCTTGAGTCTCAGCAAGTTGGATCTGCGATAGTCTCAGGTCTATCAGGCTGTACTGGCCTAGTGCCATGTGCAGTAGAGCGAGGCGACGTCGTTTTACAAGCGGCTCTCGGCTGCGTACATGCTACCTGCTCCCTATCCGTGGGTTGCTCTGTAATTAAGAAGTGTTGCGAGGCAGCAGGCTGCGATCAACTTTTGAGTTTGCTTGTTCCTTTTCTTAAGCCATTGATTTATTTTGGTTATTTTATTTTAGTGATCATCATCAAGTTCCATCCAGATATTATTTTTAACTATCAGTTTGCTTGGTAAAGTGGCATTATACCGGGCATATATCTAAGGTGGATTCATATGAGTCTTTTGAACGACATCAAAGTCCCTGAGTTTCTGGAGCATACAAAGTCTCCGAACTACCAACTGAATGTTTCAAGTGGTGCTACTGTTAACGTGGTTCAAGACATGATTGAACTATCCTTTTTCGTTGACCGTGTTTCTTGTGTTCGCGAGAAGTTTGTTGCTGTAGATGGGGTCCCAGGCGGTGTATTGCCATCTGGTAACATTGAAGTTGTGCCGGTAAGAGAGCATGTTGCTGCATTGTCTTTAAATCTTGCTACTTTGAAGGCTTTAGGAGAGCTTCTTAGTAACGCAGCTTTAGAGATCGAGAAACAGCGGAGAGCTCAAGCGCAATGACTAACAGCATGACCAGTGCTATGAATGTAGTTACTTTGGCGACTAAGCCAACGGGGGGGAGACCAGAAGTTGTTGGAGTTCTTGATTTTCGTACATCCAACGAGATAGGTGCTTCCTCTTCCGGTAACTATGATGCTCATGCATGGTCTTCTAAGCCTTTTGCGTGTGCAGCTGCGCTGGCTTTAACTATAGGAATGGCACCGCCTGCCGATGCTCCAAGAAGTTACAGGTTGATTTCTACAATATCTATCCCTGTCGACGCGACTAGGCTTAAACGTCAGGATGATGATGACGGACTGTCTTCAGTGGGATACGATGAAAGAACAGTACGGGTGGATGTACATAGTGCCGAAGGGATAGCAGTTGGCACTGACTCCGGTGTTCACATGGAGGATGCTATGACTACATTCAATCACGAATGGCTACCGAAGGAACGGCAGCTTAGAGCCGCCATAAATTTAACATGTGGCCTTTTTCTTCTTGTATTGGTTGCCTTTGTCTTTTGGGGCGTCGGTGCAGGCTGGTTCCTTGCCTTGATCCCTGGTGCTATATCAGCTTTTGGAGTTGTAGGGTCTTGCGCAATTCAGCTTAATAAAATCAATGAAATGCGAGAGCTTGTTTTAGGTTCTAGTCGGAAGCATGTTGACCCATGAGTGACGAGCCTAAAGTCCCATATGAACAACTTTTAGATAGCCTTGGAAAGGCCATGCCTGAGTTGGCTGCCAGTTTTTTTTCCAAGTTTCCAGCAAAGGACAACCATAAGCTGAACTTGTATTCGGATGTGCTGGGGTTCCTTGCTGGATGCATCATCACTTGGATGATTCAGAAAAATTTTGGGCCTTATGCTAAAGTGAGTTTCTCATACGCAACAACAACAGTTCTGTGTCATGGACTAACATGGTTAATCTGGTTGCTGCTAGTTGGGCTGTGTTTGAGAACTACTTTTATTCGCTCCGAGGCAGCCATGAAACCTGAGGCAGCAAAACCTACCTCGAAAGAGGCGGCTTAGAATCAATCCTAAGCCTCCTCTTATCTCTATATGGCTAAGTTGCCAAAGGTAAATCCCCAATTGATGTTGTATAGCGAGGGCTCAGTTGCTCCCGTTTCATCATCCATTCCCTGGCACTCCCACCACGCGCCCCGAAATAGACCTTTCCCAAGTTCCCACGGTTGATCTTGTCAATCACTTGCATCAGCGCCTCGCTGTTCGGTGCCTGTTGCTCGCCGGCGAACAGATCCCCTTGCTGCATGCCGATGGGGGTGAAGTCGGCCAACATGACTCCCCCCTTCTGATAGCGGTGCCCATCTCGCCAGATATGGGAGAGCAGAGGAGAGATCAGGGCCAGCAGCGCCCGTGTGTCGTTGGTAGGTAGGGTCAGCTTGGTGCAGACTTGCTCGCCGTAATAGGGGGCCCGGTCGCTGAATGGGCTGGTCCGGATAAACAGGGTGACATGGCGGCAGCACATGCCCTCGGCCCTGAGCTTCTCGGCGGCCCGCTCCATGTAGCCGGCGAGGGCCTGATGCATGGTCCCCATGGCGGTGATCCGCTCACCAAAGGAGCGAGAGCAGATGATCTGCTGTTTGGCCTGCGCAAGCTGCTCGAGGTCCGCGCAGGGGATCCCCCGCAGTTCCTGCACCGTTCTCTCAACCACAACCCCATATTGGCGCCGCAGGCTCCTGGGGTCGGCTGCGACCAGTTCGGCCACCGTGCGGATCCCCTGAGATTCCAGCTTGGCCGTCAGCCGCCGGCCAATCCCCCATACTTCCTCGATCGGGGTAATAGCCATCAGCTTGGCCCGCCGGGCTTCATCGCGCAAGTCGACTACGCCGCCGGTGGCCGGCCATTTCTTGGCAGCGTAGTTCGCCAGCTTGGCCAGGGTCTTGGTGGGGCCGATGCCGACCCCAACGGTGAGCCCCGTCCACTGTTGCACCCGTTCGCGGATCTGGCGACCATATGCCACCAGGTCGCCGGCCCAGCTCTCGCTAAGTTCAACAAATGCCTCATCAATGCTGTAGACCTCGACTGTCGGCGCCATGCCTTCCAGGGTCGTCATCACACGCTGGGACATATCGCCATAGAGGGCGTAGTTGGAGCTGAACCAGATGCCGCCCTGCGCCTCGTAGGTATCCCGGATCTGGAAGTAGGGCACCCCCATCTTGATCCCCATGGCTTTGGCTTCGGCACTGCGGGCCACGACACAGCCATCGTTGTTGGAGAGCACCACGATAGGCCGCCCCTTGAGATCTGGCCGGAACAGACGTTCGCAGGAGGCATAGAAGTTGTTGACGTCGACCAGGGCGATGGCGGTTGGCATGGTTACCCCAGCTTGGTCTTGTGGAGCACGAAGGTGACGACCCCGAAGATTTCCAGCTCTTGGCCTTCTTGCGGGTATATCGGCGGAAAATCAGGGTTGGCTGGCAGCAGGGCGGGGCAGGGGTGCTCCTGCAGCTTCTTGACGGTGAACTCGCCATCCAGGCAGGCCAGCACAATGGAGCCTTGGCGTGCAGTGATAGCCCGGTCGATGATCAGCAGGTCACCATCATTGATGCCTTCTCCTACCATGCTGTGCCCACTGGCCCGCACATAGAAGGTGGCCGCCGGGTGCTCCACGCAGATCAGGTTGAGGTCGATGGTCTGCTCGATGTAGTCCTGCGCCGGGCTGGGGAAGCCACAGACGGCAGGCGAGAGGAACAGTGGCAGCTCAAGGCTGTCAGGAGATAGTGCTGGGATGGCGAACATGGATGTGGCTCGTTACTGTGTATTTGTACAGTATAGCAAGGGCTTTGACTGGCCGCATCGGGTGTCAGTTGAGGTGTACTTCAGTTTACTCTGGCGCCCGATCTGTCAATTAAAATCATTTTAGCGGCTAAAATGTCTTGGTCAGACATTCATTAACTCGGCGCCGGTTAAGGCATTTTATAAATACTATATAAGCAACTTGTGTTTGCCTATGGCGGCAAAGTGATTGCCATCGTTAAAGGGTTTTACGCTACGTTCTTAAAATCATTTTAGTGCTTGGTGAACTGTCCGCTTAAAACCATTTTTCGCAATGCATTCAATGTGAATGTTGGTACATGTGAACATCCTAACAATCAATATTGAAATCTTGATTATGGTCAACCGGTCATGATTATCTGATGCTGTGATAATATAATCATTGCAGTATCACAAAAGTAGATAGTCCATTAAAGTCAGGCAGCATGCAGGTTCGGCGGTGATTGGATGTATCGCATGGATTCAAAGGTGACCCATCAAGTTCGGCGCCGCCCTTCGTCAACATTGCAATCTTGAGGTGCAATCAGACTTGAAGCCTGTCAAAGCAAGCGCATTGCAGTTCGTTGTCAGATGTTCAATGACAGCATGGACGTAAGTGATTGGTGAGGATGGCCAAACCAGCAATGATGCGAAAGGGTATACGAGTGCTTTTATCAGGTAATTAAGCATGAATGAACATAGTCGATTCTATTGCCATGAATGTCTCACTAAGACATTGGTAGCTATTTCATGTATTGCTTTTCGAAAAAGTGTTAACTCGGGTTTATGGAAAGGGTAAACTTAAATCCACAGAGAGTGGAAAAATTCTACTCTTTGTAGAATCCGTACTGAACGAGAAAGTTTTTAATAACACCCCAGGATAATTTTTTCGTCTAAGTTATTGACATAACAAATTCCATATCTGTAAATTAGCGGCACTGGCAACTCATGCCTAATCACTCACGCATTCAAATTTTCATCCGAGCAGACGATGCCGGAGGCCCGTTATTATGTTGACGAAAGAATACCCACTGAATTATTGGCTGGGGAGAGGGATTTTCGCATGCGAAACTCATGAGGGTAATTTCATGGAGTTCCGCGTTGAACAACTGCTTGGAAATGGAAACTCGGCTCTCATGAAGGCGCTCTTGGAGCTGGAGAGATGCGGGAGAGATATGGGGGCATGTAGGGCAGAGCTGACCGCATTGCAGCAGATGGCTCGTGACGGTGGGTTGCTCGCTACGTTGGTTTATATCGCAGAACTGGAGTTGAGAAGAGATGATGGATATCAAGGGATTGGTCGGGCTATCCATGGCTGGGTATGGGATATATCTGCTGGCCAGTGGATCCGCCGTGGTGGTGGGCGGTAAGCATAACCTATTGCAGACGCAGGCCAGCATGTGCGTGCAAGGGTTGGATGGAAGTTTGCCAGGTCCGCTGGCAGAGCAGTGCTCAGTACTTTTTACCAAGCCTGTTAAGTTGGTAACACGCACAGCTGGCGGGGATGCTCTAATGGCTGGTGTACAGGTTACCCGTTATGACATGAGCCAGATCCATCATGCCGTTATGGTCGGGGCTCCGGACAGCATGGCGAGCGCCGCATCATTCGATGTGTGGTGGAACAATTTGCCGGTGGAAGGCAGTTGACAGCTAAAAGCAATTTTGTGTAGAGTGATTGCCAATGATGGAAGACTGCACCCTAACGGATGTGGTCTTTTTTGTTTTCTGATTCCAAACCTCGGCTGCGCCGGGGTTTTTTCGTTTCTGGAGCCCCGCGGGGTGGTGGGTATGAAGATGCCTGAAAAAGACCTGGGCCTGCTGGCCTGGCTGCTGGCCTGGGCCGATGCCCACTGGCCCGCTTTGTACGGCTTTATCCTGTCGGTGGTGATCTCCTGGTTGAGGGTGACCTACTCCGGCGGAGCGATACGGCAGCGCCTGCTGGAATCTGCCTTGTGTGGCGCTATTTCGCTGTCGGTGATGTCCGGGCTGGATCTGCTCGGCATTCCGGCAACGGCTTCTGGCTTTGTCGGCGGCTCTATCGGTTTTCTCGGGGTAGAGAAGATCCGTGAGTTTGCTGGTCGCATGCTGGATCGGAGGTTTGGCGATGGTCAAGGCTAACCGCATTTCACCGGATGGCGTTGCAGTGGCTCACTACTTCGAGAGCTGCAAGCTGAAGGCCTACCCTGACCCTGGCAGCAAGAACGGGGAGCCATGGACCATCGGCTGGGGGCATACCGGACCCGAAGTAAAGCCCGGGCTGGTGTGGACGCAGGAACAGGCTGATGCCGCGTTCCTGGTGGACATTGCACGCTTCGAGCGTGATGTGTTGTCGCTGGTCAAGGTGCCAGTCAATCAGGGCCAGTTCGATGCCCTGGTGCTGTTCGCCTACAACGTCGGCCCTGATATTGATGCCGACACCATCGCCGAAGGCCTGGGCGACTCCACCCTGCTGCGTAAGCTGAACGTCGGCGACTATGAAGGCGCGGCGCTCGAGTTCCGCAAGTGGAACAAGAACGACGGCAAGGTGATGCGCGGCCTTATCCGCCGACGTGCTGCCGAGGAATGCCTCTTCAGGGGAATGGGCGGCGCTGATGCCATCCGCAAGGGAGTAGCTGCTGCATGATGTATGCCCTTTTCCGCCGAATCCTTCCCTACTTGCTGGCGCTCGCCGGCTCACTGGCCTGCCTGTGGTTGGCCTATAGCCATGGGGTCAGCGTCACCGCCACCGAGTGGCAGGGCAAGTGGGACAAGCAGGCAACCGAACTGGCTACTGCGAGAGCTGATGCGGTTATTGCGGCCCGCGAGGCCGAGCAGCGCCGTCAGGCTGATATCGAGAAGGTAAGACATGACGCCGAACAAGAGATGGCCCGGGCTGAAAGTGACGCTGCTGCTGCCAGCGCTGTTGCTGCTGGGCTGCACGAGCAAGCCCGCCGATTGGCAGCAAGAGTCAGTCCGTGCGCCAGCCATTCCGGCGTTACCCAGTCAGGCGCTGCAGCCGGACAGCCCGCCGTGGTGTTCGCCGAGTTGCTCGGCCGGGCTGATGCGCGAGCGGGAGAGCTGGCAAGAGCGTATGACCGAGCTCGAACATCAGGTCTGGCCTGCCAAAGAGCCTACCTCTCCCTGACCTCACCCCATTAACCGAATTGCCGCACCGGAGTCACTCTCCAAAATGACGGGTCGTCCCGTGTAACAGCGCACCGGTGCGGCGCCCTATTTTATCCATCGCCGAGACCAATCATGGAAAACCAACACCGCCAGATCAAAGGTTACCGCGAGCTGAGCCAGGAAGAGATCGACCTGATGAACCGCATCAAGGAGAAGGGAACCGAGCTGCTGTCTCTGCACGCCTCGTTGGTAACCGTAATCGTCCAGCAGCAGGCTGCGGTAATGGTTTATGGCAGCGAAGAGGACCAAGCTCGTTTCTTTGAAGCAGAGGATCTTCACTGGGCGGCTATCGGTAAGAAAGACATCCAAACCGGCGTTATGGCGCTGGTTCGTGCTGTTGCCCAGCCTGCCGGTGTGTGATGCCACCACGTATTAAGCAGATCTGCCGGGCCAAAGGGTGTCATGCACTGACCGATGCCCCAGGCGGGTATTGTGCAGACCATGCGGGGCAGGCTGTCGGCTGGCGGCGTGTCGCTGCCAAGTCATCATCCGAGCGTGGCTATGGTACCAGCTGGCGCAAGCGCCGCGAGCGCATCATGCAGCGAGATCGCGGATTGTGTCAGCCCTGCATACGCAAGGGGATCATTACCTCCGCCTATGCCGTTGACCACATCGTGCCAAAGGCCGCAGGCGGCACGGATGACGATACCAACCTCGAGGCCATCTGCCGGTGCTGTCACAAGCAGAAGACGCAGCAGGAGGCCTCCGCTGGCCGCCACGGGCAATCCTGAGGGGAGGGGGGGGATCAAATCCTTCCACCTTTTCGCCTTCGTGACTGCCAGCCCGGTCAGATTTTTATACCCGCGAAATTAAAAATTTAAATGGAGGGCGCGATGGCAGGGGCACCAAGAGCGCCTGGTCAAGGTCGCAAGCCCAAACCGACGGCGCTGAAGCGGCTGGCCGGCAACCCTGGCAAGCGCTCGCTGAACAACGCCGAGCCCACCTTCACCCCGCTGCTCTATGTCGCATGCCCTGAATGGCTGGCAGAGGATCAGTGGGCCCCGACCATGTGGGACATGGTGATCCGTGAGCTCTGCGGTGCCGAGGTGCTCTGTGTCACCGACCTGCACAACCTCGAGGCCTTCTGCGCGGCATACTCGCGCTGGCGCAGAGCGGAAATCGAGATCGCCAAACATGGCCTGGTTGTCGAAGGGGCAACCGGCGGGCCGGTCAAAAACCCCGCCTGTACGGTGGCCAACGAATCACTCAAGCAGATGACCAGCTACGGCTCTCTGCTTGGGCTGGACCCGTCCAGCCGCTCACGCCTGATCGGAGGCAACAAGAAACAGGGAGGGGGGAACCCGTTCGCAGCTTTGTAGGGATGACCGATGGCAACACGCAAAAGTTATCCCTATGTCAACGTGGCAAACGGCTACGCCCGCGACGTGGTGCGCGGCAAGATCCCCGCCTGTCGCTATGTCATCCAGGCCTGCCAGCGCCACCTCGATGATCTGGCCAAAGAGAAGTCGGCCAAGTTTCGGTTTCGGTTCGACAAGGACAAGGCAGAGCGAGCCGCCACATTTATCCAGCTCATGCCCCATACCAAGGGGGAGTGGGCGTTCAAGCGCCAGACCCTGAACCTTGAGCCGTGGCAAATGTTCATCATCTGCTGCGTCTTTGGCTGGGTGCGCAAGGGGAGCGGCCTGCGCCGCTTCCGCGAGGTCTACAACGAGATCCCGCGTAAAAACGGCAAGTCGGCGCTCTCTGCGCCGGTCGGCCTCTACTGCTTCGCGGCAGACAACGAATTTGGCGCCGAGGTTTACTCCGGCGCCACCACAGAAAAACAGGCGTGGGAGGTGTTTCGCCCCGCCCGCCTGATGGCCAAGCGCACCCAGGCGCTACTCGATCACTTTGGTATCGAGGTCAACGCCAGCAACCTGAATATCCCCTCTGACGGCGCCCGCTTCGAGCCGCTGATTGGCAACCCAGGTGATGGCCAGTCGCCATCCTGTGCCATCGTGGATGAATACCACGAGCACGACACGGATGACCTCTACACCACCATGATCACCGGTATGGGCGCCCGCCGCCAACCGCTGATGTGGGTCATCACCACTGCTGGCTACAACATCGATGGCCCCTGCTACGACAAGCGGCGGGAGGTGATCGAAATGCTGGCGGGCACGGTGCCAGATGATGAGCTGTTCGGCATCATCTACACCATTGACGAGGGTGACGACTGGACTGACCCCAAGGTGTTGGCCAAGGCCAACCCCAACATGGGCGTCTCCGTCTACTCCGAATACCTGCTGGCACAACAGGCCAAGGCCATCAAGTCGGCCCGCTTTGCCAACATCTTCAAGACCAAGCACCTCAACGTCTGGGTGTCGGCCAAAACTGCCTACTACAACATGGAGGCATGGAAGGCCTGCGAAGATCGCAGTCTGACGCTGGAGCAGTTCGAGGGGCAGGAGCTGATCCTCTCGTTCGACCTTGCCCGCAAGCTTGACATGAACTCCATGGCCAGACTGTTCTGGCGAGATATTGACGGCAAGCGCCACTACTACTCGATAGCCCCAGAGTTCTGGGTACCGGAAGATACGGCCTTCAACACCGACAACCGGCGACTGGCAGAGCGTTACCAGAAATGGATGAACCTTGGCGAGCTCAGCACCACAGAAGGTGCCGAGATCGACTATCGCGAAATCCTGGCCGTAGCCAAAGAGGCGGCCGCCAGTGGCAACGTGCTGGAAGTCCCGCTCGACCCGGCAGGCGCAACCGCACTGGCTCACGATCTGGCAGATGAGGGATTGACCCCCATCTCCATCACCCAGAACTACACCAACATGAGCGACCCGATGCGAGAGCTGGAGGCCGCCATTCAGTCCGGCCGTTTCCATCACGATGGCAACAGCCTGATGACCTGGTGTATCGGCAACGTGATCGGTAAGAACCTGCCCGGTAACGATGATGTGGTGCGCCCGGTCAAGGAGTCTGCTGATCAGAAAATTGACGGCGCTGTCGCGCTCATGATGGCCATCGGCCGCGCCATGGTCGCGGGCCGCGGCAATACCAAATCCATTTACGAAACCACGGACGTCCTATGCTGATGAACATCATCGCCTTTCTGGTGGGCCTGCTGGGTGCCGCCGCGCTGACCTATGGCGCCTGGCTCTGGTCTGCCCCGCTCGGCTGGGTGGTCGGTGGCCTGTTGGCGCTGGTCTGGTCTGCCTGGTTGAGTCGTGCCATCGCCTGGCACCAAAACAACAAACAGCGAGGTGGTGACTGATGTTCTTCCCATTCCTGTTTGAGCGCAGGGGTGGCGGTGGCAACTTCAGTCAGTGGATCTCGAGCGTAGGGGCGCGGCGCAGCAAGGCAGGCGTCATGGTCACGCCGGAGTCTGCGCTGGCGCAGGGCACTGTCCGCGCCTGCGTCACCCTGCTGGCTGAATCCATTGCCCAGCTACCGTGCGAGCTCTACCAGCGTAGCGACGATAGCCGCACCCGGGCGGCCGACCACCCGCTGTACGACATCATCCACGCCTGCCCCAACCAGAAAGACACCTGCTTCGAATTCAACGAGCAGCGCATGGGCCACCTCGGCCTGCGCGGCAACAGCTACAGCCTGATCGAGCGCAGTGGCGACGGCTATATCACCGAGCTGATCCCGGTAAATCCGGACAAGATCATGGTGCTCAAGGGGCCTGACGGGCTGCCTTACTATCAACTGCTGGATGGTAGCAACCAGATCCTGCCGATGCGGATGGTGCATCACGTCAAGGCCTTCAGTCTGGATGGTTACCTCGGCGTCTCGCCGATCCAGAGCAATCCGGATGCAATCGGGCTGGCCATGGCGGTGGATGAGCATGCCGGATCGGTATTTGCCAACGGCACCACCCTGTCAGGAACAATCGAAACCCCCGGCAAGCCATTCACAACCCAAGAGTCACTGGAGCAGTTCAAGGCGAAGTTTGTTGATGCCTACGCTGGGGCTCGCAACTCTTTCGGCGTGGCCATCCTGCAGGACGGCTTGAGCTACAAACAGATGGCGATGACCAACGAGCAGAGCCAACTGCTCGAGTCGCGCAAATATGGCGCCATCGAAATCTGCCGCCTATACAAGGTCCCGCCGCACATGATCGGCGAGCTGGATCGGGCAACCAACAACAACATCGAGCATCAGGGGCTGCAGTTCGTCATCTACACCCTGCTGCCGTGGGTCAAACGCATTGAGGCCGCCATGATGCGCGACCTGCTGCTGCCGCGTGAGCGCAAAGACCTCTATATCGAGTTCAACCTCTCCGGCCTGCTGCGGGCAGACCAGAAGTCCCGTTACGAGTCATACGCCCTCGGCCGCCAGTGGGGCTGGCTCAGCGTCAACGATATCCGCCGGTTGGAAAACCTGCCCCCGATCCAGGGTGGCGATATCTACCTGACCCCGCTCAACATGGTCTCTACCGGCAAGCTGCCGCAAGGCATCACCCAGGCGACCCAGGAACAAATCACGGAAATCGAGGCCATCCTATGCCGAAGCTGATGATCAACTACCCGCACCTGGCCAGCCAGGTGTTCGGGTGTCCGCTCTATGTCACCCAGGAGGTGCTGGCAGGGGTCAAGAGCCTGCTGATGCCCCGCATGCTGGGCAGCCAGATTGAGGTGATGGCCGCCGATTACCTGTCGGATGCGCTGGAGCCCAAACAGCTCGAGGCCCGCAGCGAATCGCAGTACCGCGTGGAAGGGCTGGCGGTGATCCCGCTGCACGGCATTCTGGTAGCGCGGCGCGGTCAAATCGATGGCGCCTGCACCGAACTGACCAGTTACGAGTGGGCGCGGTCGCAGATCGCCACGGCCCTCGCCGACGAGCGGGTCAAAGAGATCGTGCTCGATATCAACTCCGGCGGTGGCCATGCGGTCGGCTGCAAGGAGCTGGCCGACTACATCTATGCCAAGCGCAGCGTCAAGCCGATCACCGCGCTGGTCAACTTCTCAGCCTACTCGGCGGCCTACTTCATTGCCTCAGCCTGTAGCAAGGTGGTGGTCAGCGAAACCGGCGGCTGCGGCTCTGTTGGCGTCATCATGGAGCACATGGAGGTGAGCAAGTGGGAGGAGGAGGTTGGGCTCAAGTTCACCACCTTCTACCGCGGTGCCCGCAAAAAGGACGGCACCCCCCACGAGCCCCTCAGCGATGGCGCCATGGCGGCCATCAACCACCGCATGGATCAGGCCTACGACCTGTTTATCAGCTCAGTGGCCCGCTATCGCGGCCTGTCCGTCGAGCAGGTGAAAGCCACCGAGGCCACCCTCTACAGCGGTGCAGAGGCGGTCAACAACGGTCTGGCCGACGAACTGGCCAACCCGCAGGATTATCTCAACGGCCTGGCCGCCAGCGTGGCCAAGCCGACCAAACCGGCGCAAAGCATCGGCCTGCGGGCCCGCGCCATCGAATTGCAGAACCAGTTCTAGCCCAGCGGCGGAACCCATCCAACAAGCCCCGAAAGGGGCTTTTTTTATGTTCAAAGGAAACCAATCGATGAAAACTATCGAAGCCCTCCGCCGCGAGCGTGGCGAAATCGCCGCCCAGGTCAAAGCCTTGGCAGAACTCGAAGCCAGCGGCACTGCTCTCACCGACGAGCAACTGCAGCAGTTTGCCGACCTGGAGAGCGAAGCGAACAAGATCAGCGCCGCCATCGCCCGCCAGGAGAGCTCCGAGCGGCTGATGGCGCAGCAGGCGGTACCGGTCAACGCTCACGGCTCCCAGGCGCCTCCGGCCATCCATGTGAAGCAGGAAGCCAAACAGTACCCTGGCGCCGGTTTTGCCCGTATGGCGATGGCTGTCGCTGCCGGCAAGGGCGACCTGAAGATGGCAGAGCAGTTCGCAGCTAAAGAGATCGGCGATAAGCAGGTGGCCATGGCCATCAGCACCGCTGCCGGCTCAGGCGGGGCCCTGATCCCCGAGACCCTGCACTCTGAGGTGATCGAGCTGCTGCGCCCGCAAACGGTAGTTCGCAAGCTGGGCGCCCGAGTATTGCCGCTGCCAAACGGTAATCTGTCTATGGCGCGTATGACTGGCGGTGCCCAGTCCAGCTACGTTGGTGAAGGTAAGGATGCTCGTGCTACTGGCAGCCAGTTCGGTGATGTGAAACTGTCCGCCAAGACCATGATCACCATGGTACCCCTCAGCAACCAGCTGATCGGGTGTGCTGGTTTCAACGTTGAGCAGCTGGTGTTGGACGATTGTATCTCTGCTATGTCCGTGCGAGAGGATAAGGCCTTCCTGCGCGATGATGGCACCAACGATACTCCAACTGGCTTCAAGCATTTTGCAACTGCTGCAGGCCGGGTTAAGGAGTGGTCAGGTACTGTCAGTTTGACCACTATCGATGAATACCTTGATGGCCTGATCCTGATGTTGATGGCTTCTGACAGCAAAATGGTCATGCCGGGTTGGGCGCTGAGTCCGCGCACCTGGATGAAGCTGTTCGGCCTGCGTGATGGCAACGGCAACAAGGTCTATCCGGAGATGGAGAAAGGCCTGCTCAAGGGGTATCCCATTGCGCATACCAACACCATTCCAGCCAATCTCGGCACCGGCACCAACGAGTCTGAGATCTATTTCGCTGATTGGCGCGATGTGGTGATCGGTGAGCAGGACAACATGACCATGGACTTCTCCACTGAAGCCACCTATGTGGATACCAACGGAGATCTGGTCAGCGCCTTTGCACGCAACCAGTCGCTGATTCGCCTCGTCGGCAACCACGATGTGGGCTTCCGTCACCCGGAAGGTCTGGCGCTGGGTACCAAGGTTACCTGGTAAGGCCGCAGCAGGGCGCCGCACTGGCGCCCTCTCTCATCCCCTTGTAACAAGGAGCCGACATGGCTAATCCACCGAAAGGCGCTCGCGTAGGGCAGACGCCTGTCCATGACGCCGATCACGAACAGCAGAGCGGCGATGATCCCGCACCTACCAATGATGAGCGGGTGCTGGTGCGTTTCACCGGCCCCTGGAAGAACTACAGCCGTGGTGACATCACCCGACTGTCACCAGCCGAAGCCGAATTGGTGATCAAGAAAGCGCTGGCGGACGCCGAGCCGGGACAAGCCGAGGAGTAGTTATGCCGTGGATCACGCTGGAAGAGGTGAAGCACCAGTGCCGCCTCGAGGAGGATGACGCCAGCCAGGATCTGCTGCTTAACCTCTACATCGGGGCCGCCCGCCGGGCTATCGAGCAGCACACCGATCGGGAGCTGCTCGATGCGCCGCAGGCCGAGATGACGGATCGCCAGCTGGTGATCAGTGATGACATCAAGGCCGCTGGTCTGCTGATGGTGGCGCACTGGTTCAACAACCGGGAGGCGGTCTCCGACTTCGAGAAGGTCGAGGTCCCCTTTGCCTTTCGCTACCTGATTGGCCCCTACACCAGGATGCCAATATGAAGATCAGACAGTCATCGGTCGTCAACTCGATGCGCCCGCCCAGTGCAGGCGAGCTCAAGCACCGCCTGCAGATCCGGCGCGTTACCGAAGAACCCGCCGAGGATTTTTCCACCAGGCAGGTGTACCACGACCATCTCAACGTCTGGGGCAAGCTGATGCCTGTCACCGGCGGCATCTATCAGGCCGGGGTGCAGATTGACGAGAAGGTGACGCACAAATGCCTGATCCGCTGGCGCCAGCTAACCTGTGACCACCAAATGGTACACAAGGGGGCCGTCTATCGGGTCAAGCGCTGCGAGCCGCTCAACGGCGAAACCGTCTGGGCGCTGGTCGAACTGGAGCAGCTTGACCTGCCGGCATAACACGAGGTCGCCATGTCGTTTGAGAACTCCAATTCAGGCATCTACCTCCACGTTGATTTCCCTGACGCGCAGGAGATCCGCTTCAACAAGGCCCGCGTCAGGCGGGCATTTGTCGATATCGGCCGCACCCTGCTGCGCGATAACCGGCGAGCAGTGGCGCGGCGGGCCATATCAGGAGCCGGGCAGGCCCCTGGCTACCAGTCCGGCGATCTGGCCAAATCGATCGGCTACTTCGTGCCGCGAGCGACCGCCAACCGCCCGGGCTTTATGGTCAAGGTCAGCCACAACAAGGGCGAAGGGGCATCGAAAGATATCCCGAGCGACGGCTTTTACCCGGCATACCTCTTTTACGGGGTCAGGCGTGGCGCCAAGCGCGTCAAGAGCCACCGCAAGGGGGCCAGCGGCGGCTCGCCGTGGCGTATCGCCCCCCGCCAGAACTACTTTGCCAAAACCCTCAAATACCGCAGCTACGAAATCCAGCGAACCTTGTTCACTGCGCTGAGGGCATCGGTCAGGCCGGAGAAACCGACATGAAGATAAGCCCGCTGATTGCGGCCATTCGCCAGCGCTGCCCCATGTTTGGCGGCAGGGTGGCCGGTGCGTCCGAGTTCAAGCCGCTGGCCGAGAACAGCAAGCTGGCCCTGCCGGCAGCCTATGTCATCCCACTCGATGACAATGCAGAAGAAAACCGCAGCCAGACCGACTACTGGCAGAAGATCACCGACGCTTTCGCCGTGGTGGTGGTGATCAACAACACCCAGGACGCTCGCGGGCAAGCCTCTGTTGATGTTATAGAGGAGGCGCGAGAGGAGCTCTGGAAGGCCCTGCTCGGCTGGTCGCCGGACGAGAAGAAGTACGACGGCATTACCTATCAGGGCGGCAACCTGCTCGATATGAATCGGGCGCACCTCTACTACCAATTTGAATTCTCTGCCGAGTTCGAGATCGGCTCGGAAGATACCCGCCAATGGGAAGAGCTGGAGGCACTCCCCGAGTTTGAGGGGCTATGTGGTCACGGCGACCAGTGGGGTATCGACTATATCAGCCCGGGGCTGGGCCCGGATGTGGTGCCGCCAGAGTGGCGCATCATCGAGCATCAGTTCAACTTCCCGGTCAACACCGTATTCGTCAGCGATTACAGCAACATGCTCAAGCTGGCTCACGCCATGAATGACGCCAGCCCGCTCGGATTCGCCCCAACCCCACAGGAATAACCATGTTCGTCAAACCCAATGACGGTCGATCGGTCCCCGATCCTGACCGCGGCGACCTGCTGCCCGCTGAAGGGCGCGAGGTGATCGCCAACCAGTATTGGTATCGCCGCCAGCTTGATGGCGATGTCGTCATCGAACCTCCGGTTGGACAAGAGCCGGAAGCCGAGCAAGAGCCCGCAGCCGAGGCCGCACCTCAGGTCACGGCCAGCAAGAAGGGAGCAAAATAATGACCGTCAGCTTCAACAATATTCCCGCCGATCTGCGGGTTCCGCTGTTCTATGCGGAGATGGACAACTCGGCGGCCAATAGCGCCAGCGAAACCCTGCGGGCGCTGGTGCTGGGCCATGGCCTGGCTTCTGTCACCACCGGCAAGAACCAGTTGCAGCAGGTCACCAACCCCGCCCTGGCGGCAGGTCTGGTCGGTGCCGGCAGCCAGCTGGCCGCCATGGTGGCAGCCTATCGCAATGTCGATTCGTTCGGCGAGCTGTGGCTGATCGACGTGCCTGAGCCCAGCGCAGGCGCTGCTGCGACCGCCACCATCACGGTGACCGGTACCGCCATCTCTGCCGGCGTGGTTTCGCTCTACATCGCTGGCAAGCGCGTGCAGGCCGGGGTGCCAGCCTCTGCGGCCGCCACTGCGGTGGCATCCAGCATCAAGGCGGCGATCGATTCCGATCCCAGCCTGCCGGTGACCGCAGCCGTATCTGCTGGTGTGGTGACGGTCACTGCAAAATGGAAGGGGCTGACCGGTAACGATATCAACCTGGCGCTCAACTATCGTGGTGTGATGGGTGGCGAATCCCTGCCCAACGGCATCAACGTGGCCCTGACTGCCATGAGCAACGGCGCTGGCTCGCCGGATCTGACCGCTGCCATTGCGGCCATGGGTGATGAGCCGTTCGACTTTATCGCCACTCCCTGGCATGACAGCGGATCGTTGGATGTGCTGGAGGCGGAGATGAACGACGCCACCGGCCGCTGGTCGTGGTTGCGCCAAATCTACGGCCATCTCTACAGCGCCAAACGCGGCACTCTCTCTGAACTCTCCACCTTCGGTAAGGCCCGCAACGGCCAGCACGTCACCACGATCGGCGTCGAGCCGCTGACGGCAGCGTCGCCATACGAAGTGGCTGCGGCCAGCTGTGCCCGCAATGCGGTGTTTATCCGCATCGACCCGGCTCGGCCGACCCAGACCGGCGAGCTCAACGGTCTGCTGCCGGCTCCGACCGGCAAGCGCTTCACCATTTCCGAACGGCAGGTGCTGCTGACCAGTGGCATCGCCACCCAGACGGCCAGTTCTGGCGTGATGATGGTCGAACGTGCGATCACCATGTACCAGCGCAACAAGTACGGTGCTGCCGACAACTCCTATCTCGATAGCGAGACCCTGCACACCTCCGCTTATGTGATCCGCCGGTTGCGCACCTTGGTGACCAGCAAGTATGGCCGCCACAAGCTGGCCAACGACGGCACCCGCTTTGGTGAGGGGCAGGCCATCGTCACCCCGGCGGTGATCAAGGGCGAGCTCAACGGCGAATACCGCGTCATGGAGCGACTCGGCATCGTCGAAAACAGCGAGCTGTTCGCCCAGTACCTGATCGTGGAACGAGATGGCGATTCCGGTCGGGTCAACGTGCTGTTCCCGCCGGACTACGTCAACGGTCTGCGCGTCTTCGCGCTGCTCAACCAATTCCGTCTGCAATACCAGGAGGCATAAATGGGCCGCATCGCAGGTACTTGTTATTTCAAGGTTGACGGTGAGCAGCTGTCAGTCACCGGGGGGATGGAGATCCCCCTTAACACCAACGTCAAAGAGTCCATCGTGGGGCTCGATGGTGGTGTTGATTACAAGGAGACTCATCGGTCTCCCTACATCAAGGCGTCCTTCAAAATTCCGAAGGGCTTCCCGCTCAAAAAGATCACCACGAGCGATGACATGACAATCACCGCCGAGTTGGCGAATGGTCAGGTCTATGTGTTGAAAAGCGCATGGCTGGAGGGGGAGGCCAACCACAACCCTGAAGACGGCACCGCCGACATGCAATTCAACGGAAAAGAAGGGTTCCATCAATGAGCAAGAAAGTCATCGTTCTGTCCGAGCCGATTCAGGCCCATGGTGAACCAGTCTCTGAACTGTCACTCAGCAAGCCGACCGGCGAGCAAGTTTGCCGCCTGGGTCTGCCTTACACCATGACTCCCGAGGGGGAGATCAGCATCAACATGAAAAAGGTGAAGGGCTATCTGATCGAGCTGTGCTCTATCCCGGCCAGCGCCGTGGAGCAGATTGAGCCGGCCGACCTCAACAATGCCGCCTGGGACGTCGCCGGTTTTTTCCTGAAGGGGTAACCGAGCGCGACATTCTCGACCGCTACTTTGACATGGCGAGGTGGTGGAAGGCGGGCGATCCCATCGCCTTCCTTCACCATGACTTTGACGCCCTGGCCTTGATGGAGTGCCAGTGTGAGCGGCTGATGAAGGCCGAAAATAGGTGATTTATGGCCAATGAATTTCAACTGAAAGCACTGATCACCGGTGTAGACAAGTTGTCTCCGGCGCTCAAGGGTATCCGCAAAAATATCAAAGGTTGGCAGCGTGATCTCCAGAGTGCTGGGGAGGGGGCTCCTGCGATCGCTGCTGGGCTGGCTGCTGCAGTTGGTGGCAGCCTGGCTGCCTTTGCGCAGTCAGAGAATGCCGCTACCGGCCTCAAGGTGGCGATGATGGATGCCGCTGGCTCGGTCGGCCCCGAATTCAAGAAGATTAACGATCTGGCGGTTGGTTTAGGCAACAAGCTGCCCGGCACCACAGCCGATTTTCAGAACATGATGACCATGCTGCAGCGGCAGGGTCTGAGTGCCGAAACCGTGTTGGGTGGGGTGGGCGAGGCCACTGCCTATCTGGCCGTGCAGTTGGGCAAGGCTCCTGCCGCCGCCGCCGAGTTCGCCGCCAAGATGCAGGACGCCACCGGCACCGCCTCCAAAGATATGATGAGCCTGTTCGATACCATCCAGAAAGCCTTCTATATGGGGGTGGATGACAACAACATGCTCCAGTTCTTTGGCAAAGCATCATCCGCGATGAAGTTGGTGAGCAAGGATGGACTGAAGGCGGCGCAGGCGATGGCACCCCTTGCCATCATGCTTGATCAGGCGTCTATGGCTGGCGAGTCAGCCGGTAACGCAATGCGGAAAGTCATGACGGCTGGCTTTGACAGAAAAAAAATGAAAGAAGCCAACCAAATGATCCGGAGTATGGGGTTGAAGGGGACCAAGCTCGACTTCACTGATGGTAAAGGCGAATTTGGTGGCCTGGATAATATGTTTGCGCAACTCGATAAGCTCAAAGGGCTGACAGAGGGTGACAAGCTGACCGTGCTTGGCAAGATCTTTGGAACAGACTCAGAGACCCAACAGGCGCTCAAAACGATCATTGATAAGGGAAAAGCCGGTTACGACGAGATCCAGCAAAGAATGGCCAGGCAGGCAAGTCTGCAGCAACGGGTAGGCGCTCAGCTTGGCACTCTGGGTAACCTGTGGGATGCCATGACCGGTACCGCAGTGAATGGTCTGGCAGCAATTGGCGGAGCCTTCCAGGGGGAGGCGAAAGATACCGTCACCTGGTTTGGTGATATAGCTGAGAAATTCAGCGCGTTTGCAGCTGCCAACCCAGAAGTGATACGCGGGGTGGTGGGCATTGCCGCTGGATTCGCGGCTCTGAAGCTGGCGCTTTATGCCGGCGGGGTGGCCATGGCCTTCTTCGGCAATGCCATGACTGCGACCCCTATTGGCCTGATCCTGCGCGGCGTGGCTATGGCGGCAGGCCTGATCATCGCCAACTGGGGCACTATTGGCCCTTGGTTAGCCAAGGTCTGGCAGTCAATTACTGTGGTTGCCAGCGCGGCATGGGAATCTCTGAAACAACTGTTTTTCAACTTCCATCCACTCGGTATCGTGATTCAGAACTGGGGCCCCATCAGCAGTTGGCTTGGTGATCTATGGACTTCTGTGAAAACAGATTTCTCACTTGTATGGGCTTTCTTGAAGAAAGGGGTCCTCGACTTCACCCCGTTGGGACTCATCATTCAGAACTGGGGGGCCATAAGCACGTGGTTCAGTGAACTGTGGGGCTCGGTGACGACCGGTTTTGGCTGGGCGTGGGAGTTTCTGAAGCAGGGGTTCCTCGATTTCAATCCACTCGGGATCATCATCAAAAATTGGGAACCCATAGTGGCCTGGTTCAAGGGGATGTGGGAGCGGATTCAACCCTATCTGCAACCGCTGATGGATGGCATGAGCTGGGTAGGTGACAAGGTAGGCGGGGTCATGGATGGCGTTGGCTCTATCTGGCAGCGCAGCGGGGATACCCTCAGCGCGATCTGGAGCGGCGGCAAGGGAGGGCTCGGCGCGTCATCCCCGTTGGCGGCAGTCTCACCAGCCGCTGGTGCCAACAGTAACACCAGTGCCCCGGTCTCCGGTGAGATGGTGGTGCGCTTTGAAAACGCCCCGCAAAACCTGCGTGTGGATGAGGGCAAAACCTCACCTGGCTGGTCCATGTCGCCGGATGTCGGTTATTCACGTTATGCAAAATGACCCGCATAAGCGGGTCATGATTGCAGGTTCTTGATGTGCTGGTTACTTGCCTGCGTATTTCAGGGCAAAGCTTTCATCGGTTGAGCAGAGATAAATGATGAACTCAATGAAAGCGACAATTGCTGGGATGAAGGTCCAGCAGAAAATCAAATAGAGGAACCCCATACCGGTTTTACCGAGGTAAAACTTGTGGGCGCCAAAACCACCAAGGAAGAAGGCAAGCAGAGCCGCAGTGACTCGATTTTTGCTTGAGCCTGTAACAGCACCACAGCTCGGGCAAGACACTGCCGTTTTGTGGATTTCCTTACCACAACCACGGCAGAACACCATATCAGACATAGAACCCCCAAAAAGTAAAAAGATTACATTGAGTCTGGGATTGTAGCTCCCCGAAATATCTCAAGCCATAAGTCATGTGAGCGTTCTTGTTGACCGTGATCAACGTTAGGTAATATCACCCTATTAAGCATCCGAAATATCGCATTTTCTGGAAACCATATTCTCTGCAATACACCCGCTTCGGCGGTTTTTTCTTTTTGAGGTGCTATGAGCTGGATAGACCGTTTGCAGCCTGCATCCTTTCGCGGGGTGGCGTTCAAGGTAGACGGTGATGACCTGCAGATCGGTCGTCGCACCGTGGTTCATGAGTATCCAGGCCGAGATACCCCCAGTGTCGAGGACATGGGGCGCGAGACCCGGGAATATGCCCTCTCAGCCTACCTGATTGGGCCTGACTTTATCGCCGAACGGGATCGGCTGATTGAGGCGCTCGAGCAGGTAGGCCCCGGCGAACTGGTGAGCCCCTGGTACGGGCGGATGAACGTGGTGGTGATGGGCAAGCAGCGCATCAGCCACAGCAAGCAAGATGGCGGAATGTGCACCGTCAGCTTCTCCTTTGTGGAGTCTGGTGAGGATGAGTGGCCAACGGCCACCCCGCTCGGTTCATCACTGCTCTCAGGCCGCTCGACCAGCTTGCTGGACCGTGCACAGAATGCCTTTGCCGGAGCCTTCAGCCTTGATGGGCTGCCAGAGTGGATGTCGATGGCGACCATAGAACATGCCTCCTCCCTACTCGGCAGTGTGGCCGACATGCTCAACAGTGCCGACGGCAAGATGTCGAGCGCCCTGCGGCTGATGCAGGGGGATCTGAGCGTGCTGATGCCACCTCCCTCGACCGCTTGGATCTTCTCGCGCCAGCTGGCCTCGGTGCTGGATGCCGGGTCCAGCTCAAGCGGCACCGCCCGCTCGCTGCTGAATCTCGCCAGTCGCAGCGCAGCGGCCTCGCAAACTCAGGCCGCTAGGCCGCTCGGCGTGTGGCCGACCGCCGCACAGGACAAGCAGCAGGCTGACCGGCTGACCAACAGCGTCTCCGAACTGGTCAGGGTAAACCTGATCGCCAGCAGCGCTCAGGCGGTGGCGCGGATGCCGTCCCCGAGCGAGCCAGCCATCACTCCGGTCAGAGCTCCGGCGCTCGACGCCGTTGAGGTGGCGCGGCAACCGATGCAAAACAATGGTGCTGCCACTACTGGTAACAGCACCGGCCAGAGCCAGATTGCTGACAGCAGCCCATCCCTTTCAACCAGCCCTACTCATGATGAACTGGAGGAAGCTCGCCAGACCATCATTGCTGCGATCGACAAGGAGAGTGAGCGCACTACCGACGATGGTGTCTATCAAGCGCTGCGGGATCTACGCCGCGAGCTGGTCAGTACGCTGCGCCAGCAGCAACAGCATGCCTCAAAGCTGGTGACGCGCACCCCGAGCGATACCATGCCGGCATTGGTGCTGGCTGCAGAGTGGTATGACGATGCCGGGCGGGCGGATGAGCTGATCGCCAAGAACAACCTCTCTCACCCGGGCTTTGTGCCCCCCGACCCCCTGCGGACCCTGGCATCATGAGCGACGAGTATCATCTGCGGATCAATGGCAATGCCTGGTATGGCTGGACAGCCATGCGGATCAGTGCAGGCATTGACCGGCTGGCTCGCGATTTCGAGGTGCAAGTCACCAGGCGGGCCAGCGAAAAGGGCGAGCTGCTTGATGCGGTATCCACCGGGATTCAGCAGGGCGACAGGGTGGAGGTGCTGATAGGCCGCGATCTGGTGCTCACCGGCTACGTTGATGCGAAGCCGGTCAGTTATGACGCCCGCAGCATCACCCGCTCCATTCGGGGGCGCTCCCGCACCGGCGACCTGATCGACAGTGCCGCCACAGTGCGCCAGTTCAGGGGGCAGACCCCGCAGCAAATTGCCGCTGCGCTCTGCCAGCCGTTTGGGGTATCGGTGTTCGGCGCGGCCGGACAATCACCCATCTCCGATTTCTCGGTGGACTGGGGGGAGTCGGTGGCCGAGGCCATCGACAGAATGATGCAGCAGCAGCGCCTGCTGGCCTATGACGATGCCAACGGCGATCTGCACTTCGGGGCGGTCGGTGCCCTGCGAGCCACCACGCCGCTGGTCTACGGCAAAAACATCCTCAGCTGCAGCGCCCCGCAAGATCAGAGCGATTGCCACTCCGAATACCGGGTTGCAGGGCAGCGAGCGGGCACCGATGACGATTTTGGGGAATCCAGCTCGACCAAGGTCAGTCACAAGGTCGGCGGAAAGGTCGGTCGCTATCGCCCGCTGCTGATCAAGCAGACCGGTCAGGCCAGCGTTGCCAGCTGCCGCGCCATGTGCGAATTCGAGGCCCGCCGCCGCGAGGCCAAGGCGCGAGAGGCGACCTATACGGTGCCTGGCTGGCGACAGGAGTCAGGCGAGCTGTGGCTGCCAAACATGGTTGTTCCTGTGTTTGACCCCCACAACGACTTTGCCGGTGACGAGCTGGTGATCGCCGAGGTGGAGTACAGACGCACCGATAGCGGCACTATCGCGACCCTGCGCGTCGGCCCTGCTGATGCCTATTTGCCTGACGTGCCGGATCCCAAGCCCGCCCGCAAGAACAAGGATGAGGACATTTTCTGATGCGTGAACTGAAAAGCGCCATCCGCAACCTGCTATCCCGCGGTGTGATCAGGCTGGTCAACTCGGCGGCCAAGTGTCAACTGGTGCAGATCGAGATGCTGGGTGGTGAGCTGAAAGACGATGTCGAGCATCTCGAGCCGTATGGTTACACCTCCTGCCCCCATGACGGGGCAGAACATATCGCCGTCTTCCCGGATGGCGACAAGTCCCACGGCGTGGTGCTGGTCGTGGCCGATCGGCGCTACCGGCTGAAGGGGCTCAAAAAAGGGGAGGTGGCGCTCTACACCGATGAGGGTGATCGCATTGTGCTGCGCAGGGGGCGCCGCGTCGAAGTGAAAACACTGACCCTTGAGGTTGAGGCCAAGACCAAGGCTCGCTTCGATACCCCGCTGCTGGAGTGTACCGGCGAGATCCGCGACAAGACCGGCACCATGCAGAAGATGCGCGACCAATTCAACGACCACGAACACCCCGGCGGTACCCCGACAGGCAAGCCGAAAACCCGGATGGAGTAACCCCATGCTGATCTCTATCAACGGCGTCCTCACAGACTCCGGCGACCTGGTGCACCCGCTGCACAGGGCGGTGTTTATCAGCCTCTTCACCTGGCGCCGCGCTGGCGCTTCAGATGATAGCGATCGTCCTTACGGGTGGTGGGGAGACAGCTACCCGACTGTGGCCGGTGACCGGATCGGAAGTCGCCTCTATCTGCTGCAACGTGAGAAGAACCAGCCAAAGGTGCGCGAGCGGGCCCGCGACTACGCCCTGGAGGCGCTGGCCTGGCTGAAAGATGACGAGCTGGTCACCCGTATCGATGCCGAGTGCCGCCGCCGAGAGATTGACGGCGCCGAACTGGTCGTGACGCTCACCGTTGATGGGTCTGACCAGCAAATTACCATCCCCGACATTCTGGAGGCCGTCAATGTCTAGCTACTCCCTGCGCCCAACCTTGCGCGAGATTATCCAGCGGGTGCGAGCCGATGTGATGGCTGAGCTGGATGATCCGCTGCGCCGCTCGGATGCCGAGGTCTACGCCCGCGCCTATGCTGGCGCCGTACACGGTGTGAACGGACATATCGAATACCTCGAGCGCAACATGCTGCCTGATCTCTGTGACGAGCAGTGGCTGCTGCGCCATGCCGGCATGAAGAAGTGCCCGCGCAAAGAGGCGCAACCGGCCGCCGGCTGGCTGCGTATCTCCGGTGTCAGCGATGGCATCACGGTCTCTGCCGGTGCAGTGGCCGTCTATCAGGGGAGCAACCCGATCCAGTATGTCGCCACCGAGGCAGCGACTTCATCCGGCGGTGTGCTGCGTTTGCCGATCACCTGCTCGGAGACTGGTTATCACACCAATCTGGACGATGGCGAGGGGCTGATCCTCTCCGAACCGGTGGCCGGGCTCTCATCCTCCGGAGTGGCTGATAGCGTTCAGGGCGGCACCGACTTGGAAAGCCTTGATGATTGGCGTGGGCGTGTAATGGATCGCTGGTTCTATATCCCGCAAGGCGGTGCAAACGCGGACTACATCATCTGGGCGGAAGAGGTGCCTGGGGTAACCAGGGCGTGGTGTTATCGCAACTGGATGGGGATCGGCACGGTAGGTGTCTTTGTTGTTGATGATAACTCCGAGGCAATGGTGCCATCTGCAACGGTATTGACCTCAGTTCGCAATCACATTGAGGCAAAGGCACCTGTGGCCGGTTCTGAGCTCTACATTCTCGGGATTAACCTCAAGCGCGTAGACCACCACATCAGAGTCACCCCTGATACACAACCAGTGAGATCCGCAGTCACCGCTGCACTGCGCGAGTTCTACCGCCGGGAAGGGGGGCCAGAACAAACCATCGCGCCATCTCGGCTGTCTGAGGCAATCAGTGCAGCCAATGGAGAGTACAAGCATCAGGTGATTTCACCATCAGCGGAGTTCACTACTGCCAAGGGTGAGGTGGTTGCGCTGGGGGCCATGACATGGGATTGACCGCTGAAGATTACGCAGACCAGTTGATAAAACTGCTCCCCTATGGCCCGGCGTGGGAGGGTGAGCATCAAGCACTCACCGGTGGTGCTACAGAGTTGGCAAGAACCACAGCCAGGGCTGATGCGCTGGCGCAGGGGGAAACCGACCCGCGCCAGACAACTCACCTCCTGCCTCGATATGAAAAGCTGTGCGGATTGCCAGATAGTTGCGTGGTCGGTGTGCAGACAGTTCTGGAGCGCCAGCAGCGGTTGGCGGCAAAGATGTTGGCAGATGGAGGCATCAACGAAGGGTATTACCTCAGCCTGCTCGCCAGTCTTGGCTATCCGGATGCAACTATCACCAGGCACCACCACCGCACATTTACCCCGGGCTCCAGAGCTGGAGACCAGCTTTACTCACCGGTCTGGCGCTTCGTCTGGATAGTCAATCTTCCATCTTCTGGAAAGGTAACCTATTTCACACCTGGGTCTAGAGCTGGCGATCCACTTCGCATATGGGGTGATGCTGAAGTGCAATGCATTATCAACAAGCTGGCTCCGCCAAATACTCATGTAATCTTCCGCTATCAAGGGGAATAAGCAATATGCACCGCATTGATACAAGCTCCGCCCAGAAAGATAAATTTGGGGCTGGAAAAAATGGTTTTACCCTTGGCAACGCTCAGACTGGTGTTCCACCTACAGAGGTAAGTGCTGATATTCTTGATGCATTGCAGGAGGAGCTATGCTCAGTCATTGAAGCAGCCGGGATCTCTCTGTCAAAGGGAAATAACACCCAACTGCTTGAGGCTATTAGACATATATCCACCCCTACAGGTTCACCAATCTCGTGGCCACTTGCCACTCCGCCACTTGGCTACCTGCTGATGGCAGGTCAGTCGTTTGATAAGGCTTCATATCCAAAATTGGCAATAGCATACCCCAGTGGAATATTGCCAGATATGCGGGGTGAGTTTATTCGCGGTTTTGATGGGGGTCGTGGGGTTGATAGTGGCAGGGTATTATTGTCACTTCAAAATGATGCATTCCAGGGACATGGACATGGCACCACCACTGCAAAATATTCAAATGCGAACGGAACAAACCAAGGAATAATTCGCTCAGGCGCAACAAACGACTTCGCCGCATATCCAACATCAGTCGGTGATGCGGTAGAAACAAGCTATCAATCACCTCGCATGGCTAGTGAAACTCGCCCACGCAACATAGCATTCAACTACATCGTGAGGGCTGCATGATGGAATCAGTAAAATCAAACGTGGTTTGGAATGAGCATGGCTTCGCCGCCAATGACGGGTATGTTAAAGCTCATACTGCATCAAGCAGCAGCGGAGAGTATGCTGGAGAGGTGGAGGTTTGGGTATCAAAAGGTACTGGATTGCCTGCTCACGCCTATCTTGATCAGCCTCCATCTGCCGGCAGTGGGTTGGCCATTGTCCGCACGCCAACCGGCGATGCATGGATTACTGTTCAGGATCATCGAGATCAGGTTGTTTACAACAAATACACTAAAGAGCAATTACTGATATCTGAGCTAGGCCATATCCCGGATGAATACACCGACTTGGAGCCATCATCACCATTTGATATTTGGAGTGGTGCTGCATGGGTGCGTGATGAAAATGCAGAGAGCATGGCTGCTCTTACTGCCGCGCAAGATGATCAATCCTCCAGGCTATATATTGCCTCTCAGCAAATCGCCATCCTAAAACCTGCCGTCGATGGAGGCTACGCCAAGCCTGAGCACAGCCAGTTGCTATTAGACTGGGAGCGCTACCGCTATGAACTGACCCTGGTGCCAGAGCAAGCAGGCTGGCCTGTATCACATCAGTTGCCGGAGCAGCCGGCGTCCGTAATCTGACCAATAGCTCTGCGTCATTGGCGCAGGGCTACCACCCCCTTCTCATAGGTATCTGCCAACCATCTCAGGTGAGGCAGCGGTATCCCCATCAAGAACACCACCATCTCCGAGCTCTCTGGGTTTGAGCGGTCCCAGGTTGCCGGTGGCAGCATGGCCTGCACATCGATCCCAATAGCGCGGCAGATCAACGCGGCATCAGCCAGCGTCATGAATTCCCCACGATCCTGTGATAACCAACGGCTCAGAGTCGAGACAGGGATCCCAGTCATCGCCTCCAATTGCGACTCGTTAATATCCTTCTCGGCAAGAATAGCGGCCAGGTAGCGCTTGGCTGCCGCTACATACTCCAGCTCTGCTGAAGTCAAATAAGCCTTTCGTCTGTTCTTCATTGGGCAACTCCCGAATTACTACGTTGCCCGTGCTCGTTTGTGACCCTGTCAGATCTGACAGGTTTTTCATGTATGAAATAACGTAGCAGCCTGACCATATCTTTGCCGCTAGTGCAGCTGTAGATTTCAGCAGGTCTTACCAGATACTGATTGATTCATCTGCAACAGAGTAAAGAGGGAACATTCGAGATGGAGTTTGATGTGTATTTTAGGATCGGATCTACGTGCTGCGGCCCGTTCCCGGCTGAGGCCACGGATGAGAAAGAGATGCTTGAAGCTGTTGTTGGTTACCACCAAGAACTGGCTCTTCCGCCAGCAACAATCATCATTATTTCGCCAAGAAATCATCCGCCAGTTTGGGGCCATCCTGGGGCCAAAAGATGCGGAGATTCTTTGTTTGGGGCCAAAATGGGGCTAAATAAAGAGCTTCAAAAAGCTGCAATCAGCCAAGAGGGGCTAATCATAACCATGTGATTGTTCTAGCTTTATTTGGCTCTTGCTGGCTCTGTGTGGCTTTTCAATAAAACCAATGGTTCATGGTGTAAATGAACTGAGCCATCTAAGAACACAATCCCCCTCAGCAGGCAGAACCTGGCCGGAGAGCCCCCACCGAAAGCCATCAAATCAACGTTAGTACAAAATTCAGTACAGATAAGATGGCTGGTCAGAATACCGCTTAAAAATCAGCGTGATATTGGTGGGTTTCATAAACGTGGAAATAGAAGGTGGGCGCTGTGCCGGATTGTGCTGTTTTGCTCATAAGTTCCGAGATGGGTGTCCGATGCGGTGGTGCCACGCACCTGAGTGGGCGGTGCCATGCACCACAATTGCCTGCATGGTAAACCATAGCGCAGACAGAACGAAGGGCAGGCAGCCCGGCTGCCGGTTTATTGAACGCTCAAGGGCGCCGGATCAAGGGGTCGAGCATGATCGCGGATTGCATGGTGAAGCATTGCACACTCAGGTGGCTCATCGGGATGCCCCCAGAGCCACCGGCATCAGGGTATGCAGGTCCAGCAGGGTGAAGAAGCCGCCTTCGTCGGGATACCAGCCGCCTGTGTCTATGTAATATACATTGCCAAGGCGGGCCGGGCGGCCCACCGGGGTGTGCCCCACCACCAGGGCGACGAGATCCTCGACCCCGCTCTCGTCCAGGCGTTCGATGCGGCGCCTTGACCAGAGGCAGACGTTCTTGATGGCCCTAAGCCTCCCGCCGCTCACCCCCGCATCCAGTTTGTCCAGCAGGCCCTGCCAGGAGGAGAAGGGGCAATCGGCGTGGAGCAGCCCGACCGGGCCGGCCGGGGTGGCCACCTCGATGGCGATGGGCAGGGTGCGGTAGTGGGCAGCGAGCTTCTCCTGCTCGCCTGAAGTCAGCAGCTGAAACCAGCCGCCGCCGTTCTGGATCCAGTTCTCCCGATCGCAGCTCTCGTAACGGCAGACGTAGTCGTCGTGATTGCCGCAGACAGGGTGGAACCAGGGCCTGGCCAGCCACTCGAGCACCTGGGTGCAGTCGGGGCCGCGATCCGTCAGATCCCCCACGGAGAAGAGGCGATCCCGAGCGGGGTCGAATCCCGCCTGGTCCAGCGCCTGTTCCAGCCGCGAAAAATAGCCGTGGATATCGCCGACGGCGAGATCCCGCCCCAGCGGATTGCGGGCGAAGCGTCTGATCAGCGGTGACGGGTTCATGGCTTGCCTCCTTGTCTGGTGTGACCGGCTCGCGCCGCCGGATGGCCGATGGGTGCTCAGGATCCCGTGGACAAGTGCAGCATGGTATGCTCTGCCTCGCCATTGTAGAGGCAGATGGGGGCTCTTTCGCGTCGAGGTGACAGGCGGCCTGCATAAAGGAGGGCGGTTTGCCGCGTTGCCGGCAGATCCCGGGTAAAAGAATGCCAGTCGGAGCTGACTGGCATTGTGGGCTCAGGGATCGCTTCCTGCGATGGCCAACTTGCCTTAGAACAGGTCTTCGAGCTGATACTTCCTGAGCAGCTGATCGAAGGTGCCATCGGCTTTGACGCTCTCGATGGCGGCATCGAATTGGCCCTTGAGCTTGGCGTCGTTCTTGTGCAGCGCCACCGCCACCGCCACCCCTTCACCCAAAATCTTGTCCTGGGTGCCGTTGAACTGGGGGCCGACGAAGGCGAACTGCCTGCCCATCTCCTTGTCGAGGAAGCCCACCTTCAGCTGCACCATGTTGCCGAAGGTGTAGTCGGCGCGGCCGGACTGCAGGTCCAGCATGGGGGACTGGGCGTTGACGTAGCGCTTGATCTTGGCCACCTCCCCGTAACGGGCGGTGATGAAGTTGTCCTGGGGCGTGCCCTCCTGCACCGCTATCACCTTG
Organism: Aeromonas sp. MR7; assembly: GCF_963899385.1. Taxonomy (NCBI): domain Bacteria; kingdom Pseudomonadati; phylum Pseudomonadota; class Gammaproteobacteria; order Aeromonadales; family Aeromonadaceae; genus Aeromonas; species Aeromonas sp. MR7. The sequence continues at coordinate 101,440 of NZ_CAWQXH010000050.1, forward strand.
CCCTTGAAGTGCGCCTGGTCGTCGGCGAAGGTGGCGGCCTTGTCGCTGCGGCCCACGAAGCGGTTCTGCATCATGTAATAGACCTGGCTGAAGTCCACCTTCTGGCGCCGCTCGTCTGTGATGTTCATGGAGGACATGATGGCGTCGTACTTGCGCACCTGCAGGCCCGCCTCGGTCATCTGCTGTTCGTGCGCGGCCCCCGCTGCCTGAGCCTGACCCCGGCCGCCGAGCGGCTGCTGCCCTTCATCGAAGAGGGACTGGCTCGCATGGGGGAGGGGGTCAGCGCCCTGATCGCCGTCAGCGCCTCGTCTGGCGGGGTGACATCTGTCCGCGCAATCAAAGAAACAGCCCCGCTGGCGGGGCTGTTGTCATGCTGGTGGCCGCTGGCCGCTGGCCGCTGGCCGATTAAGGCGTTAGCGGCAGATCTTGTAGTAGACCTCGTTCCACTGCAGGGTCTGCTTGAACTCGGGAATGCGGGTGTGCTCGTCGATCACCACTAACTCTATGCCCATGAGGTCGGCGAAGGTACGCAGCTGCGCTATATCCACCGATTGGGTAAACACAGAGTGGTGGGCGGCGCCAGCCAGGATCCAGGCCTCGGCGCTGGTCTGCAGGTCCGGCATGGGTTGCCACAGGGCGCTGGCCACCGGCAGTTTCGGCATGGCCTCTGGCAAGTCCACCACCTCCAGCTGATTGACCACCAGCCGGAAGCGGTTGCCCAGATCGATGAGGCTGGCGTTGACCGCCTTGCCGGCGGGGGCGGCGAACAGCAGGCGCGCCGGATCGGCCTTCTTGCCTATGCCTAAGTGCTGGGCATCCAGCACGGGTTTTTCGGCGGCGATGGAGGGGCAAACCTCCAGCATGTGGGCGCCCAGCACCAGGTTGTTGCCCGCCTCCAGGTGGTAGGTGTAGTCCTCCATGAAGGAGGTGCCGCCCGCAAGACCGGCTCCCATCACCTTGAGGGTGCGCAGCAGGGCCGCCGTCTTCCAGTCCCCCTCCGCGCCAAAACCGAAGCCTTGCTGCATCAGGCGCTGACAGGCGAGCCCCGGTAGCTGGTGCAGGCCGTGAAGGTCTTCAAAGGTGGTGGTAAAGGCGCCAAAGCCGCCGTCGGTGAGGAACTTCTTCATCCCCAGCTCCTGGCGCGCCGCCTCATACAGAGAAGCGCGAAGCTCCCCACCTGCCTGCACCGCTTCGGTCAGGGTGTAGGTTTCTTCGTATTCGGCCTGCAGCGCCTCGATGTCGCTTGCGGACACGGCGTCGATCACCTTCACCAGGTCGCCGACCGGGTGGTAGTTCACCTGATAGCCGAACTGGATCTGGGCCTCAATCTTGTCGCCCTCGGTGACCGCCACGTTGCGCATGTTGTCGCCAAAGCGGGCGATCTTCAGGTGGCGGCTGTCGTGAATGGCGGCAGCGACCCGCATCCAGTTGCCCAGTTTGCGGTGGGCCTCTTCATCCTGCCAGTGACCGACCACCACGGTGCGCGGCAGGCGCAGGCGGGCTCCCATGAAGCCGAACTCACGGCCGCCATGGGCGGTCTGGTTCAGGTTCATGAAGTCCATGTCGATCTCGCTCCACGGCAGATCCCGGTTGAACTGGGTGTGGAACTGCAGCAGGGGTTTTTGCAACTGGCTGAGGGCTGGGATCCACATCTTGGCGGGGGAGAAGGTGTGCATCCACACCATGAGCCCGATGCAGCGCTCATCGTGGTTGGCATCGCGGGCCACCGCGCTTATCTCGTCGAGGGTGGTGCCGGTGGGCTTGAGCACTATCTTGACCGGCAGGCCGGCGCGCTCGTTGAGCTGGCTGGTGATGGTGTGGGCGTGATCGGCCACCTGCTTCAGGGTGGCGGCGCCATACAGGTGCTGGCTGCCGACCAGGAACCACACTTCCAGCTGTTTCATCAATTCCATCTTGGTGTCCTCTTTATGCTTTTGTCTGGCCGTAATAGGCGTGTTTGCCATGTTTGCGCTGGTAGTGCTTCTCCAGCAGGTAGTCGGGCAGGGGGCGGGCTGCGGGGTTGATCTGGCCGGTGAGCCAGGCCATGCGCGCCACCTCTTCCAGCACCACGGCGTTGTGTACCGCGTCCTCGGCGCTCTTGCCCCAGCTGAAGGGGCCGTGGTTGGCCACCAGCACCCCCGGCATGGTGAGAATGGGGGTCTGTTTGAGGGTCTCGACGATGAGATGCCCGGTCAGCCCCTCGTAATCCTCCTCCACTTCGCCCGGGGTGAGCAGGCGCGAGCAGGGGATCTCGCCGTGAAAGTAGTCGGCCTGGGTAGTACCGAAAATGGGGATGGCGCGCCCCGCCTGGGCCCAGGCGGTGGCGTGGGTGGAGTGGGTGTGCACCACGCCGCCAAGCTCCGGATAGGCGCGATAGAGCACCAGGTGGGTGGCGGTATCGGAGGAGGGGCGCAAGGCGCCTTCTACCTGTTTGCCGGCCAGATCCAGCACCACCATGTCTTCGAGCAGCATCCGCTCATAACTGACGCCGCTTGGCTTTATCACCACCAGATTGCGCTCTCGGTCGATGCCGCTGACGTTGCCCCAGGTGAAGGTCACCAGCGCGTGGCGCGGCAGATCCAAGTTGGCGACGAGCACCTGCTCCTTGAGCATCTTGAGGTTCATGCCGGTACCCCCCGGTTGTAGAGCGGCTCGGCGGCGGCGCCCCAGGCGAGGTAGCGCTGGTAGAGGCGCTCGTATTCGGCGACCCGCTCAGGGTCAGGCTGGTGGGTGCGCTCCACGGCGCTCGCCATGTGGCGCTGAGCTTCGGCGACATCGCCGTGGATCCCGGCCGCCACGGCGGCAAAGATGGCCGCCCCCAGGGCGCAGCACTGATCCGAGGCCACCACCTGGATGGGCCTGTTCATCACATCGGCGCAGGTCTGCATCACGGTGGCCGACTTGCGGGCTATGCCGCCAAGGGCGATCACCTGCTCCACCGGCACCTGCTGGTGGGTCATGCACTCCATGATGCTGCGGGCCCCGAAGGCGGTGGAGGCCACCAGGGCACCGAACAGATCGGGTGCATCGGTGCCGAGGTTGAGCCCGGTGACGGTGCCCTGCAGGCGCTGGTTGGCGTACGGGGTGCGGCGACCGTTGAACCAGTCGAGCACCACCGGCAGGTGGGCCAGATCGCGCTGCTGCTCCCAGGCGGCGGCGAGGCTGGGCAGCAGCTCCCGCTTGTGGGCCTCGATGGCGGTGCGCAGCTCGGGGTACTGGGCGGCGAGGCTCTCCAGCGGCCAGCCGAGCTGGCGCTGATACCAGGCATAGATGTCGCCGAATGCCGATTGCCCTGCCTCCAGCCCCACCATGCCCGGCACCACGCTGCCGTCTACCTGGCCGCAGATCCCGGCAATGGCGCGATCACCTATGGTGGCTTCGTCGGCGATCAGGATGTCGCAGGTGGAGGTGCCGATCACCTTGACCAGCGCATTGTTGCCGGCCCCGGCCCCGACCGCGCCCATGTGGCAGTCAAAGGCGCCACCGGCGATCACCACTTCGCAGGAGAGGTGCAGTCGCTCCGCCCACTCGGGGGTCAGGGTGCCGACCGGCAGATCGGCGGTCCAGCTGTCGGTAAAGAGCGGGTAGTCGAGCTCCTGGGTCAACAGCGGATCCAGCGCGTTGAGAAAATCGGCGGGGGGCAGGCCGCCCCAGCTCGGGTGCCAGAGGGACTTGTGGCCGGCGGCGCAGCGTCCGCGTCGGATGTCGGCCGGGGCCTGGGTGCCGCTCAGGATGGCGGGGACCCAGTCACACAGCTCGACCCAGTTGCAGGCGGTGGCGCGCACCGCCGCGTCACTGCGGGAGACGTGCAGTATCTTGGCCCAGAACCACTCGGAGGAGTAGACCCCGCCTATGTAGCGGCTGTAGTCCGGGAACTGGCCGCCGTGGCACAGCGCCGTGATGGCCTCGGCCTCCTCGATGGCGGTGTGATCCTTCCACAGCACGAACATGGCGTTGGGGTTGTCGGCAAATTCCGGGCGCAGGGCCAGCACACGCCCCTCCTTGTCGATGGGGGCTGGCGTCGAGCCTGTGCTGTCCACCCCTATGCCACTCACGGCGGCGCGCTGGGCCGGGGTGAGCTGGCTCACCACCGCCACCACCGCCTGCTCCATGGATTCCAGATAGTCGAGGGGGTGGTGGCGGAACTGGTTGGTGACCGGCTGGCAGTAACGACCGGCCTGCCAGCGCGGGTAATAGACGACCTGGGTTGCCAGCTCGGCGCCGTCGTGGCAGCGCACGGCGAGTGCCCTGACCGAATCGCTGCCGAAATCGAGTCCGATGGTGATCTGCTCGGACCTGGGGTGCTCAGACATAAGTGCTCCTGACCATCAATGAGGGGTGACTGGTGAGGAACCATAGGAGATGGAGCGCACGGGCGGTTAGCCATTGGCTGCTGGAAATATGGATTTAAACGCTATGCCGGCAAGAGGGTGACGGCTATCTAAGATCCGCTATGTGATTATTTTGCTGAAAACATAGACAAAACGGCTGCAATTTCATGGCGTGATCCTGCTCTCCATTTTTCCATGTGAAAACGATTACAACTTGGTTCGCTCAACTAGCAACAACAATAACGTCCTGTTTAAGCATGTTTTTATATGGCTGCGGCTTGATTGACTCAAGGAGCAGCACTGCGTGGATACATGGATTGATAGAACACCTGGAGACACTCGCATGAACAAAATCGTTAACAGCATGATCGCAATGGGGTTTGCCCTTGGTATGGCAAATTCTGCTTTCTCGGCCGAGGCACTGAAGCTGGGCTATCTGGTCAAGCAGCCGGAGGAGCCCTGGTTCCAGACCGAATGGAACTTCGCCGACAAGGCGGGCAAGGATCTCGGTTTCGAGGTGATCAAGATAGCCGTCCCCGATGGCGAAAAGACCCTCAATGCCATCGACAGCCTGGCGGCCAACGGCGCCAAGGGCTTCGTCATCTGCACCCCTGATCCCAAGCTCGGGGCCGCCATCATGGCCAAGGCCAACAGCATGGATCTGAAGGTCATCACGGTGGACGACCAGTTCGTCAACGCCAAGGGCCAGCCCATGGAGCAGGTGCCGCTGGTGATGATGGCCGCCACCAAGATTGGTGAACGCCAGGGCCAGGAGCTCTACAAGGAGATGCAAAAACGCCAGTGGGACGTGAAGGCGACCGGGGTGCTTGCCATCACCGCCGACGAGCTCGACACCGCCCGCCGCCGGGTCGAAGGCTCCCTGAGCGCGCTCAAGGCCGCCGGTTTCCCCGAGGGGCAGATCTACCGCTCACCCACCAAGGCCAACGACATTCCGGGGGCACTGGATGCCGCCAACTCCATGCTGGTGCAGCACCCCGAGGTGAAGAACTGGCTCATCGTCGGCATGAATGACAACACTGTGCTCGGCGGCGTGCGTGCCACCGAAGGGCAGGGCTTCAAGGCCGAGAACGTCATCGGCATCGGCATCAACGGGGTGGATGCGGTGAACGAGCTCTCCAAGTCCAGCGCCACCGGCTTCCTCGGCTCCCTGCTGCCAAGCCCGGACGTGCACGGTTACAAGAGCATCCAGATGCTCCATGACTGGGTGGTCAACGGCGCCGAGCCGGCCAAGTTCACCGAGGTGACCGACGTGGTGCTCATCACCCGCGACAACTTCAAGGTCGAGCTGCAGAAGAAAGGTCTGTGATTGACGCCATCTAAACCCTGACACCGAGACCGGCATGGCGCAGTGCGCCATGCCGGTCGGCTGGAGTGAAACATGAATCAGTCAGTTCCTTATCTGGAGTTTTGCGGCATCAGCAAGGAGTTTCCCGGCGTCAAGGCGCTGAAGAACGTCTCCTTCTGCTGCCAGCAGGGCACGGTGCACGCGCTGATGGGGGAAAACGGCGCGGGCAAGTCCACCCTGCTCAAGATCCTGAGCGGTTTTCAGTCGCCCACCACGGGGGTGGTGAAGCTGGCCGGCCAGGAGCGGGTCTTTCAGAGCACGGTCGATGCCCTGGAGAGCGGGATCGCCATCATCTATCAGGAGTTGCACCTGGTGCCCGAGATGACGGTGGCCGAGAACATCTACCTTGGTCAGTTGCCGACCCGGCGCGGGGTCATCGATCGGGAGAAGCTCTATCAGGATGCGGCCAGGCAGCTGGCGCGCCTCGGCATGGATGTCTCCCCCGAGACGCCGCTCAAGTACCTGTCGCTCGGGCAGTGGCAGATGGTGGAGATCGCCAAGGCGCTGACCCGGGATGCCAGCGTCATCGCCTTCGACGAGCCGACCAGCAGCCTGTCGTCGCGCGAGATTGAGCAGCTGTTTAGAGTTATCCGTCAGCTGCGCGACGAGGGCAAGGTCATTCTCTACGTCTCCCACCGGATGGACGAGATCTTCGCCCTGTGCGATGCCATCACCGTCTTCAAGGATGGCCAGTTCGTGCGCACCTTCGCCTCCATGGCCGAGGTCAGCCGGGATCTGCTGGTCAAGACCATGGTGGGGCGCGAGCTGACCGACATCTACGGCTACAGCCCGAGGCCGCTCGGGGAAGTGGGCCTCAAGGTAGAGAACCTGATGGGGCCGGGCCTGAAAGCGCCCATTTCGTTTGAGGTGAAACGGGGGGAGATCCTCGGCATTTTCGGACTGGTGGGGGCCGGTCGCAGCGAGCTGATGAAGCTCATCTTTGGTGCTGACAAGCTGGTCTCTGGCGAAATCGCTGTGTTTGGCAAGCCGGTGCCCATCCGCAACCCCATCGATGCCATTCACAGCGGCATCATGCTCTGTACCGAGGACAGAAAGGCGCTCGGCATCATCCCCATTCACTCGGTGCAGGAGAACATCAACATCAGCGCCCGCCGCCACAAGGCGTGGGGGGGCTTCTGGATCAACCAGAAATGGGAGGACGAGAACGCGAGGCTGCGGATCCGCGACATGCGGGTCAAGACCCCGTCCCCTCATCAGGCCATCATGAACCTCTCCGGCGGCAACCAGCAGAAGGCCATTCTGGGCCGCTGGCTCTCCGAAGACATGAAGGTGATCCTGCTCGACGAGCCGACCCGCGGCATCGACGTCGGGGCAAAAAACGAGATTTACAACGTGATTTACGATCTGGCCAAGGTGGGTATCGCCGTGGTGGTGGTCTCAAGCGAACTGCCGGAGGTGCTGGGCATCGCGGATCGGATCATGGTCATGCGGGAGGGGGTGATAGCAGGGGAGCTCTCCCATGATGAGGCCGACGAGGTCAAGGCACTCAATCTGGCCATGCCGGCCCGTTAATCCCCCGTGACTGCAACGCGATAGCACCCGGAAACTTCAGGAGAAATACCATGACAACAACTACCTCTGTCGGTCAGGCCGCGACTGTCTCTGCGACCGCCAGCTCCAGAGTGCAACTGGCCCGGATCTGGGATCAATACGGCATGCTGGTGATCTTCGCCGCCCTGTTCCTGCTGGCCTGCGTGCTGGTACCCAACTTCGCCAGCCTGATCAACATGCGCGGGCTGGGGCTGGCTGTCTCCATGTCCGGCATGGTGGCCTGCGGCATGCTGTTCTGCCTCGCCTCCGGTGAATTTGACATGTCGGTCGGCTCCGTAGTGGCCTGCTCGGGCGTCGCCTGCGCTGTGGGCATCAACGCCACCGAGAGCATCACGGTCGGCATCCTGGCCGGTATGTCGGTGGGGGTGCTGTTTGGCCTCATCAACGGCATAGTGGTGGCCAAATTCAAGATCAATGCCCTCATCACCACCCTCGCCACCATGCAGATGGCGCGGGGGGTAGGCTACATCATCTCGGACGGCAAGGCGGTCGGCATAGTGGAAGAGGGCTTCTTCGAGCTAGGCAACTCAGCCCTGCTTGGGATCCCGACGCCGGTCTGGTTGACGGCGCTCTGCTTCGTGCTGTTTGGGCTGCTGCTCAACAAGACCACCTTCGGTCGCAACACCCTGGCCATGGGGGGCAACGAGGAGGCCGCGCGCCTCGCCGGGGTCAACGTGGTGCGCACCAAGATCATCATCTTCACCATGACCGGGCTGATTGCCTCCATCGCAGGCATCATACTCGCGTCGCGCATGACTTCGGGCCAGCCCATGACCTCGATCGGCTTCGAGCTGGTGGTCATCTCCGCCTGCGTGCTGGGCGGGGTCTCCATGAAGGGGGGCATCGGCAAGATCTCCTACATCATCGCCGGTGTGCTGATCCTGGGGCTGATGGAGAACGCCATGAACCTGCTCAACATATCCCCGTTCGCCCAGTACGTGGTACGCGGCCTGATCCTGCTCGCCGCCGTGCTGTTCGACCGCTACAAGCAAGTGCGCAAGGCGCGCGCCTGATCGCCCTCCACCGGCCCGGGCCCGCACTCTGCGGGCCTGACTGCCGATTGCCCCATGATGGCCGGTGACACCATGGCGCACGGCCCATGCCATTGTGAGCCAGTTCAACAATTTCACACGACGCCGAGCGCCGGATGGCGCGTTCCCAAGGTGAGTCTTTACAATGGCCCAAGCCGATTTTTTTACCCAAGCGCTGTTTTCCGCCATGTCCTCAATGCAAAAAGAGAAGCCGAAACAACTCAACCCCCTGTTGCCGGGCTACGCCTTCGACGTCTTCCTGGTCTCGGGCATGACCCCCATAGAGCAGGGGAGCGCGCTCGACTTCATCATTGACAGACCCCTGGGCATGAAGGGCTTCATCGTCAATCTGACCATCAAGGGCAAGGGGCAGATCTTTCAGGGTGATCAGGCCTTCACCGTGGAGCCAGGCGACCTGCTGCTGTTCCCGCCGGCGGCCGTGCATTATTACGGCCGGGCACCGGATGCGCGGGAGTGGTATCACCGCTGGGTCTATTTCCGGCCGAGGGCCTATTGGGCCGACTGGCTCAAGTGGCCCCAGGTCACTGAGCGGGTGGGGCGCCTGCAGCTGGCTGACAGCCAACTGCTCGCCGAATTTGACGCCCTGTTCCTCGACATCGAAGAGACTCACCAGCAGCTCAGACCCATGTCGGAACAGCTCGCCATGAACCTGCTGGAGCGGCTGCTCATTCGCTGCTACGAGGCCTCATCCCTCAATGCCTATCCCACCATAGATCACAGAGTTCACCAGGCGTGCCAGATCCTGAGCGAGTCGCTCTGTGCCGAGATCTCGGTGGAGGCGCTGGCAGAGCAGGTGTTTTTGTCCCCTTCACGGCTGGCTCACTTGTTTCGCGAGCAGGTGGGGGTGAGCATAGTGCGTTGGCGCGAGGATCAGCGGATCATGCGGGCCAAGCTGCTGCTGCAGACCACCCCCATGTCGGTGGCCACCATAGGCCAGCAGGTGGGCTATGACGATCAGCTCTACTTCTCGCGGGTGTTCAGGAAACGGGTCGGCGTCAGCCCGACTGAGTACCGCAAATGCGCTACCCCGCTGTGACCGCCTTTGCTTGATGACGCTGATCGTTTCGCCCCATGACCACCACCGCATAATGGTACGGCCGTCGGGGGGAGCGGTTATTTCCGCTCCGTCACTCCTCATCAATGGCGGCGAAGCGCTCGACCAGATAGTCGATCAGCGCCCGCACCGAGGGGAGCAGGCCGCGGCGGGAGGGGAAGATGGCGTGGATGATCTCGGGTCTTGGCTCCCATTCGGGCACCACTTGCACCAGATCACGGGCGGCCAGCTGTTCCCGCACCATCAACAACGGCAATTGGGCCACACCCACCCCGGCCAGGGCGGCGCTGCGCAGTGCCACCATGTCAGTGGTCACGAAACGGGGCTGGTGGACGACGCTGGCATGGGCATCATCCGGCCCGAACAGCGACCAGTGATGGCTCTGCTGCAAGGTGCCCAACCCCATGCTGGGCCAGCCGTTCAGCTCGGAAGGGGCGGCGGGAAACCCATGCTGTGCGATGAGTGCCGGGCTCGCCACTAGGCATTGCCTGCGATCCGCCAGCACCCTTATCACCAGCTCGCTGTCTTGCAGCGGCGGCGGCCTGACCCGGATCGCCACATCGACCCCTTCTGCGATGAGATCCACTCGCCGGTTTGTTCCTTCCAGTTGCACGCTGACCTGCGGGTAGTGCGCCATGAAATCCGCCAGCATGGGGCCAACATGGGTATGTAGCAGGGCGATGGGGCAGCTCAGGCGGATCAGGCCGCAGGGCTCGGCGCGGGTCACCTCGATGGCGGCCTGCGCCGCCTCGGCTTCCACCAGCATCGCCTTGCAGTGCTCGTAATAGGTGCGGCCCAGCTCGGTCACCGCAAACTGGCGGGTCGAGCGCTGGATCAGGCGCACGCCGAGCCGCTCTTCGAGCAGTGCGATACGGCGGCTGAGCCGGGATTTCGGCATGCCGATGGCCCGTCCGGCGGAGGCAAATCCGCCGTGGTCCACCGCCTGGACGAAGTAGTAGAGATCGTTCAGATCCTGCATAGGGTGCTCTTATCGTTCCAAAAATAGGACGCTGATGCTCAATTTAGCAGTCTACCCATGGATTAGTCTCGAAACTAAGCTGTCTCCAACGATGAAATCCACCGGATAATTCAGGAGCTACAGATGAAAAAGATCCTCGGCGTCTACAGCGCACCGCGTCCTCACTGGGTTGGCGACGGCTTTCCCGTTCGCTCCCTCTTCTCATACAGCAGCCACGGCAAGCAACTGAGCCCCTTCCTGCTGCTCGACTATGCCGGCCCGGCCAATTTCATGCCGAGCACCCAGCCGCGCGGCGTGGGTCAGCATCCCCATCGCGGCTTCGAGACGGTGACCATCGTCTACAAGGGGGAGGTGGCGCACCGGGATTCGACCGGTCAGGGCGGCGTGATTGGCCCAGGCGATGTGCAGTGGATGACCGCCGGCGCCGGTATTTTGCACGAGGAGTTTCACGCACCGGCCTTCAGCGAGTCGGGCGGTGAGCTTGAGATGGTGCAGCTGTGGGTGAACCTGCCCAGCCAGCACAAGATGACGCCGCCTGGCTATCAGGCCATCTTCGGTCGCGACATTCCAACGGTGGCGCTGGCCAAGGGCGCAGGCACAGTGCGGGTCATCGCCGGGGAATTTGATGGGCACAGTGGCCCGGCCCGTACTTTCAGCCCCCTGCATGTCTGGGATCTGCGCCTGGTGCAGGGCGGCAGCAGCACCCTAACCTTGCCGGAAGGCTGGACCGGCGCGCTCGTCGTGTTGAAGGGGACCGTACAGGTCAACGGCAGCACCATCGCCCGGGAGGCGCAGATGGTGGTGCTGGACCGGGCGGGGCGGCAGGTCATGATCGAGGCAAACAGCGAGGCTGTGGTGCTGCTGCTTAGCGGTGAGCCCATCGAGGAGCCCATAGTGGGTCACGGTCCCTTCGTGATGAACAGCCATGAAGAGATAGTGCAGGCCATCGATGACTTCAACAGCGGCAGATTCGGCCTGATGCCAGAGTAATGAAGGTTAAAAAAGACCCGGGCCTTCGCGAGAGGGCCCGGGTTGTCTATGGTGCGGCAGCCTTCAGCGCTGGCGAGCCTTGAACCTGGGGTTGCTCTTGCAGATCACAAACAGCTTGCCGCGGCGGCGGACAATCTGGCAATCCGGGTGGCGCGACTTGGCTGATTTCAGGGAGGAGAGCACTTTCATGACTTGTCTTTTCCTTTGTTGAAGAATTGGCCAAAACGCTGACCGAAGCGGGCGACCTGACCTTCCTTGCTGACTTGCTTCTGCTTGCCGGTGTAGAAGGGGTGCGAGGCGCTGGAGACATCCAGGGTCACATAGGGATAGGTCTTGCCGTCTTCCCACAATTTGGTGCGATCTGTCTTGAGGGTGGAACCCACCAGAAAATAGGTGTTGCCTGTCAGGTCGTGAAACAGAACCTTGCGGTATTCGGGGTGTATGTCGGGACGCATGATACTCGCTCAATTAATTGGTATGTTATCTTATAACAATTAAATCATGCTCCTGTTGAGAATGAATATCAACAATTTTTTGGAATGACAGCGAGAGCCCAGGCCGGCATAGAGGAAAAACCGGCTGGTGTGCACAACCTGTGAGCAGTGAAACCTGGTTATCTGCCGCGTCGCTGCGACTTTGATTGAAGGCCTGTCTGGGGAAGCAGATAATGCCCCCTTTACTTTTGATTTTTACTGTATAAAAATACAGTCATAAATCATGGAGACTTATCCTATGCGTCTGGAAATCATCATCGACAAGAAACATCAGATCCCTACCACTACCATGGAGGCACTGCGTCAGGAGTTGCTCAAGCAGTTGGGCGAGAAATTCCCAGACCTGCATGTGCGGGTCGCGCCGGGCGGCGCCATGGCGATGACGGTCAGCCGGGCCAGCAAGGAAGACAAAGAGCTGGCGGAGGCTATGGTGCAGGAGGTGTGGGAGAATGCCGACAGCTGGATGCCGGAAAACGCCGCCTCCTGAGGCTCGCTGGTAGCCGCGTGAGCCGTGGCAGGCGCCAGCAAGACTCAATCCAGATCAGGAAAACGCAGCTTCGGGCTGCGTTTTTCGTTTCTGATTACTCGGGGGATTGGCCTGTTCACTGCGTGCAGGAAAGTGGGGCCTGCGCCTTACAACCCGGCCCAGCGCTTGAGGCTGTTAACCTGAACTCGCTGGTCGGCCTGGGCTATCTCGCCCTGGGCGCGTAGCGCCTTGAGGGCTTCGGGCAGGGCGGCGCGCATTTCACTGGCCGTCATGCCGGCCTGCAGGGCGGGGTGGTAGGCGAGCTTGAGCAGCACATAGTCGAGTCCAGTCGGGAAGCTGTCGATGCTGTTGTCGTTGAAAATGGAGGGAAATACCTTGTCCGAGTCGTTGGGCAGCCCCATCACTTGGGTGAGCTCCTCCACCACGCAATCGAGAAAACGCCCTTTGGCCCGGCTGTAATCAACCGGAATGATGATGGTGGCGCGGGCTATCTCATGGCGGGTATTGGTGGCGAAATTGGCCATGCACAGTCCCTCCTTGAGCGCCGTCTTGATGGAGGCATCCTGGCCCATGGTACGGCTGGCCCAGCTCGCCATTTGCGAGCGCTGGGTCATGATCAGCGTGATGTTGGCTTTGTCGTTCACCAGCGTGATGGGGCGACCTATGATACTGGCCAGATGCTGGCTCTGGATCTTGACCACCTCGGCCTGCAGCGGCTTGTCACCAAATTCGTTGATGAGCCTGAGACGGATGGGCTGCTGCCAGCGGGAGAAGCGCACACCCTGCTCGCGGCCATATTCCCGTTTCATGGCGACTTCGAAGAAGCTCTGAGTCAGATAGGCATCGCTCTGCCAGCGTTCGGCGGCGTGCAGGGAAAGCGACGGGAGCAGCATCATCAGGCTCCACACGCCCATCAAGCAGCCCTTGAGTGCGCGGGCAGGGGGCGGCAGCTGATGGCGCAACGGGATCATGTTTCCTCCTTGAAACGGCAGTCGGTCAGCGTGCGGCACGCTCAAGATCGCGCCAAGTGAGCCAGAGCCTGAGATCAAACTCCAGTTGATGATAGTCCGGCTCCATGTGCTGACAGAGCTGGTAGAAGGCCTTGTTGTGATCCTTCTCCTTCAGGTGGGCCAGTTCGTGCACCACTATCATCTTCAAAAAGGCGGGGTGAGCCTCCTTGAACAGGGCTGCGATGCGGATCTCGTTCTTGGCCTTGAGCTTGTTGCCCTGCACCCGGCTGACATAGGTATGCAGGCCGAGGGCATCCTTGATCACGTTGATCTTGCCATCGAAGATCACCTTGGACAGCGGCGCCGAGCTTTTCAGATAGCGGTTCTTCAACTCCATGGCGTAACCCAGCAGCGCCTTGTCACTCTGGATCAGGTGGCTGTCCGGGTAGCGTTTCTCCAGCATGTCGCCCAGCTTGCCGGCCGCGATCAGCTGTTGTACCTGGGCCTTGAGCGGGTCCGGGTAGCCCCCGAGATAGGTCAGTTCCACCATGGTTTGTCACTCGTCATATCAAAAAAGAGCGCCATTGTAGTCATCCTGTCTCGGCTTGGGTAGGGCTTGCTCCCTTCCCTGCGTGTGTTCGTCCAAGCAAAAGGGCCGTCACTGTGATCAATGACGGCCCTGGCTGGCGATGGTGCGGGATCAGCGCCTGCGATAGAGGCCCGGGTCCACCTCTTCATACTGGCTCACCAGATATTGATAGAAGGCGAGGCTGGAAGGGGAACTCGGTTTTTTCAGCTCGTCGGCAATCCGTTCCGGCTTGGCGATGATGAACTTGGGACTCTGGCGTTTGATGTCGGCCAGCACACGTTCACGCACGTCGTAGGGCGGATTGACGTTGGCAAAGAAGAGATAGGCGGAGGCCGGCTGGCGATCGGTCCACAGATAATATTGCGGCTGTATGCCATCGACCCAGATCTTGTCGGTCGGGCCGGTTTCGGCCTTGATCCGATCGACCCGTACCTGGGCCGGCGGGTTGAACGGCCTGCCCTTCAGGCTGCCTTCCCAGGCGTTGTTGAGCAGCAGGGCCAGCATGGCCAGCGAGGCGAGCCAGGGGGTGGCACTGCGCACATCCCAGGCACGCCACAGGGGCACCAGGATCAGCACGGGCAGGGCCCACAACAGGCTGTTGCCGAGCACTTCCCGCACCCGCTCCAGCGACCACTCCTTGGTGCTCCAGCCGTAACCGAGCTGCTGGGCCAGCAGCCAGCTGGCGGTCAGTACCACCAGCGAGATGCAGAGCAGGCCGAGGCCATCGGCCTGCTGTTCGCTGCGATCCAGCAGGCAGGCCAGCGGCAGCAGGGCCAGCGGCAGATAGAGCACATCGTAGTGATCGAACACATGGCCGGAGACGGAGTTGGCGACCAGGGTAAACACCACGCCGAACAGGGTGGCGCACAGGGCGGGCAGATACCACTCCTGTCGCCGGCCCATCATGAGTACGATGAAGGCGGGCAGCAGCATGATGAGGCCGGTACGCAGCAGGCCGACGCTGCCCACATCCGGCGAGAAGCCGTTGCCGTAGCTGCCCTCGAAGAAGATGTCGAAGGCGTAATACTTGAATTCGGCCAGCAGGCTGTGGTGCTGGAAGTAGGCGAACAGGGGGCCGCCTATCAGGGTCAGCCCCAGCAGGCTGGAGAAGAGCAGGGCGAAGGCGCAGCGCCACTGTTCGCGCAGGCACCAGTGGCAGAACAGCACCAGATACCAGGCGCCCCAGAAGGCGCCGTTGTTGGTGCGCATCCAGGCCACGATGGCGAAGGTCAGCGCCGCCACCAGAGCCGGTCCCCAGCTGAAGCGCTTGTCCAGCAGCATGGTGATGAAGGCCCACTGGGCGAGGAGGGCCAGATGGAAGGTCCAGTCCTCGGTCATGTTGCCGTAGTAATAACGGGTGCTGTAGAGCGCCAGCACCGCCAGCATGGTGCCGAGGCGGGCGCGCAGGGAGAGGCCGAGCTGGCCGAATGCCTGCCAGCTGGCCAGCAGACCGAGCCAGCAGAGCGCCCACTCCAGCAGCCAGATCCCGAAGAAGCCAGCCAGGTTGTAGCCGAGTGCATCGAGGGCGAAGATCATGGGGCCCTTGATGTCGATCATGTCCCGATAGAGCACACCCCCCTCACTCCACATCTTGCCCATCACAGCGAACAAGGACGCATCGAAGCCGGGAGCCATGTCATGAAACAGCGGGTTGCGCAGGCAGAACAGCAAGGCCAGCAGGCCGGTGAGCAGGATCACCAAGGGCCGCAGGCCCGGATTGACACGAGGAGGGGTAAAACGGATGGCATGATTCATGGGTGACCTGTTCCTGCTGGGAAGTCTCGAAAGCGGGCCTATCTTGCCGAGCCTGACTGCGCTATGCAATGGGCGAGGGAGATGTGCTTGAAATAATTTGCAAAAGTGCCGCCTTCTGGCAAGAAAGCGGCACTTTTTCATGACAAATGTGGCAGAAGCTGTGGCCTGAGTCCCCCAGGGGTCAAGACACGACGCCTGGGCCCTGATACGCCAGCAGCGGCGGCATGGCACTCAGCTCGGGCAGATAGCGGGCCCAGCGGATGAAGGCATCCGCCAGCGTGATGCCGAGCTCCTGATTGTGCTGGGTCAGGGTGCGGGCCAGCGCCGTGTAGCCCTCCTTGCCGGAGGCGGTATAGGCGCTTGAGACGCCACGATAGATGGCATCTGCCTCGACCGGCTGCCACTGACCTGGGCTCGCCTCCCACTCCAGCCGGGTGATCCTGGCCCCCTTGGGCTTGTCTGCCTGGTAGCTGAAACGGACCCCGGCAGTATAAGGAAAGCTGCCGCTGCCGTTGCCCGTCACGCCGTTGTTGGTGGCGTTGTTGATGGCCCCCTCCAGCGCCTCGGCCAGCTCATGGCCGTGCACCCGATAGAGGGTGAGCGGAATGGCAAAGGGCAGCAGGCGACCGGCGATGTCCGCCTCGCTCAAGGGGCCGGGTTCGAGGGAGCAGCGCACGCCCCCGGCGTTGTGCAGGGCGAAGTCCACCTGACCGACCTGCTCGCGGGCGCCGGTCAGCATGGCGTGGGCCACCAGGGGGGCAACCTGGCTGCCGGCGGGCAAATTGGCATCGGGCAGGCGCTGATGGTGCAGCGGCCCGGCGAGCCGGGTCACGATGCGCTGGGTCATGGTCTCGAGTTCGGGCCGATAGCGCTTGGCCAGATGCAGCTCAAGTGCGGGAGCCGGTTCGCAGAAGTGCAGTCCGGCCGGCGGCACAGAGGCAAACGGCCAGGGTTGCCAGGGCAGCCACTCCAGCCGGCCCTGACTGCGTTGCACCCGGCCACGGGCGTCAAATTCCAGCTCGCACACCCCGAGACAGAGCGCGCTGTGGGCCGCGTGCAATATCGCCACCTCGTTCACCATCAGCGGATAGCTGCCGTCGCTCTCGAGCCCGAGTGGCGCCAGATCCCCCAGCTGACTGTGGGTGTGGCCGCCTATGATGAGGCTGAGTTCGGGAAAGCGGGCCGCCAGACGCTTGTCCTGCTCCAGCCCCAGGTGGCTCAGCAAGATGATGTGGTGAATGCCTTCGGCCTTGATCTCCGCCAGCGCAGCAACCAGGGTCTCCTCTATGCCGTGAAAATGGGTATAGGCATCCGGGTTGGCGATGGCGGCCATCTGCGGCAGCGTGATACCGAGCAGGGCGAAGGGCACGCCGTCTATGATGCGCTTGTGCCAGGGGCGGCTGGCATCATGCAGCATGGGCAGACCCCTCAGCCGCAACGGGGCATCGGCCGGTTCCTGACTGCTGTCCAGGTTGGCGGCCAGCACAGGGAAGTCGAGCTGGCGCAAAAACTCCACCAGAGGGCCGTTGCCCAGATCGAACTCGTGATTGCCGATCACCATGGCATCCGGTCGCAGCAGGCTCAGCAGATCTGCGTTGGCGCGCCCCTTGAAACGGTTGAAATAGAGCGAACCCTGGAAGGTATCACCGCCGTGCAGGAACAGACAGGTCTGACCCGCCGCGTCTGCCTGCTGGCGCAGGGCGGTGAGTCGGGAAAGGATGCGGGCATAGCCGCCACACTGAGTGCGCCATTCGGACTCGCCAACGGGGGAGAAGCGCATGGGGGCGCCATCGAAATGGGAGTGGCAGTCACTGAAATGGGCAAGTTGAACCGTAATACTCATCTCGGTCCTCCTTAGAGAAAAAAGAGCACAGAGTCTACTCCAAGCTCGGGGGAAGATACCAGCCCGGCAGGACGCCGGGCTGGTGAGACAATCGCCAGATCAGGTGGGGGCCCGGGTCAGGCCCCCCGCTGATTCAGGTCGAATGTCAGGCGGGGACCATGATCTGGGTGGCGAGGATCACCACCACCAGGCCGACGGCGACCGGCACCGAGGTGCGCTTGACCACCTCGAACGGGGAGAGGTTGCCCATGCCCGCACAGGCGACCACCACGCCGGAGACCGGGGATATGGTGCGACCCAGGTTGGAAGCCTGCAGCATGGGGATGACCAGGTAGGCGGGATTGACGCCCAGACTGGTGGCCAGATGGGGAATAAGCTCCACGAAGGCGTAGAAGGGGGCGTTGCCCGAACCCGTGGTAAAGGCGGCCAGGGTGGTGATGACTACCAGAACCAGCATGATGACAATGCCGCCGGTGCCAAAGCTTTGGGCCAGATCCAGGAGGTTTGCGATGAAGCCGAGCCCCATCAGACCCTGGGCAAACACACCGGCACCCACCAGCAGCATGACCACGCCGGCGAAGGCGTCAGCCATGCTGCGCCAGCACACCTGCAGACCGTCGAGCAACTCCTTGCCATTGCGCTTGCGCACCAGCTCCAGCAGGGCGGCCAGCACCAGACAGATGACGATGATGGTGACGATGTCGAGCTTGGGGCCCAGTTTTCCATCAAACAGCAGCACGCCTATGATGGGGGTGAACGGCAGTATGGCGTAGAAGCCGGGGGCATCGGTGATGAGATCGCTCGGGGCGACAGGCTCGTTGTGCTCGCCCGATTTCTGGTCCAGATAGCGCTGCCAGAAGAAGTGGGTCACCGCCATGGCGGCGATGGCTACCAGCGAGATGGGCAGGGTCAGCTTGAAGGCAAAGTCGAGCAGCTCCATGTTGGCGGCCTGGGCGGCCATCACCACATCCCCCGAGGTGGGCGCCAGTATGATGGCGGCCGGGGAGGCGCACACCGCCGCCGCCGCGCCACGGGAGATCCCCATGTTGACCATCAGCGGGAACAGGGTGGCCATCAGCAGCACGCCGAGGCCGGTGGCGGAGCTCACCGCCAGCGACATGGCACAGGCCACCAGATAGGCGGCGACCAGCAATATGTAGGGGGACTTGATGATGCCGAGCGGCTTGCTGGCCAGCTTCACCAAGATGGTGTTGGCGCCTATGTGGCTCATGTAGCCGGCGAAGCCGCACAACACCATGATCAGCATGCCAAGGCCACCGCCACGATCCACCAGCAGGAAGCGCACATATTCAAAGACATCGGTGGCCACGTGACCGGTGGAGGTGACGCTGGCAGGCAGTACGGCCTTGCCCATCAGGGCGGTAATGGTCAGCAGCAGCAGACCGCCGCTGAGCAACACCCCGGTGGCCGAGTAGCCCTTGAAGATGTAGCGACCCACGGCCAGGGTGACCAGGGTGCCAATAAGGAGTTCCATCATAGAGTGAGTTCCTGAGTACGAAATGAAGGTGGATACATTTTTGGCGTCAACTTGGAGGTTAATCTGGCCAATCCCGAACTGTATCGACATAAAACTCGGTGATTATTATCCAATAAGGGGTAAGCCACCATGATGTCCATCATCACTTGTGATCTTGCTTGCAAATCAATGAAGGCGCGGGGTTGCGACTTGTCAACCTGACACTTAGGCTTTGTGACGGGAGTAGGTGACAGTCGCGGGGATCGCGGTTAATCTCCTGCTTCGAGTATTAATACGTTGATTATTAATTAAAATAACACCCCGGTCATCAACGAGGTCAAGGCAGCAGAAATGGGAATGGTCAGCAAAGTTTTCATGGTGGCAGCCTTGTTGTATGCCGCCGCGGCAGGGGCCGAAAGTTCCCGTTATTCCGGCATCAAGGTTGCGCCTGACATCAAGGTTGATTTCCAGTTTTACCGGGTTTTTGGACCGGATGTGGTCAGCGTGGCCCGCCAGATAGCAAAGCAGGGACAAACCCAGGCCAGAGGCCATATCGGCATGGCCAGCTACCAACTTTCCTGGCAGTTGCAGACTCGCCCCGAGGCCGACCGCTGCGCGCTGGAGCAGGTCAGGGTCACCACCCGGATCAAGGTGATGGTGCCGAACTGGATGGACAAGGCCAGGGCCTCCGCCGCCGAGCGCCAGAAGTGGGACAAGCTGGTGGCCGCCATGTTCGACTATGAGAGCCGTCACAAGGACATCTTGCTGGAGAGCGTCAGCCAGCTTGGCATCCAGCTGGCACAACTGCCGGTGGAGCGCGATTGCGCCGCCCTGCAATATCAGGCCTGGCAACAGGGGCAGGGGGTGTTGGCCAGCTCGCGCGAGCGTTTCACCCGGTTGCAGCAGCAGACGGATCACGGCCGCAAATTGGGGCTGATCTGGCCCAAGGGCATCTAGCGCATCGGTCGCTGTTGACTGAGATAAAAACGGGCTCCCATCAGGGAGCCCGTTTTTATTGGACTGGAACCGCCAACCGGGGCTGGCGGTCAGTTGAGGGGTTTGCCCTTGAGCAGCTTGCGCACCCAGTAGCGCGCCGGATGGAGCGCCTCCAGCAGATCGGCAGATAGCGGTAGTGGATCGCCACAGATCTCGCTGGCGAGCAGCTCACCACATAGTGGTGCCGAGCAGAGGCCCCGTGAGCCGAGCGCCCCCAGCACATAGAGGCCGGGGTGCAGCGGCAGTGGTGCTGCGTTTTGCTGATCACGCTGAAGCTGGGCGTAGTGATCCGCCAGGTTTGCCAATCTGGCGATTGGCCCCACCACCGGCAGGTGATCCCGACTGGCGCAGCGCACACCCACCCGCGCCTCATTGCCACTGATATCCACTTCGGCTGGCCAGATCTGATCCGGCAGGCAGGCTTGCAGCCTGGTCTGGTTCTGCTGCTGTTCTTCTGCGCGAAACTCGAGGCTGTTCTGGTTGCGGCCGTAGCTGGCGCCGATGCAGTGCTGGTGGTTGTGCGCGGGGGTGAGGTAGCCATCGTAACAGAGCAC
Source organism: Aeromonas sp. MR7 (assembly GCF_963899385.1). NCBI lineage: Bacteria > Pseudomonadati > Pseudomonadota > Gammaproteobacteria > Aeromonadales > Aeromonadaceae > Aeromonas > Aeromonas sp. MR7. The sequence continues at coordinate 121,929 of NZ_CAWQXH010000050.1, forward strand.
CGTCTTGAGCCGGCTCAAACTGGCCGTGGTCGGCACATGGCTCACCTGGCCGCGCACCGGATAGAGCGGCAGCTCGGCAAAGGGCAGCAGGGCGGGCAACTGGTGACCGGCGGCTACCACCAGCGTGGGAGCCTGCCAGTGGCGGCCGGTGTCGCTCTCCACCCGCCAGCCATCCGCTCGCTCATCGATGGTCGTGATGGGGGTGTCATATTCCACCTGCAGCAGGCCGCTGGCCTGCGCCTCCCTGATGGCCGCGCGGGTGAGATCGGCCGGACAGAGCCAGCCCCCCAGCGGATAGCTGACGCCACCATGGCCGCTGGGCAGGCCCGCGATCTGTTCGGCCTCTGTGGCAGAAAGGGAGTGCATCAGCTCGGGGGGGAAGGGGCCCTGACTCATCTTGGCCAGCTTGGCGCTGGATTTGTCGTCATAGCCGAGCTGTACCACGCCGCACAGATCGAAGGCGATGGGGTGGCGCTCGGCCAGGGCCAGCAGCCGCTGGCGCGCATAGCCAAAGGCCAGCGAATAGAAGCGCGACAGCGCATCGTGCTCGCCATTGAGCAAGGGATAGAGGGCGCCCTGCCGGTTGCCGGAGGCACCGGTGGCGGGCTCGCGGCCTTCGCACAGGAGCGTCACCCTGCGGCCCCGCTCCACCAGCGAGAGCGCCGTCATGGCCGAGGCTATGCCGCCACCTATGATCAGCACCTCGCCGTCCGGGCTGGCGGGGCGGGCATACCAGGGGGCTATGGTCTGCACCGGTTGCTTGTCGGTGCGATCCCCTATCAGCATCTCCCGCTTGCTGCCGTGGCCCTTGACCTTCTTCATGGCAAAGCCTGCGGCAATCAGGCCGCGGCGCACGAAGCCGGCGCAGGTAAAGGTGGCAATAGAGGCGTCGGGGCGAGCGAGACGGGCCAGGCCATCGAACAACGCTTGCGTCCACATCTCGGGGTTCTTGGCGGGGGAGAAGCCGTCCAGATACCAGGCATCCACCAGCCCGCACTCCTGATGGGGGACTTGCGGCAACATCTCCTTGATGTCGCCAAACCAGAGATCGAGCCGGATGCGGCCGTTGGCAAACTGCAGGCGATGGCAGCCTTGGACCGGCAGCGGCCACTGGGCGATGAGATTCTGGCTCAAGGGAGCGAGCTCGGGCCAGGCCGCCAGCGCCTTGCTCAGATCGCGCTGGGTGAGGGGGTATTTCTCGAAACTGATGAAGTGCAGGCGCGAGCCGTTGCCGGTTTGGGGCGCCTGTTCCAGGAAGGCGGCCATTGTCGCCAGAAAGTTAAGGCCTGTGCCGAAACCTGTTTCACCTACCACGAAACTGTCACTATCGTGGTGCGAAAATCGCGCTGGCAACCGATTTTGCTGCAAAAAGACGTAGCGGGTTTCACTTAGACCGTTATCATTGGAAAAGTACACATCCCCGAAGTCACTGGAGACTGGAGTTCCCGCTTCATTCCAGTCCAATCGGGCATGATGTAAGGATGTTTGACTCACGTTTTCCTCTGCTCGCGTCATAAGAACGCGGGCATTCTACGTGAAAGCAGACCAGTTTGGCAGCCGAAAGCGGGTAGACTTGGCGCCAGTTTTTCCAGACGAGATGAATTAATGAGAAGAGCAGTGATCACCGGTATCGGCGTCATCTCCAGTATCGGCAACAACAAGGAAGAAGTGCTGGCCTCCCTGAAAGCAGGTAAATCCGGCATCACCTATTCCGAGCAGTTCGAGCAGCACAACCTGCGTAGCCGTGTCTGGGGTAACATCAAACTCGAGCCGTCTGAACTGATCGACCGTAAAGTCATGCGTTTCATGGGTGACGCTGCGGCCTATGCCTATCTCTCCATGCAACAGGCCATCGAAGATGCCGGTCTGCCGGAAGATCAGGTCTCCAACGAGCGTACCGGCCTGGTAGTCGGTTCCGGTGGTGCCTCCGGCAAGAACACCTCCGAGTCTTGCGACATTGCCCGCGAGAAAGGCGTCAAGCGGGTGGGCCCTTACATGGTGCCGCGCACCATGTCTTCCACCACCTCCGCTTGCCTGGCCACGCCGTTCAAGATCAAGGGTGTGAACTACTCCATCAGTTCCGCTTGCGCCACCTCTGCTCACTGCATCGGTCACGCCATGGAACTGATCCAGCTGGGCAAGCAGGACGTGGTCTTCGCCGGCGGCGGTGAAGAGCTGGACTGGTCCTCCACCATACAGTTCGACGCCATGGGCGCCTTGTCCACCAAGTACAACGACACCCCGGAAAAAGCGTCCCGGACCTATGACGCCGACCGCGATGGTTTCGTCATCTCAGGTGGCGGCGGCATCCTGGTGGTCGAGGAGCTGGAACATGCCCTGGCCCGTGGTGCTCACATCTATGCCGAGCTGACCGGTTACGGTGCCACCTCCGATGGCTACGACATGGTCGCCCCGAGCGGTGAAGGCGCCGTGCGTTGCATGAAGATGGCGATGCAGGGCGTTGGCAAGGTGGATTACATCAACACCCACGGCACCTCTACCCCGGTCGGTGACACCAAGGAGCTGGAAGCCATCCAGACTCTGTTTGGCACCAAGGGTCCCAAGATCTCCGCCACCAAGGCGATGACTGGCCATGCGCTGGGCGCTGCCGGCGTGCATGAAGCTGTCTACTCCCTGCTGATGATGGAGCATGGCTTTATCGCCCCCAGCATCAACATCGAAACCCTGGACGAGAAGGCTGAAGGTCTGCCCATAGTACGCGAGTACGAAGCGGCCGATCTCAATACCATCATGTCCAACAGCTTCGGCTTTGGCGGTACCAACGCCTCCCTGGTATTCAGCAAGTTCAAGGCTTGATGAGTCGATGATGTGAAAAAAGGCGCCGCAAGGCGCCTTTTTTATTGACAATCGGGTGACCCTCAGGCGGGGTCGGTCAAGGGCAGCCGCATATAGACGGCGCCCTCACCGTACTCGTCCAACGATTTGGGGGTCCTGGCGGGTACAAAGCCCTGCTTGCGCCAGAAGGCTGGGGCATCCTGCACCGCCACCAGTCCGGCATGCTCGTAACCCTCGTCGCTGGCGAAGGCGAGGGCTGTCTCCAGCAGCCGCTGGCCTATGCCCTTGCCGCGCGCCTGCGCTGACACGGCCAGATCGTGCAGATAGAACTCGTCGTTCCCCGCCAGCGTCTGCATGGGTACCGAGAGGGAGGGGGGCTGATGGGCGCGCCAGGGATGGCAGAGCAGGTAACCCAGTACCTTGCCCTGGTATTCGGCCACCCAACAGCAGTCGGGGGCCAGTTCGGCCTTGTTGCTCATGACCTCGAGGGGTTCAGGATCCAGCTGGTGATAACACTCATCCTGAATGGCCATGATGGTGGGCCAGTCATTGGCCCGGGTAGTGCGGATCTGGATCATAGTCATGGGGCATCGCTGCCTGGGTACGCTGATTAAATAATGTGTGCGTCAGCCAGCGTACCAGAATGCGGCCATGAACTGAACAATCATTTCCAAATGATGCCTTTCATGGCCGGCGTCTTAACGAGCGGCCTGCTTGCTGACCAGCTTGATCAGGCGATAACGCAGGGAAGGGGCATCCGCCGGCACGTCGGTGAGTTGCTCCTTGCTGACGGCCAGCTGGTACTGGTAGCCGGGTTCAAACTGGAAGCCTTCTATCTGCTGATAAAAGAGAGTCCAGGCTTGCTGCTCGTCGCTGCGAACCTGCATGCACTGCATGGGGCCGACACCGATGCAGTCGACCAGTTGGCTGTTGATGTAGAGGGTTTCCCCCTGTGATGGGGTCGGTGCGCTCTGACAGGCGCTGAGCAGCAGGGCGGCGCTGATGAACAATGGTCTCATAATGGACTCCTTCTGATCGAAAGGGGGCATTAGAGCGGCAAATAAAAAGGCGGTCAATGACCGCCTTGGTAACAAACCGTGTCGACTCAGCGCATCAACGCTGATCGAGCGGGGTGAATTCTCGTTGGGCCAGGCCGGTGTAGAGCTGACGCGGACGGCCGATCTTCTGATCCGGGTCCGAGTGCATCTCGTTCCAGTGGGCGATCCAGCCGATGGTGCGGGAAATGGCGAAGATCACGGTGAACATGGACATGGGAATGCCGATGGCCTTCATGATGATGCCGGAGTAGAAGTCCACGTTCGGGTAGAGCTTCTTCTCGATGAAGTAGGGGTCCGACAGCGCGATGCGCTCGAGCTCCATGGCCACATCCAGCAGCGGATCCTTGATCTGCAACTCGGTCAGTACCTCGTGGCAGGTTTCGCGCATCACGGTGGCACGGGGATCGTGGTTTTTGTAGACCCGGTGACCGAAGCCCATCAGACGGAAGGGATCGTTCTTGTCCTTGGCGCGGCCGATGAACTCGGGGATGCGCTCCACTGAGCCTATCTCTTCGAGCATCTTGAGGCAGGCTTCGTTGGCACCGCCATGAGCCGGTCCCCACAGGGAGGCGATCCCGGCGGCGATGCAGGCAAACGGGTTGGCACCGGAGGAGCCGGCCAGACGCACTGTGGAGGTGGAGGCGTTCTGCTCGTGATCCGCATGCAGGGTGAAGATGCGATCCATGGCGCGTTCGACTATGGGGTTGACCTTGTACTCTTCGGTCGGCACGCCAAACATCATGTGCAGGAAGTTGCCGGCATAGGAGAGGGCATTGCGCGGCTGCATGAACGGCTGACCGATGGAGTACTTGTAGCACATGGCGGCCAGGGTCGGCATCTTGGAGAGCAGACGGAAGGCACAGATCTCGCGGTGCTCTTCGTTGTTGATGTCGAGCGCATCGTGATAGAAGGCGGACAGCGCACTGACCACGCCACACATGATTGCCATGGGGTGGGAGTCACGACGGAAGCCGCGGAAGAAGAAGGCGATCTGCTCGTGCACCATGGTATGGCGGGTGACCAGACGTTCAAACTCTGTGTACTGCGCCTTGGTGGGCGCCTCGCCGTACAGCAGGATATAGCAGACTTCGAGGTAGCTGGCCTGAGTGGCCAACTGGGCGATGGGGTAACCACGGTGCAGCAAGACACCCTGATCGCCATCGATGTAGGTAATGGATGATTTACAAGCACCGGTGGCCATAAAACCGGGGTCAAAGGTGAAGTACCCTTGCGCGCCCAATTTTCTGACGTCGATCACGTCGGGTCCGACAGTCCCTGACAGGATCGGTAGTTCTACCGGGTCTTTACCGGGCAGATGTAGGGTGGCTATCTTATCAGCCATAGCACGTCTCCTTTGCTCTTTTATAATTTGATTCCAGCTCTACTTTATTACGAGTTTGATGACGCTGGCAAAGGTTCTGACCCGTACCAGGGCGGCTGGAGCGCCTTATTTGAAACAGAGTTCAGGGGCGCTGTCAATTTTTCTGGATGATCATTAATGAGTTGTTAAATGAGTTGTGAGATCTGGTTTACGGTTTTGGGTTTTCTTTGTAGCTAATTGATTGTCATTGGTTAAGCCCGCCGATATACTGCGCCTCGTGGGTGATGGCTGTCGGTGTTTGAAACGCTTGCGCAAAGTCGGATGCGATATTGAAAATGTTGTTTTTGGCTTTTTTGAGTTGTTTTGGTAACAAAAACCTAACAAATGCCACTCCGTGCCCTCATAAGCGTGTAAAAACAATAACTAACGTGCTCAATGGAGCTGAGTGGGCAAAGCCGTGAAAAATAAACAGAGACCTGTAAACCTCGACCTACAGACGATCAGCTTTCCTGTCACCGCCATCGCTTCCATCTTGCATCGTGTCTCAGGGGTGATCACCTTTGTGGCGCTCTCTATCTTGCTGTGGATGCTTGGTACTTCACTCGCCTCTCCCGAAGGATTTGAAACCGTGGTGTCCATCATGGACAACTTCCTGGTCAAATTCGTGTTGTGGGGGATCCTGACTGCGCTGGCTTACCACATTGTGGGCGGTCTGCGTCATCTGGTCATGGACATGGGCTATTGGGAAGAGCTGGAATCCGGTAATCAGAGTGCCCGTGTGGCCTTCGTGATCACCGCGGTTTTGGCGGTATTGGCGGGAGTACTGGTATGGTAACCAATTCTGCAACATTCGGGCGCAGCGGTGTTCATGATTACATCCTGATCCGCGCCACCGCCCTCATCATGACGGCTTACGTCCTCTATCTGGTTGGCTTTGTCGCGTTCAATGACATCAGCTACGAGGTGTGGACCGGCTTCTTCGCCAAAACCTTCACCAAGGTATTCACCCTGTTGACACTGCTGTGCGTCCTGATCCACGCCTGGATCGGTCTGTGGCAGGTGCTGACCGACTATATCAAGCCGGTGGGGCTGCGCGGTGCGCTGCAATTTGCCTTGGTAGTGGTGCTGTTTGTCTACCTGATGACCGGCTTCGTTGTGCTGTGGGGGGTGTAAGGTGACTATTCCAACTCGTGAATTTGATGCGGTCGTGATCGGTGCCGGTGGTGCCGGCATGCGCGCCGCGCTGCAGATTGCCCAGTCCGGCAAGAGCTGCGCTCTGTTGTCCAAGGTCTTCCCGACCCGTTCTCACACGGTTTCTGCCCAGGGCGGGATCACGGTTGCGCTGGGCAATGCCCACGACGACAACTGGCAATGGCACATGTATGACACCGTCAAGGGCTCCGATTATATCGGTGACCAGGAAGCGATCGAATACATGTGCAAGACGGGCCCCGAGGCCGTCTATGAGCTGGAGAACATGGGCTTGCCCTTCTCCCGCTTCGACAACGGCTCCGTTTACCAGCGTCCGTTTGGCGGCCAGTCCAAGAATTTTGGTGGCGAGCAGGCAGCCCGTACCGCAGCCGCAGCGGACCGTACCGGTCATGCTTTGCTGCACACCCTCTATCAGCAGAACGTCAAGAACAAGACCACCGTCTTCTCCGAGTGGTATGCGCTGGATCTGGTGAAAAACCAGGACGGCCACATCGTTGGCTGCACCGCCATCGACATGGAGAGCGGCGAAGTCGTCTACTTCAAGGCCAAGGCCACCGTGCTGGCCACCGGCGGCGCCGGTCGCATCTATCAGTCCACCACCAACGCCCATATCAACACGGGTGACGGCGTCGGCATGGCGCTGCGCGCCGGAGTCGGCGTGCAGGACATGGAGTTCTGGCAGTTCCACCCGACCGGCATCGCCGGGGCAGGGGTGCTGGTGACCGAAGGCTGTCGTGGTGAAGGCGGTTATCTGCTCAACAAAGACGGCGAACGCTTCATGGAGCGTTACGCGCCGAACGCCAAGGATCTGGCCGGTCGCGACGTGGTGGCCCGTTCCATCATGATCGAGATCCGCGAAGGCCGCGGTTGTGACGGTCCCTGGGGCCCGCACATCAAGCTCAAGCTGGATCACCTCGGCAAAGAGGTGCTGGAATCCCGTCTGCCTGGCATCTGCGAGCTCTCTCGCACCTTCGCCCACGTGGATCCGGTCAAGGAACCCATTCCCATCATACCTACCTGCCACTACATGATGGGCGGCGTGCCGACCAACGTGAATGGCCAGTGTCTGACCCAGGACAAGGACGGTAACGACGTCCCCGTGGTCGGTCTGTTCGCGGTGGGCGAGATAGCCTGTGTCTCCGTGCACGGAGCCAACCGTCTGGGCGGCAACTCATTGCTGGATCTGATCGTGTTTGGCCGCGCTGCGGGCATGCATCTGGTCAACACCCTGGGCGAGATGGAACATGGTCGCGAGGCTTCCGAGTCTGATCTGGCCGCCGCGCTGGCCCGTTTCAATCGCTGGGAAAACAACCGCGACGGGGAAGACCCGGTCCAGATCCGCAAGGATCTGCAGACCTGCATGCAGAACAACTTCTCCGTGTTCCGTGAAGGTGACGCCATGGCCGAAGGGCTGGCCGAGCTGAAACGTATCCGCGAGCGGCTGAAGAATGCCCGTCTGGACGACACCTCCAAGGAGTTCAACACCCAGCGCATCGAGTGCCTGGAGCTGGACAACCTGATGGAGACGGCGTTTGCCACCGCGGTGGCGGCCAACTTCCGTACCGAGAGTCGGGGTGCCCACAGCCGCTTCGATTTCCCGGATCGCGACGATGAGGGCTGGCTGTGCCATAGCCTCTATCATCCGGACACAGAGTCCATGACCCGTCGCGCTGTCAACATGTCTCCGAAAACCCGTGAGGCATTCCCACCCAAGGTCCGGACTTACTGACCGATGGCGGAGACAAGCACCATGAAGAGCAGACAGTCGGCTTATCGCAGCATGTGCCGGTCTGTGAAGAGGTGGGAGGCATTCCCATCTCTCTTCCCCAAGGTGCGGACTTAACGATTGCGGAGCCAAACAACATGAACGTCACATTCTCTGTCTACAGATACAATCCGGATGTTGATAACGTCCCCTATATGAAGGAATATCGTCTTGATATTCCTGAAGGTTCCGACATGATGGTGCTCGATGCACTGATCCAGCTGAAAGAGCTGGATCCCACGCTCGCCTTCCGCCGCTCCTGCCGCGAAGGGGTCTGTGGATCAGACGGTCTCAACATGAATGGCAAGAACGGTCTTGCCTGCATCACCCCGCTCTCCGATCTGCTGAAGAAGGGCAATAACGTCGTTATCCGCCCCTTGCCCGGCCTGCCGGTGATCCGCGATCTGGTGATCGACATGACCCAGTTCTACACCCAGTGGGAGAAGGTCAAACCCTTCCTCATCAACGATGAGAAATTGCCGCCCGTGCGTGAGCACCTGCAATCCCCCGAAGAGCGCGCCAAGCTGGATGGCCTGTACGAGTGTATTCTCTGTGCCTGCTGCTCCACCTCTTGCCCCTCCTTCTGGTGGAACCCGGACAAGTTCATCGGCCCGGCCGGGCTGCTCGCCGCCTATCGCTGGTTGGCCGACAGCCGCGACACCGCCGCCAGCGAACGACTGGGTAACCTGGATGACGCCTTCAGCGTGTTCCGTTGCCACGGCATCATGAACTGCGTGAACGTCTGTCCCAAGGGCTTGAACCCGACCAAGGCCATCGGTCAGATCAAGTCGATGCTGCTCAATCGGGCTGTTTAGTATCAGGGCCAGGGCGTCACGCGCCAGGCCCGACCTCTGGATAGCCATCCAACCCCATGGCTGGATGGCTATTTAAACCCTACAAGCTGCGCTGCAGTGAACAAGATGTACAAGGGATAGAAATGCATAACGGCGTGATGAAGGCCTGGTTGGAGTCATCTCACCTGGCTGGTGCGAATGCAAGCTATATTGAGGATTTGTACGAATCCTTCCTGGAAGACCCCGAATCCGTAGCCGACGAGTGGCGCAGCCTGTTTAGCTCGCTGCCCCAGGTTAATGGCCATGCGGTTGAACAACCTCACTCCCAAGTCCGCGATTATTTCCGTCGTCTGGCCAAGGATCCCTCCCGTTACAGTGCCCCCGTGTCCGATCCGCAAGTGGATGCGAAACAGGTGCGCGTGCTGCAACTGATCAACGCTTTCCGCTTCCGTGGTCACCAGAATGCCAATCTGGATCCCCTTGGACTCTGGACCCGTGAAACCGTTGCCGAACTGGATCCTGCCTTCCACAACCTGCAGGGCGCCGACATGGAGGCCACCTTCAACGTGGGCTCCTACGCCATAGGTCGCGAGACCATGGTGCTCTCCGATCTCTATGCCTCGCTGAAGAAAACCTATTGCGGCAGCATAGGTGCAGACTACATGCACATCACCTCCACCGAGGAGAAGCGCTGGCTGCAAGACCGTCTTGAATCCATTGAAGCCACGGGCAACTACAGCACAGAGGAGAAGACCCGCTTCCTCGAGAGCCTGACCGCGGCCGAAGGGCTGGAAAAATACCTGGGCGCCAAGTTCCCGGGGGCCAAGCGTTTCTCCCTGGAAGGGGGCGATGCCATGGTGCCCATGCTCAAGGAGCTTATTCGCCGCGCCGGTGAGCAGGGCTGCAAAGAGGCCGTCATCGGCATGGCCCACCGTGGTCGCCTGAACGTGCTGATCAACGTGCTCGGCAAACGGGCGCAAGAATTGTTCGACGAGTTCGCCGGCAAGCACGGTGAATCCTGGGGCACAGGGGATGTGAAGTACCACATGGGCTTCTCTTCCGACTTCGCCACCCCGGGCGGCAATGTCCACCTGGCGCTGGCGTTCAACCCGTCTCACCTCGAGATCGTCAACCCTGTGGTCATCGGCTCGGTGCGTGCCCGCATGGACAGACGCGGTGACAAGGATGGCTCCAGCGTTCTGCCCATCACCATCCACGGTGACTCCGCCATCGCGGGACAGGGTGTCGTAGCAGAAACCTTCAACATGTCCCTGACCCGTGCCTACGGCGTCGGTGGCACTGTGCGCATCGTCATCAACAACCAGGTAGGTTTCACCACCTCCTATCAACGTGACCTGCGCTCCACCGAATACTGTACCGACATCGCCAAGGCGGTGCAGGCCCCCGTGCTGCACGTCAACGGGGATGACCCGGAAGCCGTGGTGCTGGTGACCCAGATTGCGCTGGATTATCGCAACACCTTCAAGCGCGACGTGGTGATCGAGCTGGTCTGCTACCGTCGTCACGGTCACAACGAGGCGGACGAGCCCAGTGCGACCCAGCCCTTGATGTACCAGAAGATCAAACAGCACCCGACCCCGCGCAAGATCTACGCCGACCAGCTGGTGGCGGAAGGCAGCATCAGTCAGGAGCTGGCCACTACCCTGGTCAATGACTATCGCGATACCCTGGATCGGGGCGAGCGGGTGAGCAAGGAGTGGCGTCCGATGGAGCTGCACTCCGTCGACTGGACCCCTTATCTCGGTCACGACTGGGCCATGAGCTATGACAGCACTGTGCCCATGGATCACCTGAAATCCCTGGGCGAGCGCATCAGCCAGTACCCGGCCACCCATGTGCTGCAGCGCCAGGTCGAGAAGATCTACGAAGACCGTCGGCTGATGGCCGCCGGCGACAAGCTGCTGGACTGGGGCTTTGCCGAGACCCTGGCCTACGCCACCCTGGTGGACAAGGGCTCCCGCATCCGCTTCACCGGGGAAGACTCCGGCCGTGGCACCTTCTTCCACCGCCACGCCGTGCTGCACAACCAGAGCGATGCCAGTACCTACACTCCGCTGTGCAACTTGCACGACGAGCAAGGTCCCTTTGAAATTTACGATTCAGTGCTGACCGAAAACGCGGTACTGGCGTTCGAATATGGCTACGCCAGTGCGGAGCCGGCTGGTCTCACCATCTGGGAAGCCCAGTTCGGCGACTTCGCCAACTGCGCCCAGGTCGTGGTGGATCAGTTCCTCTCCTCCGGTGAGCAGAAGTGGGGCCGGATGTGCGGTCTGACCATGCTGCTACCCCACGGTTATGAGGGGCAGGGCCCGGAGCACTCCTCCGCCCGTCTCGAGCGCTATCTGCAGATGTGTGCCCAGCACAACATGCAGGTGTGCGTGCCGTCCACCCCGGCGCAAGTGTTCCACATGCTGCGCCGTCAGGTGGTGCGCCCGATGCGCCGTCCGCTCATCGTCATGACGCCTAAATCCCTGCTGCGCCACCCGCTGGCGGTGAGCAAGCTCGACGAGCTGGCGACCGGCACCTTCCAGAACGCCATTGGCGAAATCGATGCCCTGGATCCCAAAGGCGTCAAGCGCGTGGTGTTCTGCTCCGGCAAGGTCTACTACGACCTGCTCGATGCCCGTCGCAAGGCCGAGCAGCACGATGTGGCCCTGGTGCGGATCGAGCAGCTCTACCCCTTCCCGGAGGAGGAAGTGCGCGCCATTCTGGCCGACTATGCCCACGTCACCGACTTCGTCTGGTGTCAGGAAGAGCCGCAGAACCAGGGCGCCTGGTACAGCACCCGTCATCACTATGACAGCGTGCTGCCAAGCCATGCCCGTCTGCGTTATGCCGGTCGCCCGGCCTCGGCCTCGCCGGCCGTCGGTTACATGTCGGTCCACGCCAAGCAGCAAAAAGCCCTGGTGGAAGACGCCCTTACTCTGGCCTAAGCCCTGAACAAGAAGTAACAAGGAACTGATTACATGACTATCGAGATCAAGGTACCGGACCTGCCGGAATCAGTGGCGGACGCCACCATCGCCACCTGGCACAAGAAACCGGGTGATCTGGTTGCCCGTGACGAAGTACTGGTCGACATCGAGACCGACAAGGTCGTGCTGGAAGTCCCCGCGCCGGAAGCCGGCGTCCTCGGCGACATCCTGCAAGCGGAAGGGGCGACAGTGTTGTCCCGCCAGCTGATCGCCATGCTCAAGCCGGCTCCCGTGGCCGGTGAAGAGACCAGGGAGAAGCCGGTGGAAGCGGTGGCCGATGACGGCGCCGATGGCCTGAGCCCCTCGGTGCGCCGCCTGGTGGCCGAGCATGCCATCGACGTGACCAAGCTGACCGGCACCGGCAAGGGCGGTCGCATCAGCAAGGAAGATGTGGAAGCCTTCATCAAGGGTGGCAACAAGCCTGCCGCCGCGCCGGTCGCGGCTGCCCCTGTGGCTGCGGTAGCGCCGCTGGTCGGTCGCACCGAGAAGCGTGTGCCCATGACCCGTCTGCGCAAGCGCATTGCCGAGCGTCTGCTGGAAGCCAAAAACACCACCGCCATGCTGACCACCTTCAACGAGATCAACATGGCGCCCATCATGAAGCTGCGCAAGCAGTACGGCGAGATCTTCGAGAAGAAGCACGGCATCAAGCTCGGCTTCATGTCCTTCTACGTGAAGGCGGTCGTCGAGTCCCTCAAGCGCTACCCGGAAGTGAACGCGGCGCTGGACGGTGACGACATCGTCTACCACAACTACTTCGACGTCAGCATCGCCGTCTCCACCCCGCGCGGGCTGGTGACGCCTGTGCTGCGCGATTGCGACAACATGAGCCTGGCGGACATCGAGAAGGCCATCAAGGATCTGGCGGGCAAGGGCCGTGACGGCAAGCTGACCGTGGACGAACTGACCGGCGGCAACTTCACCATCACCAACGGTGGCGTGTTCGGCTCCCTGATGTCCACCCCCATCATCAACCCGCCGCAGAGCGCCATCCTGGGGATGCACAAGATCCAGGACAGACCCATGGCGGTCGATGGCAAGGTCGAGATCCTGCCGATGATGTACCTGGCCCTCTCTTATGATCACCGCATCGTCGACGGTCGCGAGTCGGTGGGCTTCCTGGTCTCCATCAAGGAGCTGCTGGAAGATCCGACCCGTCTGTTGCTGGATGTCTAGGCAATCAGCGACATTCTGAGCGAATTAGAAAGATAACGAGGGGCCGCCCAGGCCCCCATTCACAGGGGATTGAGAAACACGAGCCCCGGACGGAAATACCTACAACACGGATAGAGCATCTATGAATCTGCATGAATATCAGGCAAAAAAGCTGTTTGCCGAGTATGGCCTGCCGGTCTCCGAAGGTTATGCCTGTGCTACCCCGCAGGAAGCTGCTGAAGCGGCCGACAAGATTGGCGGCAATACCTGGGTCGTCAAGTGCCAGGTCCACGCCGGTGGCCGCGGTAAAGCGGGCGGCGTCAAGCTGGCCAAGAGCAAGGACGAGATCCGCGCCTTTGCCCAGAACTGGCTCGGCAAGAACCTGGTGACCTATCAGACTGACGCCAACGGTCAGCCGGTTACCAAGATCCTGGTGGAATCCTGCACCGACATCGCCAAGGAGCTCTATCTGGGCGCCGTGGTCGATCGTGGCAGCCGTCGCGTGGTCTTCATGGCCTCTACCGAAGGTGGCGTGGAGATTGAGAAAGTCGCCCACGAAACCCCGGAACTGATTCACAAGGCCGCCATCGATCCGCTGGTGGGCCCGCAGGCCTATCAGGCGCGCGAGCTGGCCTTCAAGCTGGGTCTGGTCGGCGATCAGATCAAGCAGTTCACCAAGATCTTCATGGGTCTGGGCCAGATGTTCCTGGATTGCGACTTCGCCCTGCTGGAAATCAACCCGCTGGTGATCACCGCCCAGGGCAACCTGCATTGCCTCGACGGCAAGATCAACATCGACGCCAACGCCCTCTATCGTCAGCCCAAGCTGCGTGAGATGCATGACCCCTCCCAGGATGACCCCCGCGAAGCGCATGCCGCCCAGTGGGAGCTGAACTATGTGGCGCTTGATGGCAACATCGGCTGCATGGTCAACGGCGCCGGTCTGGCCATGGGCACCATGGATATCGTCAACCTGCACGGCGGCTCACCGGCCAACTTCCTGGACGTCGGCGGCGGCGCCACCAAGGAGCGCGTGACCGAGGCCTTCAAGATCATCCTCTCCGACACCAAGGTGCAGGCCGTGCTGGTCAACATCTTCGGCGGCATAGTGCGCTGCGACATGATCGCGGAAGGCATTATCGGTGCGGTCAAGGAAGTGGGGGTCAAGGTGCCCGTGGTGGTGCGTCTGGAAGGCAACAATGCCGAACTGGGTGCCCGTAAACTGGCCGACAGTGGCCTCAATATCATCGCCGCAACGAGTCTGACTGACGCAGCTCAGCAAGTGGTTAAAGCAGCGGAGGCCAAATAATGAGCGTTCTGATCAACAAAGACACCAAGGTGATCTGCCAGGGCTTTACCGGCGGTCAGGGTACCTTCCACTCCGAACAGGCCATTGCCTACGGTACCCAGATGGTCGGCGGCGTGTCGCCAGGCAAGGGTGGCACCACCCACCTGGGCCTGCCGGTGTTCAATACAGTGCGTGACGCGGTCGAAGCCACCGGCGCCACCGCCTCCGTCATCTATGTGCCTGCGCCCTTCTGCAAGGACGCCATCCTGGAAGCCATCGATGCCGGCATCAAGCTCATCGTCACCATCACCGAAGGCATCCCGACCCTGGACATGCTGCAGGTCAAGGTGAAGCTGCAGGAAACCGGCGTGCGCATGATTGGTCCGAACTGCCCGGGCGTCATCACCCCGGGTGAGTGCAAGATCGGCATCATGCCGGGCCACATCCACAAGCCGGGCAAGGTGGGTATAGTCTCCCGCTCCGGCACCCTGACCTACGAAGCGGTCAAGCAGACCACGGACGAGGGCTTCGGCCAGTCCACCTGCGTCGGTATCGGTGGCGACCCCATCCCGGGCTCCAACTTCATCGATATTCTGGAGATGTTCCAGAACGATCCCAAGACCGAAGCCATCGTGATGATCGGCGAGATCGGCGGCAGCGCCGAGGAAGAAGCGGCGGCCTACATCAAGGCCCACGTCACCAAGCCGGTGGTCTCCTATATCGCGGGTGTCACAGCCCCGGCTGGCAAGCGCATGGGTCATGCGGGCGCCATCATCGCCGGTGGCAAGGGCACGGCCGCAGAGAAATTTGCCGCCCTGGAAGATGCCGGCGTGAAAACCGTGCGCTCCCTCGCCGATATCGGCAAGGCTCTGCGTGAAGTGACCGGCTGGTAATTCCTTTCAGCCTGTTATCTCTGATATAAAAATGCCGCCCGATGGGCGGCTTTTTTATGGAGTTAATGTTATGCGTAACTTCATTCAGTACAACTCTTAGCCCAAAGGGGCGAGATGGAGATACTCGGATCTTCAAGCGATGAATCGAAGCACATGATGTAATCGATACAGTCATAATAATAAAGTTTGCACATGCTGAATGGCTGACTATATTTTTATGGCTTGCAATTGATTTTTGTGTCAGTACTGTTGAGGAGGTAATGTGATGACTTCGAAATGTATGTTTTTATTTTGTTTTTCTTCTGCACTTATTACTGGCTGCTCTAGTAATCTAAGTGCGGTAGATAAACTGACTAGCTCGACTCAAAATGATGGCGGTATTTCATCTTATTTTAATGACATTCCATTTCAAAGTCGCTTTCTTGCAATTAATGGCCAACTTCCTATTGATACTGTAGGAATGCCTTGCGTTGCGAGTAGTTATCGAGTGCCATATTCAATGATATGTCTAAGTACCGATAAGTCGAAAGTCATCGAATATGACTACCCCGTGACTGGAAATCCTGGTGAAAAAATAAAAAATCTTAAAAATAGCCTCACTAAGTTAGAAAAAAATTCACAAGATTTAGTTACCAAGTTGCTTGTTAAGGCTACTTGCCAAAATACAGAAAAAGAAGATTGTACAGCGGAAATTGAGAGTGCTTCTATTGCTCAGTCAGAATTTCAATCTTTACAGGCAGAAGTATTATCAAAGTTGTCAGATGGTAATACGTTTATATTCCAGTGGAGTAGTACAGCCGGTGGTGGATTCGATGTAGAAGCTGAACCCTATGGAAAAATTGATGGGCAGGGTGGCTATCAGAACAGTGGAATTACCATAGTGTCCGGTTTACGCATATCCCAGCTTTTAGTGGGAAATGATATCAGTAGTATTTATAAAAATCTGCCCAAAGATACCAAGTTAGCAACATTTGTCATGCAGGCTCAAGGAATAGCGTATATAAGTACCCGAAGCATTAGTGCTACGGTGCAAGCTCGCTTAGGGCTAACACCAACTCAATTCAGTGACATCATAAGCACTTTGTCTGGAACTCAGAAAATACAACTGGCGGCAGCTTTCAATTATGTAAGCAGCCTGAGTAATGAAGGTCAGTTTCACACTGTAGATAAAAAAATTAAAGATGTACCGACGTGGGGAGCGCCGGGTAAGATAGAAGATCATGGATATCAAACATTCTATGCAACCATGACAAAATTAGATGAGCTTAATAAAATGATTGAGAGGGAATAGTTTTTATTTCAGATAAGCATAGACAGTTTATATGAGTTTTCTGTACGTATAGACTCTTTATGAAATAAGTTTATGGGGGTAATTCTTAAGTCATTTTCAGTAACTGTTTCGGATAGAAGAGTACAGATCTACAGGTTCGATTAACGTGGCGTAATCTGGCGTTCGAGAAGGTAGCATTTATGCTTTTTCATTTTCTCGGGTGAGGTACCAGCCTTGATTACACATCTTTTTTGATGTGGTAACTGACAAGGTCGGTCCCTGGCGCGGAGAGTCTACTGTGAATACTCAACAGAGTCATTCAATCCAATCAATCTGAGAGCATGGCGATTTCAGATTTTATGGTCTGGCTCCTATTTATCCCCTTGTTTTTTGCTGATAGCACTCAGAGTGAACGGGCAGGGTTTTGCCATCAACCTTGAAAAATCGGGCCATAAGGCGTATAACCACGCGCTTTACTGGTCTATTTAGCGAGCCCCTTCCATGCAGCAAGTCGAGAAAATGCAGCCAACTCCTTTTTGGCAGGAAAAGCCCCTGCAGCAGATGACGGATGCGGAGTGGGAATCCCTGTGCGACGGCTGCGGCAAGTGCTGCCTGAACAAGCTCATTGACGAAGACACCGACGAACTGGTGTTCACCAACGTCGCCTGCGATCTGCTCAACACCAAGACCTGCCAGTGCTCCGATTACGGCAACCGCTTTAAAAAAGAGCCGGACTGCCTGCAGATCACCCATGACAAGATTGCCGAGTATGACTGGCTTCCCTCGACCTGTGCCTACCGGTTGCTGGCCGAGGGGCAGACCCTGCCCGAATGGCATCCGCTGATCACCGGCAGTCGCTCTGCCATGCATCAGGCGGGTCAGTCGGTGCGCGGCAAGGTGATACACGAAGCCCATGCCGGTGAGTGGATCGATCACATCATCACCTGGGCGAGTTGAACCCGGATCGGCCAAGCCGTTATCCGGCCCACAGTGCCGTTGATATGCCGCAGGGGCAGGGGAGTCATACTCTTCTGCCCCTGTTGCTATCTGGCGGCCTGCTGCGAGCGATAGACGGGCTTCTGTGTCCCCCCTTGCCTGCGGGAGGGTGCACCAAGCGCGCAGTGCGGGGACTATGGGACCTGTCGAGGGATCCCGTTGCGACTTTCCGTTTCATTGAAAAGAGGGAAGAGACGGGGAACAAAAGGGTGAGAGGCGAATCCACCTCGGTCACTTCCGGGTGATGGGGAAGGAGGGCAGTCATACCCCTTTCGAGTCGATACTGGCTGGCAAGCAGATATAAAAAAACCGGCGCCTGGGCGCCGGTTTTTAGTCACTGCGACTCTTGCTTACTAATAAGCGATTACAGAGAAGCGGTGAAAGTACGGGTGATGACGTCTTGCTGCTGCTCTTTGGTCAAAGAGTTGAAGCGAACGGCATAACCAGATACACGGATGGTCAACTGCGGATATTTCTCCGGGTTTTCCATGGCGTCCAGCAGCATTTCACGGTTCATCACGTTCACGTTCAGGTGCTGACCGCCTTCCAGGTTGGTCTCGTGATGGAAGTAACCGTCCATCAGACCCGCCAGGTTGGATTTCTGCGCTTCCATGTCTTTGCCCAGGGCGTTCGGCACGATGGAGAAGGTATAGGAGATACCATCTTTGGCGTAGGCGAACGGCAGCTTGGCAACGGAAGTCAGGGAAGCAACGGCACCCTTCTGGTCACGACCGTGCATCGGGTTGGCACCCGGGCCAAACGGCGCACCGGAACGACGGCCATCCGGGGTGTTACCAGTTTTCTTGCCATACACCACGTTGGAGGTGATGGTCAGTACGGACTGGGTAGCCACGGCGCCACGGTAGGTGTTCAGCTTCTGAATTTTCTTCATGAAGCGTTCTACCAGGTCACAGGCGATGTCATCGACGCGAGCGTCGTTGTTACCGAACTGCGGGTACTCACCGTCGATTTCGAAGTCGATGGCAACGCCATCTTCATCACGAACCGGCTTGACCTTGGCGTACTTGATGGCAGACAGGGAGTCAGCCGCAACGGACAGACCGGCGATGCCGCAAGCCATGGTGCGATACACGTCACGGTCGTGCAGCGCCATCAGGGAGGCTTCGTAGCTGTACTTGTCGTGCATGTAGTGGATGATGTTCAGGGCGGCGACGTACTGCTTGGCCAGCCAGTCCATGAAGTGATCCAGACGATCCATCACGTCGTTGTAGTCGAGGTACTCGGAGGTCACCATCTCGGTCTTGGGACCGACCTGGATCTTGAGTTTCTCGTCCATACCGCCGTTGATTGCATACAGCATGGTCTTGGCCAGGTTGGCACGGGCACCGAAGAACTGCATCTGTTTGCCGACGATCATCGGGGACACACAGCAAGCGATGGCGTAGTCATCGTTGTTGAAGTCCGGACGCATCAGGTCGTCGTTCTCGTACTGAACGGAAGAGGTCTCGATAGATACTTTGGCGCAGTACTTCTTGAAACCGACCGGCAGCTTCTCGGACCACAGTATGGTCAGGTTCGGCTCAGGGGACGGGCCCATGGTGTACAGGGTGTTCAGCATACGGAAGCTGTTCTTGGTGACCAGGGTACGGCCATCAACGCCCATACCGGCCAGGGTCTCGGTAGCCCACATGGGGTCGCCGGAGAACAGTGAATCGTATTCAGGAGTACGCAGGAAGCGAACCATGCGCAGCTTCATGACCATGTGGTCCATCAGCTCCTGGGCTTCTTGCTCGGTGATCACGCCTTTCTTCAGGTCACGCTCGATGTACACGTCCAGGAAGCTGGAGGTACGACCGAAGGACATGGCGGCACCGTTCTGGGACTTGACTGCCGCCAGGTAGGCGAAGTAGGTCCACTGGACGGCTTCTTTGGCGCTCGCAGCAGGTACAGAGATATCGCAGCCATATTTGGCGGCCATCTCTTTGATCTGGGCCAGGGCACGGTACTGCTCGGAGATTTCTTCGCGCAGACGGATGGTGGCTTCCAGGTTGACGCCGTTTTCCAGGTCAGCTTGCAGAGACTTGAACTGGGACAGTTTGTCAGCCATCAGGAAGTCGATGCCGTACAGGGCGACACGACGGTAGTCACCTATGATGCGGCCACGGCCGTAGGCATCCGGCAGACCGGTGATGACGCCAGACTTGCGGCAGTTCAGGATGTCTTTGGTGTAAACGTCAAACACGCCCTGGTTGTGAGTCTTGCGGTACTCGCTGAAGATCTTCTTGACCATGGGGTCCAGCTCGCGGCCGTACACCTTGCAAGAAGTCTCAACCATCTTGATACCGCCGTTGGCGATGATGGCGCGCTTGAGCGGCTTGTCGGTCTGCAGACCTACAATTTGCTCCAGGCCCTGATCGATATAGCCGGCATCGTGAGCGGTAATGGTGGAGGGCAGGTCGGTATCAAAATCGACCGGCGCATGAGTGCGGTTCTCGATTTTGATGCCTTCCATGACCTTGTCCCACAGCTTGGTGGTAGCTTCGGTCGCGCCAGCCAGGAAGGACTCGTCACCTTCATACGGGGTGTAGTTCTTCTGGATGAAGTCACGGGTGTTGACAGAGGACTGCCATTCACCGGCCGCGAAGCCTTCCCATGCTTTTTGGAACTGTTCGTTAAGTTCTGCCATTTTCATTACCTCACACGGTATTGATGTAGTATCCCGCAATCATCCTTAATGATGACGACGGAAGATAAACCAGTAAGTCAGACCAACCATGACGCCACCACCAATGATATTACCAATGGTGACGGGAATGAGGTTGTGTAGGACGAAGTTGGATACGGTCAAGTCGGCGAAGGTCGCCGGATCCTGGCCGATGGCCTGCCAAAATTCCGGGCCTGCTACCGCATGGATAGCGATACCGACCGGGATCATAAACATGTTTGCGATGCTGTGCTCGAAACCGGAAGCCACGAACATGGCGACGGGGAGCAGCATGACCATCACCTTGTCGGTCGCACTGCGGGCGCCGAACGCCATCCACACGGCGAGACACACCATGAGGTTGCAGAGGATACCGAGGGCGAGGGCCTCGAAGAAGGTGTGATGGATCTTGTGCTGGGCCACTTTCAGGGCGTTCAGGCCCCACTGACCATCCGCCGCCATGTACTCGGCCGACATGATAATGAGCGCGACTATGATGAGACCGCCGATGAGGTTGCCGAAGTAGACCAGACCCCAGTTCTTGAGCAGTTGACCCCAGGTGATGCGATTGGCCGCCTTGGCCACCAGCGTCAGCGTGGTGGAGGTGAACAGCTCGGCACCGAGCAGCACACACAGAATGAGACCGAGGGAGAAACAGAGACCGCCGACCAGCTTGCTGAGGCCCCAGGCTACGTTGCCGGCACCCGTGGTGACTGTGATGAAAAAGACAAAAGCGATGGCGATGAAAGCGCCTGCTGTGATGGCCAGGGGGATGACCTTGTATGCCGGCTTGGTGGCCTTGGCATAGGTTATATCTTCTGCCAGTGCAGCGATGGCTTCTGGCTTGAGACAATCAAAGGGAGATTCTGCTTTCAATTCTCATGTACCTGCTGTTTTGCCTGTGGAAATCATAACAAAGGGCCAGATCGTCAAAATTGACTCCGATCAAGAATTGCAGATTGTGAATGTAATTTTACTACAAAAATTTGAGTCCCCTGGAAGCCTCTCTTTACACCAGGTTTCAGCTGAAACAGAAATGCTGATTTTTTAATGTAATGATTTTAAAGAATTTATTTGTCAAGCCTGAAAAAAGGTACTGGCAAGGCATCTTTGCATCCCCCCCGCATCATGGACTCGGCGTTGGCAACCCCCTAAGGGGTATTTTTTGTTTTTTATTTCATCCTTGAATAACAAATGTCCAGCCGGGGTGCCATAAAACAGAAGGGGCCATCAAGGCCCCCCCAAATACTACCACATCAGGCCCAATGATGGGCTCGCTTGGCCTTTTGCAGCTTTTCATAGGCTGCCAGCAGCTTCTGGTGCTGCGGGAACTGGACGAGGGACAGATCGGCCGCCGTCAACCCGTGGAAACGTGCTTCGCCGCGGGCGTTGGCCCAGGCATCGGCCAGGGTCTGCTCGCCATACATGCGGGTAAACACGGCGCGGTACTGCTCCGGATCCCGCTCCTGGTCGATGAACAGCTCGACGCAGGCGCGCAGGGCACGGTAGTAGTTGGCGCGATCCGCCGGGAACACCGACTGGTTGAACTCCATGGTCCAGTCGATGAGATCGAGCGCCGTCTCCAGCTCACCGGCGGCCAGCGCCAGCATGGCTTTCAGCTCGCCGACGCGCAGGGTGTGCAGGGCTGTGCCCTTGGCGGCGGCGATACCGAGCAGCTCACGGACGCGGGTGCGCTCGTCGTGCCCCTCTTCGTCCAGCTGGTCGAACAGCGCCATGTATTGCTCGGCATCCCACGCCAGCGACGGCAGCGCCAGGATCACTTCCCGCAGGTTGGCGCCCATGTTGTTGTTGGCCAGCAGCAGGTCTTCGGCCGGATAGATGTCGGACATGCCCGGCACCAGGATGCGGCAGGCGTAGACACCCAGATGCTCGTAGTCGGCGATGTAGACCGGCTGCTCCAGCTCGTGGAAGATGCCGATCAGATGGTCGAACTCCTCCTGCGAGGTGCCGCGAAAATCCCAGTCGGCAAACGCGAAGTCCGCATCCTGCTTGAACAGATCCCAGCTGATGAGGCCGGAGGAGTCGATGAAGTGGGTCTCCAGATTGTGGTGATCCGCCACCTGCTCGTTGTCGAATGACGGCGGCACGAACACGTCCAGATCCTTGAGACCACGGCCCTGCAGCAGCTCGGTGACGGTGCGCTCGAAGGCCACTTCGAAGCGCGGGTGGGCACCGAAGGAGGCAAAGCAGGTGCCGTTGTCCGGGTTGAGCAGCACCACGCAGATGACCGGATAGCGGCCGCCCAGGGAGGCATCGAAGCTGTAGATGGGGAAGCCTTCGGCTTCCAGCGCATCGATGGAGGCCTTGATGCCGGGATAACGGGCAATCACCTCATTCGGGATCAGCGGCAGGCTCAGGGCTTCGGCGATGATCTTGTTCTTCACGTGGCGCTCGAACACCTCGGACAGGGCCTGGGTGCGGGCCTCGGTGCGGGTGTTGCCGGCGCTCATGCCGTTGGAGACATAGAGGTTGCCGATGATGTTCATCGGGATGTAGACGGTCTGGTGATCGGACTGGCGCTCGAACGGCAGCGCGACTATGCCGCGCTCCTCGTTGTTCGATTGCAGATCCACCAGCATATCGGCGGTCACTTCGCCGTCCGGGTTGTAGAACTTGCGGGTGAAGCTGTCGAGCAGACCGGCCGGGAACTGATCACCCTCGATGGGGAACCACTTCTCGTTGGGGTAGTGCACGAAGTCGCCGTTGGCGACCTGCTCGCCAAGATAGAAGTCGGCGAAGAAATAGTTGGTGGAGAGACGCTCGAAATATTCGCCAAGGGCCGAGGCCAGCGCCGCCTTCTTGCTGGCACCCTTGCCATTGGTGAAACAGAGGGCGCACTCCTTGTCCCGGATATGCACGGACCAGACGTTGGGCACGGGATTGAGCCAGGAGGCCTCTTCGATATCAAACCCCAGGGCTTGCAGCTTGGTCTGGAAGCGGTCGATGGAGTCTTCCAGTGCCGCGTCCTTGCCGGGAATAAAAGTGTGGTCGGTCATCACAATGTCCTGATTTTTATTGGCTCATGTTTGGCCGCAGATAATAGCAGGGGTCGGCGCGTTTGGCAGGCAAAAAACGGGGCAAGAGCCCCGTTTAGCTATCCACAGATCCGGGATCTGCCGTCGGTTCAGCCGATAAACTTCAGACCCAGGATCCCGCCGATGATCAGCAGCAGGCACAGTACTCGGGCCAGGGTGGCGGGCTCGTTGAACAGCCAGATCCCCATCAGCACTGTGCCGACTGCGCCTATGCCGGTCCAGACCGCGTAGGCGGTGCCGAGCGGCAACTGTTTGACCGCCATGGCGAGCAAGAGCACGCTCACGCCCATGGCACTCAGGGTCAGCAGGGTAGGGAGGGGACGGCTGAAACCGTCGGTGTATTTCAGGCCAATGGCCCAGGCGACCTCGAACAGGCCGGCCAGCAACAGGAGTAACCAGGACATAAGGATATTCCGCAGGAAGCAGGGTCGTCCCTGCGCATCATGAGGCCCCGGGGTCGTCCCCAGGGGGCAGTGGCTGCCAGTCGGTTTCAATCATGCCCCAAGCTGACGCTGGGTGCCAAGAGATCGCATCAGCCGGGAGCTGGCTGGCGGATATTGCAGCGAACGGCACAGAATATTGCGCAATTCGACTTGCGCCCGTCGTCACAATCCGTAATGTGGATAGACGCATTTTTCGCAACACGTATTTTGTAATCTGTTTGTGAACGGCCCGCGCCGGACAAGGGGTTACGGGTTTCAATACACAATTTTCTATAGCAGCTATCCAGGGTAGGACATTATGAAAAAAGTAGGTTTGGTCGGTTGGCGTGGCATGGTGGGTTCGGTACTGATGAGCCGGATGCAGGAAGAGAAGGATTTTGCCCGCATTCAACCCACCTTCTTCACCACCTCCCAGGCCGGTGAGGCCGCCCCCAACTTCGGCGTCGATGCCGGTACCCTGCAGGACGCCTTCGATATCGAGGCGCTGGCCAAGCAGGATATCATCATCACGGCGCAGGGCGGCGACTACACCAAGGATGTCTATCCACGCCTGAAAGCCGCCGGCTGGCAGGGTTACTGGATTGACGCCGCCTCCTCCCTGCGGATGGAGAAAGACGCCGTCATCATTCTGGATCCGGTCAACGGCGACGTCATAGCACAGGCGCTGGACAAGGGGCTCAAGACCTTCGTCGGCGGCAACTGCACCGTCAGCCTGATGCTGCTGGCCCTCGGCGGTCTGTTCAAGGCCGATCTGGTGGAGTGGGTAAGCGTGGCCACCTATCAGGCCGCATCGGGCGGCGGCGCGCGCCACATGCGCGAGCTGGTCACCCAGATGGGCCTGCTGCACGACGAAGTGGCGGTGGAGCTGGCGGATCCCGCCTCTGCCATCCTCGACATAGAGCGCAAGATCACCGAGAAGACCCGCTCCGGCACCCTGCCGGTGGACAACTTCGGCGTACCGCTGGCCGGTGGCCTCATCCCCTGGATCGACACCAAGCTCGACAATGGCCAGAGCCGCGAAGAGTGGAAGGGCCAGGCCGAGACCAACAAGATCTTAGGGATTGAAGATGCCGCCATCCCGGTGGATGGTCTGTGCGTGCGGATCGGTGCCCTGCGCTGCCACAGTCAGGCGTTTACCATCAAGCTGAAGAAGGACGTGCCGCTGGCCGAGATCGAGGCGCTGATCGCGGCTCACAACGACTGGGTGAAAGTGATCCCCAACGATCGCGACATCACGGCACGCGAGCTGACCCCGGCCGCCGTCACCGGCACCCTCAGCATCCCGGTGGGTCGTCTGCGCAAGCTCAACATGGGTCCGGAATACCTGGCCGCCTTCACCGTGGGGGATCAGCTGCTGTGGGGCGCCGCCGAGCCGCTGCGCCGCATGCTCAACATACTGCTGGCTCGTGGTTGATCCAACTTGGGTGAGTGTGAAGCAGGGGGCCTAGGCCCCCTGTTTTTTTGCCCGTTTGGGCGTGCAGAGCGCGGGCGTTCCGGCGCAATAGCATATTCACTTGGACTGTGCGCATGGAGAGGCCGAGTCTCGTTATTAATTGAATTGATATTATTCATCTCCGATCGCGTATTTTCTCCTGACTCAATGGTAAATAGTCATCCCGGTGAGAAATGCATCCGTGTGCGCCTTTTGACACATTGAAAAATGGCGATGAATCCGGCTCGGAAATAAGGGTTGTGATGGCCATGATTAACGCTTATCTCTGGTCATCTCATGGCTTGTTACAAATGACGGTGCCCGCGAGATATCCCTGAAGGCCCCGATTGATTACACTGGTGGCCTTGGCCCCGGGTGCTACCCGTGCGCAGGCATGGCACCCATGGCGTGCAAATATTGATACAAGGGTCAGTCATCTGACGATATGTCGCCAGCGTACTGACCTGCCAGCATGATTCATATCACCACACAAATAGAGATGAATAATGGGGCCGCTGGCGAATTGGCGTGAATATAGCGTGAGTGCAACAACCGATAACAATAATAATGTTCAGATTTGAGAATTGGGAAACAAAATGAGAGTCGCGTGGAGTTTATTGTATTTATTCAGTGCCTTGGCCCTGGCTGGCCCGGTACTGGTCAAGGAGCAAAAGAAAGGCACCAATCCGCTTATCGTCCCTTACCAGCAATATCGGCTGGATAACGGCCTGACGGTGATCCTGACCCAGGATCACTCGGATCCTCTGGTGCATGTGGAAGTGAATTATCGGGTCGGGCTGGCCGAAGAGGCGCCGGGCCAGTCCGGCATGGCGCATTTGTTCGAACACATGATGTTTCAGGGCTCGGCCCATGTGGGGGAGGAGGGGCATATCCGCCTGCTGCAGCAGGTGGGGGGGCGTGACATCAACGGGCTGACGACACGGGATCAGACCCGCTATTACCAGACTGTGCCGGCCAATCAGCTGGAGAAAGTGCTCTGGCTGGAGGCGGATCGGATGGGCTTCCTGCTCGATACCCTGTATCAGCAAAAGTTTGATGCCAAGCGTGACGTGGTCAGGAACGAGCGAGCCGACCTGGTCGACACGCCTGCCTATGGCCGGGTGCTGGAGGTGTTGAACCGTACCCTCTATCCACCCAATCACCCCTATTTCAACACGCCGTTTGGCAGGATGGCGGATCTGGAGCGCCTCACCCTGGAGGATGTGCGCCAGTTTTTCCTGCGCTGGTATGGCCCCAACAATGCCACCCTGGTGATCGGCGGTGATATCCAGCCGGCGCAAACCCTGGCCTGGGTCGAACGCTACTTCGGCGCCTTGTCGCCAGCCCCCGGCCAGGCTCGCTCAGTGCCCCGGCCTGTGGCGCTGAAAAAGAGTCGATATCGTACCCTGACGGCCCCGGTACAGGACCCCATGCTGGTGCTGGCCTATCCGACCGTTTCGGCCCGGGACCCGGGTTTCGAAGCCCTCGATCTGCTGGCCGATCAACTGGGGGGCTCCGCCAGTGGCCTGCTGCAACAACAGTTGCAACAGAGCGGCAAGCTGGTGTTCGTCTCTGCCCGCCATGAGTGTGGCGTGCTCGCCTGCATGCTGGTGATCCAGGCCATTCCGAATCTGGAGCAGGGCGCCGAGCTCGAACCCATCAAGCGCGAGATAGACGGTGTCATCGCCAGACTGGCCCGGGAGGGCATCCCCGGGGCCCGGCTCGAGCACTCTGCCAATGCCTTGCGTGCCAACCTAGTCTGGTCGCTGGACAGCGTGGCCGGCAAGGCGGAATTATTGGGCACGGGCCACAGCCTGTTTCAGGAGCCCAACTACCTGCATCGTTATCTCGAACGGATGGCGCGGGTGACGCCCGCCGAGGTAAAGCGGGTACTGGACCACTATGTACTGCACAAACCCAGGGTGGTGCTGAGCGTGGTGCCCGAGGCGCATCAAGGGTGGCAGGCCGGCCAGGCCAATTTTGTCGAGCCGCCCCCCTTGCCGCGCACCCTGGCTGAGCCTCTCTTGCGCTCACGTCCGGTCAAGGAGACCCTGGACAGGCGCCAGGAACCCGCCAGTGGCGGGGCGCTGCCCGTGCCACTGCCCACCCTGTGGCAGGCTCGCCTGGGGGATAGGGTCTCCCTGCTCGGTCACTACAGCGATGAGGTGCCAGCCTTTGTCATGCGCATCAACTGGCCCGGCGGGTACCGGGCCGAGCCAGAGGGCAAGGCCGGACTGGCTGAACTGACCGCCAGCATGCTGTCCCAGGGCAGTGAGCGGTGGCAGGCTGCCGCCATTGAGGAGCGGGCGCGTCAGCTGGGGGCCAGCCTGAGTTTTGGCTATGAGGAAGGCTACAGCCAGATCACGGTGCAGGGGGTGACCTCTCACTTCGATGAGACGCTGGCGCTGGTACGGGAGCTGTTGCTGCAGCCGGTCTTGCGACCGGCGGATTTCCAGCGCCTCAAGCTCCAGACCCAGCAATGGTTGAAGCAGCAAGTGCGAGAGCCCCAGTGGCAGGCCGATCAGCAGTTTCATGCGTTGATCGACGGCCTGGCCAGGGTGCCGGATCCGCAGACACAGTGGCAATCCCTGACCCTGGACGATGTGCGCGCCTTCTATCGGGCTGTCTATCGCAGCGGGGAGGCGCGGGTGGTGGTGAGCGGGGATCTGGCGCAGGAGAAGGTGGTGAGTGCACTATCTTTTCTGGTTGAGCCAGAGGGGCAATCGCCCAGCCTGCGGCCCCTCGGCTTTGCCGGCCAGCAGGCCAAACGGGCCATCTATCTGCTGGATAATCCCGGCGCCAGCCAGAGCCTTGTTCGCATGGGGCGCCGCGCCATGGCGAGCGACGGGTCTGGTGAGCAGTTCTTGGCCGGGTTGATGAATGCCTCCCTGGCGGATCGGCTGCATATCCGCCTGCGTGAGGAGCTGGGATACACCTACTTCATCGATACCGCCTTCAACGGCAACAGTCAGGCGGGCTATTTTCTGCTGCAGAGCAGCGTGCGCACCGAGGTGACCCGGGCCGCCCTGCAGCAGATCCTGCAGGAGCTCGACAAATACCAGCGGCAGGGCCCGACCCGACTGGAGGTGCGTACCCTGCGTGAAGGTGTGCTCAACCGCCAGGCGCTGGATTACGAGACGCTGCCGCAGGAGGTGGAGTACATGCTGCCCATCTTGCTGGCGCAGTGGCCGCAGGATTATGTGGAGCAGCGGGTACGGACGGTCAGCCAGCTGTCGACGTTCACCTTGCGAGACTTGGCCCGCCGCTGGCTTGACCCCGACGACATGGTGATCCTGGTGGTGGGGGATGCCAAGGTGCTGGCCCCCGAGCTGGCTGCGCTGGGCTGGCCGGTGCAGCGGATCTCTTCCGCCCCTGACAAGCGGCTCTCCACTCCTTGATGCAAACAGCCCGCCCCATTCACATGGGGCGGGCTGTTTTTTGAGCCGTGAAAGGGGCTAGGGTATCAGGCGACGGCCAGCGCCGCCGCCAGATCGGCGATCAGATCGTCGGCGTCTTCCACCCCTATGCTGAAGCGGATGAGATCGTCATTCACCCCGGCGGCGAGGCGGCTCGCCTCGTCCATGGCAGCGTGGGTGGTACTGGCCGGATGGCAGGCCAGGCTCTCGAGATCCCCCAGGCTCACCGCCTGCACGAACAGCTGCAGGTTGTCGAGCAGGGTGGCGCAGCGCGCAAAGCCGCCTTCCAGCTCTATGCTCACCATGCCGCCAAAGCCGCTGGCGAAGGCGCCGAGGGCGTCGTGACCCGGATGGCTGGCAAGGCCCGGGTAGATCACCTTCTTCACCGCCGGGTGATCGGCCAGGAACTCGGCCACCTTCTGGGCGTTGTGCAGGTGGGCATCCATGCGCAGTGGCAGGGTCTTGACCCCACGCTGCAGCAGGTAGGCCTCCTGCGGGCCTATGGGGGAGCCTATGTGCTTGAGGGCCACGGTGCGCACTGATTTCATCAGCGCGTGGGAGCCTGCCACCACACCGGCTATGATGTCGCCGTGGCCGCCCAGATACTTGGTGCCGCTGTGCATGACGATGTCGATGCCAAGCTCCAGCGGGCGCAGCAGATAGGGGGTGAGGAAGGTGTTGTCACACACGCTGATGGCGCCCACCTTGCGGGCCGCCTGCACCACGATGCGCGGATCCACCACCTTGAGGGTGGGGTTGGTCAGGGTTTCGAACAGTACCACCTTGGTGGCGGGACGAATGTTGGCCAGCAGATCCTGATCGCTCTCGTAGGCGGTCACCTTGATGCCGGCGCGGCTGAAGGTCTGCTTGAGAAACGCATCTGTGCCGCCGTAGAGCGGGCCTATGTAGGCCACCTCGTCGCCGCTGTCGGCCAGGGCATACATGATGGCGCTCACTGCCGCCATGCCGCTCGCCACTACCAGCGCCTCGTCGGCACCCTCAAGGGCTGCCAGTTTTTGTTCCAGCTCGGCCGTGGTGGGGTTGCCAAAGCGGCTGTAGATGAAGCCGGGGGCCTGACCCGCGAAACGCTCCTTGCCCGCCTGGGCATTGAAGTAGCTGAAGGTGCTGCTCTGGTAGAGGGGGGTGGTGAGGGCGCCGGTCTGGGGATCGATCCGTTGGCCGCTGTGCACGCTCATGGTTTTGAATTTCATTCTATTACTCCGTCATTGCCAGGCTGTGGCTTAACTGCTTGTGTCATCCGGGTGGCGGGACGCCGCGGCGTCCCCCGTCTAATAGGTATGGCAGAGTCAGGCTGGCTGCGGTTCGCGCCGCTCGCTGTTTGTCGTCTGCCCACTTGTTGTCTGCTGATTGGCCGACGCCGGGGCGGTGGTATAGTGGCGCGCCGCCACGTCCGGGTGGGAGCGCAGCCTCCCTTTCAGCACGTTTTCACCCACCTGATAGAAGAGCGGGTTGGCGGGGTCGCTCTCGGGCCCTTGTGCCTGCGCCGCCAGCTCGGGGGAGAGCTGCAACAAAGGCACGTTAGCATCGAGCCGCGCCGCCATAAAGAAGGCGCAGGAGAGGCGCGATACCCCCGGCGGCGGGCTCACCACCCGGTGCAGGGTGGCTTTGAGATAGCCGTTGGAAGCCAGCTCCAGCAGTTCGCCGATATTGACCACCAGGGCCCCCGGCAGGGGCGGCGCCGGGATCCAGCCGCTCGCCGTCTCGACTTCCAGGCCGGATTGATCGTCTTGCATCACCAGGGTCAGGTAGCCGGGATCCTTGTGGGCGCCCACTCCCTGGCTGCTGCTACCCGCTTCGCGCCCCGGATAGTGGATGAGCTTCATGTGCTGATAGGGGGCGCCCTGGATGCTGGCATCGAACACTCCCTGCGGCTGCGCCAGCACCTCGGCGAAGGCGGCGAGCAGGGTGAGGGTGATGTCACTCAGGCGTTCCTGCCAGGCCAGCAGCTGCGTTTTCATCTCGGGCAGGGCGGCGGGCCACTGGTTGGGGCCTATCAGCCGCTGCCAGGGGGCATGGATCTCGTCCTCTGCCAGCGCAGGCGCCTCATTCATGATGTCGAACTGCTCGCGCCGGTCCGGCTGCTGGCGGGTGAGCTCGGCACCCACCTGGTTGTAACCGCGAAAATGGGGGGAGTGCACCATCTGCACCGCCAGCTTCTCCTGCTGTGGCAGGGCGAAGAAGCGGGCCGCCAGCGCCAAGGTCTCCTGCTGCTGCGCCTCGCTCAGGCCATGGCCTGTCAGATAGAAAAAGCCGATGTCGCGGGCCGCCCGGCCAAGCTTGGCCAGCATCTGGCGACGAGTGTCAGGGGCGCCTTCGAGCGCGGCGAGATCGATGATCGGCAGTGGTGAATGTTCCATGTGCACCTCCTCATTTTCTGAGCGCCGGGACGTTTCCCGGCCACTCAGTACAAAAACGACAGCGCGCCGATCGGTGGTGAGCCACCGGGCCGATCGGTAAAGATGGCGCCATTTGGATTGAGGGTGATGCTACTGTTCGGCGTTATAAGACGGAAACAACAAATTATTCTTAGTTATATACAAAAATCGAAATAGAATTCGATACCCATTTGGCTGGGTGTTTATTAAGCGGTCAATGGGGCCGTGTACCGGCTGTCCCATGGGGCTGCGGGCATCCGGTTAGTGCGAAAACAAGTGGCTGGTTGGCACGAGCGTTCACGGGCGGGAGCGGGCCTGGTTATCGGAGACGCGAAACAGGAAGGGAGGCTGAGGCCTCCCTTCCTGTTTCGCGCGTTGAGCAGGGCTCAGGCTGAGACCTGATCGGTGAGCCTGCTCAGTTGTCCACTCAGTAGCCCAGGGTAAAGCGCTGGCGCAGGTGAGCCGGTTTTTCCACCTCGTTCAGCACGCCATCGGCCAGATCGCCGACCGTGATCCCGGCAGGCTTGTCGCCGCTGAACAGCACCTGATCGCCACCGAGGTGATAGCCGCCGCGCTTGTCGCCGGGTTCGAGGAACACGGGCGGGGAGACGAAACGCCAGTCGAGGGTGGTTTCACGGCGCAGGGCGGTGAGGCCGTCGCGGGCCGCCAGGGCGCCCTGCTTCCACTCGGCCGGGAAGTCAGGGGTATCCACCAGCTGTACGCCGGGGGCGATTTCCAGACTGCCGGCACCACCGACCACCAGCAACCAGCTGTGGGCGGTCACGGCCGCCGCGACTATGGCCTTGGCCCCTTTGAGGTACTGGTCGTAGATATCCGGTGCTGTCCAGCCCGGGTTGTAGGCGCTGATCACCCGGTCGTGCCCCTTGAGTACCTCGGCCAGCGCCTGTGGGTGCTGGGCATCCACGGCGACGGCGGTGACCTGCGGGTGGGCAGCGACTTTGCTGACATCGCGGACGATGGCGGTGACGTGATGGCCGCGGCTGACGGCTTCATTGAGGATGGCTGTACCGACAAAACCGCTGGCACCGATCAGGGCAATTTTCATGGGTGATTCTCCTTCACTGTTGGAATGGGGCTATCCTACGCCGCCGAATGTGATTTAATAATCGGCTATAAAATTGATTCACTTGTAAGCTGGATTTAATAATGGAACAGCTCAGACGTTACGCCATCTTCGCCGCCGTGGTGGAGGCGGGCAGCATGACGGGCGCCGCCAAGGCCCTTGGCATGACCCCCTCCGCCGTCAGTCAGCATATCAGCCAGCTGGAGAGTCTGCTCGGCCTCACCCTGCTGCACCGTTCCACCCGTCGCCTCAACCTGACCGAGGCGGGGGAGGTGGTGTGGCAGGGGTGTCAGTCGTTGCAACAGACGCTGAACCAGACCGAACTGCGCCTCTCGGAGGTGCGCGACAGCCTGCTCGGTGAAGTGCGGATCACGGCGCCCGTGGGGATGGCGGGCCAGCCGCTGGCGCGGGCCTTGTCGCCCCTGTTGCAGGCCCATCCCGGCCTGTGTATCCAGATCATCGCGGACGACGAGAAGCGGGATCTCATCGCCGAGCGCATCGACGTGGCACTGAGGGTCGGCACCCTCTCCGACTCCAGCCTGGTGGCGCGCAAGCTAGGTCAGACCCGGATGCTGTTGTGTGCCTCACCCGCCTATCTGGCGCGCAAGGGCACCCCACGCAGCCCGGCAGATCTGCTGGAACACGACTGGCTGGCGGCGGACATGCTGAGCGGAGGCCTGACCTTCTTCGACGACAAGGGGCAGGGCCACAAGGTCAAACCCAAACCCAGGGTGGTGTGCAACAACGTGCTGCCGCTGCGCCAGTTCACCCTGGCGGGGCAGGGGGTCTCGCTGCAACCCGAGGGGGAGATCGCCGAGGATCTCGCCCAAGGGCGGCTGCTGGAGCTGCTGCCGGGCTATCGGGTGCCGCCCATGGAGATCCATGCCATCACTCCCCAGCGGGAGATCCCGGAGAAGGTGCGGCGGGTGATCACGGCCCTGCGCAGCCACTTCGCCGAGCCGGTGGGGGCCGCGGCGGCGCGCCCCTGAGCCGGGTGGCAGGCAGGGGCTGCGCCATTTTGTCTCAACTTGCCAAAAGCAGAGGGCAGCCGGTTGGCTGCCCTCTGTCGATGAGATAACTCCCGGCATTACTTCATGTAGAGGCCGCCGTTGATGGCCAAGGTTTCCCCCGTGATATAGGCGCCCGCCTCACTGGCGAGAAAGGCCACGGCGGCGGCTATCTCCTCCGGCTTGGCGAGGCGGCGCATGGGAATGTCGGCCTTGATGCTGTCGAGGATATCGCTGCGGATCGCCTCCACCATGGGGGTGGCTGTGTAACCGGGGGCGATGGCGTTGACCGTGACCCCGAAGCGGGCCCCTTCCGCCGCCAGCGCCTTGGTGAAGCCCAGCATGCCCGCCTTGGCCGCCGAGTAGTTGACCTGACCGAACTGCCCCTTCTGGCCGTTGACCGAGGAGATGTTGATGATGCGGGCATCGCGCTGCTCGCACATGGCGTCGAACAGCGGCTGGGTCACGTTGTAGAGGCTGCACAGATTGGTGTGGATCACCTCGAACCACTGCTCCGGCGCCATGCGCTTGAAGGCGCCATCCCGGGTGATGCCGGCGTTGTTGACCAGCACGTCCACCCGGCCCTCGTCCTGCAACAGGCGACCCAGGGTCTCGCGGCACATGGCGGTGTCGGCCACGTCCAGCGGCAGCAGCCGCACCTGCTCCGGCCGATAACCCTGCTCCCCGTACCAGTCATGGGCCGCCGCACTGTTGCCGCTGGAGTGAGTGGCTATGATGCGATACTCCTGGGCCAGCAAGGCGGTGGTGATGGCGGATCCTATGCCGCCACGGGCTCCGGTGATCAAGGCAATTTTTTTCATCTTGGCTCTCCCTGCAAAAGATTCGAACGAGGACTTTATTGGCTTTTCAGGCTAATTGATATATTTGTTTTCAAACAATCTGACAGGGAAATGCGTCATTTTTGTGACAGCCTGCCAAGCTGGCGTGACGGCCTTGTTGAAGGCCCAGGTGACGGCATGGCGTCGAGTGACAAGCGGCGTGCGCTGCCTGCCGGTGGCCGCAGGCCACTTGCCGCCGGGGCGACGGCCATGTTTAATGTGGCCACTTGGGCGAGCGTGCCCCTCTGCCGGCAGCGATCCCGACCACCCAATGACACCTACCTTCCCTCTCGCATCCCCGGGCCCCGCGCCACAGGCTAGCGCCCATTTCACCCGCATCGAGCGGGTGCTCGACTACATCCATGGGCATCTGGATCAGCCGTTGTCGTTGGAGCAGCTGGCCGAGCAGAGCTGCTGGTCGCGCTGGCAGTTGCAGCGGGTCTTCCTGCACGAGACAGGGCAGACGGTGGCCCACTATGTGCGCGAGCTCAAGCTGAGCCTGGCGGCGGAGGCGCTGCTCACGAGCCGCCAGCGGGTGCTGGATCTGGCGCTCTGCTACGGCTTTGGTTCCGAGGTGAGTTTCAGCCGCGCCTTCAAGCAGCAGTTCGGCTGCTCGCCGCTGGCCTATCGCAAGCGGGGGATGCGGCTGGGGTTGCGCACCCCGCTGGTGCGAGCCCATACGCCGCTCGCCAGCGCCCCCAGACTGGTGCAGGTACGGGTCGAGAGTCAGCCGGGCTTCATATTGCAGGGGGTCAAGGGGCTGATCCGCGGGCTCTTCGCCAGCGAGCCCGATTTCCAGCAGACGGTGCCCGCCATCTGGCATGCCTTGCGCAGTGCCGGCGGTCTGGACAGGGCCCGCGATCTGATCGGCGTGGTGGATGTGTCAGGCGCGGGAGAGCAGCTGGTCTACTGGGCGGGCGTGGCGGCAGAGGAGGGGAGCGAGCCGCCGAGCGGGCTGGCTCGTCTGGCCATCCCGCCCCAGGAGTACGCCGTGCTCAGCCATGTGGGCCCCATCAGCCAGCTGGGGCAGACTCTCAACTGGTTCATCCTGCACTGGCTGCCCGCCTCGGGTTATCGGGGGCTGGATGGTTTCGAGCTGGAGCGTTACACCCCCGACTTCGATGGCCAACAGCCTTATGCCCGCATGGAGTACTGGTTGCCCATAGCGCCCCGCCAGGGCTGAACCCTGTGAGCGGTTTGGCGGCAGGGCGCCCATCCCCCGGTCTGCATAAAGCACTGTGGCGCCTTGCCATTGACCGCCATCTCATTACAGCCTTCCCTCAGAGAAAATAGCCATTTGAATTCAATCCCTTTTTTCCATCGACATGGAAGGTCGTCGGATGGGGCTTGTCTTGCCCCTTTTTTGCCGTTTTTCCTGCCAACATGCCCCAAATTGTTAATTCAAGGGCAAATTGACCCAATAAAATGCAAATGAGATTTGTTACTATTCAATCATTGCATTCGAGGATCAGATGTACGCCACTCACCCCCCTTTGACCCTGGTCGCCGCGACCCTCTCCGCCCTGTTGGCAGGCCCAGTGCTGGCCGCACCCACGTCCAATGCGCAAAACGCGGCGGTCGATGAAACCCTGACGGTACTGGGTCAGACCTATCGCAACACGGCGACCAAGACCCGGCTCGACCCCATGGAGACGCCCCAGGCCATCTCTGTGGTGGACGGCGAGACCCTGGAGCAGCGCGGGGTGAGCTCGGTGAGTGAGGCGCTGCGCTACGTGCCCGGCGTCAATACCGAGCTGCGCGGCGGGGCGGTCAACCGGCTGGATCTGTTCAATATTCGCGGCTTTGACAACTACCAGAACTTCTACGACGGCCTGCTGCTGCAATACAACGACTGGAACCTGCAACCCCAGATAGATCCGGTGGCCATAGAGCAGCTGGAGGTGTTCAAGGGGCCGACCTCTGTGCTCTACGGCAGCATGCCGCCGGGGGGCATGGTCAACCTGATCGCCAAGCGGCCGCAGCGGGAAGCCAGGCACAGCGTCGGTGTGGCGACGGGCACAGGCACCCTCAAGGAGCTGACCCTCGACAGCACGGGTGCCATCAATGATCAGCTTGCCTATCGGCTGGTGGGACTGGCCCGTCAGAAAGACGGCCAGGCGGTGACCTCAGAGGAGGAGCGCTACGTGTTCGCGCCGTCCCTCGACTGGCAGTTGAGTGACCGTACCCTGCTGAACCTCAACCTCTATTACCAGAAAGATCCGCAAGCCGGTATCTACACCACAGTACCGGCCAGCGGCTCGGTCAAATCCAATCCTCTGGGCCAGCTTGGCAGCGATACCTTCCTTGGCGATGAAAACTGGAACCACTACAGCCGGGAGGTGACCCTGCTCGGCTACAAGCTGAGCCACGACTTCAACGCCAACTGGCAGCTGCTGCAAAACGCCCGCTACATGGATGCCTCGGCCAACCAGCAGAACACCTACAATGCGGCCCTGGCGGCGGACAACCGCACCCTGGCCCGCAACGCCTATCTGACCGATGAAGACTCTCGCGGCTTTGTCATCGACAACCAGCTGGCGGGCAAGGTGATGACCGGCAGCGCCCAGCACAACCTGCTGCTCGGGGTCGATTACCAGTATCTGGATGCCCGTATTCTCTACCGGGACACCCTCGACTATTCGGCGCCCGGCATCGACATCTTCAACCCGAACCACAGCCAGATAGTGCCGGCGGCCCTCACCTTCAACTATCAGGACAGCAAGACCATCCGCCAGTCCCAGACCGGCGTCTATCTGCAGGATCAGGTGCGTCTGGACCGGCTGGTGGCCATAGGCGGTGCCCGCTATGACAGCTACCGGATGGACACCGACAGCCAGACCCTCTATCAGGGGGCGGCGAGCAACACCCTGGCCCAGATAGATCAGGACAACCTCTCGTTGCGCCTCGGCGCTTTGTACGAGCTGGATCACGGCCTCTCGCCCTACGTGAGCTATGCCGAGAGCTTCGAGCCGGTGGCGGGGGCGGACAAGAATGGCCAGGCGTTCAAACCGGCCACAGGCCATCAGTGGGAGGGGGGACTCAAGTTTCTCGCCGAGGACATGAGCAAGACCTTTACCGCTTCGGTCTTCCACATCACCAAGCAAAATGCCCTGGTGACGGATCCGGACAACGTCTACGGGCCCAAGCTGCAGACCGGCGAGATGGTCTCCAAGGGGGTTGAGCTGGAGGGGCGACTCGATCTCACCAGCCGCTGGGATCTGGCGCTGAGCTATACCCGCCAGGACATGGAGATCACCCGAGATACCACCAGCCTGCAGGGCAAGACCCCGGTCTGGGTACCCAAGCAGATGGCTTCGCTCTGGAGCAACTACCTGCCGGGTGGCCAGCTGGAGGGGATGCGGGTTGGCGCCGGCCTGCGTTACGTGGGGGAGGCGCAGCTTGATGCCGCCAACACGGATACGGTACCGGATTATCTGCTGATGGACGTGTCCGCCTCCTACGATCTGGCCCAACTCAGCCAGCGCCTGCAAGGGGTGGAGGCCTCGCTGAGCGCCAGCAACCTGTTCAACAAGACCTACTACTCCTGCTACGACCAGAACAACTGCTGGTTCGGGGCAGAGCGCAACGTGGAGGCGCGACTCAAATACGTATTCTGACCCTGCGCCCCGGGCCGCGTCCGGGGCATGCTCATCTTCTAGCCGCCGCAGATGACCGTCCGCGCGCCTTGCCCCGCGGGCTCGGTGCGCTGGCCGTGCACACGGAGATCCGTGCGCTGGCGGATCATGGCGCCCTGTTTGCGGCAGCCAGCGGGCTTATTCCTTCGCTCAAGGGGCGGTTGGCGGAGGCGGGGGACTCGCCCCCTTTGCTGGCAGCTTCCCCTCATTCAACCCCGGCCGAGGTGGCGGCGGCGCTGCATGATCACTGGCGGCTGGCGCACCCGGAGGCGGGGCCCGCCTACTGGCTGACCCGCAGCTGGGGCATGCTCTGCTGGCAGTCCCTCTATCTCGCCATGGTGGCCGTCTATCGACTGGGGGCCGTGCCAGCGCTGGACAAGCTGGGGCAGGGTTATCAGGATGGGCTGGTATCGGGCTTCATCCTGCCGGCCGAGCCCATGATCAAGGGGGAGCTGGATGCCTTGATCAAGGCCGCGGGCGAGCGGCTGCAGGCCCACTGGCAGGCGCTGTTCACGCTGCTGGGCGGGGTGCAGCGGCTCAGACCCGGTTTCGTGCGCCCGCTCTTGGCGGACGATCTGCTGGCGGCCCTGGTGCGGGTACCCGACTTTTTCACCCATGTGAGCCCTGAACAGGTGAGCGAGCACGCGCCGCACTGGCTCGCCGCCTGCGGTCTGCCGGCCGAGCATCTGGCGGGATGGCGTCCGGCGTCATGGCCGCAAGAGGGCGCTTTTCCTGGCTATGTGCGCCAGCGTTGCTGCCTGCACTACAAGCGCCGTGATGGGGAGCTTTGCGCCAACTGCCCGAGGCGGCAGGGGGCTGCAAGTTGCGGCGAGGGATCCTGAGGCGCCTGAGCGCCGGCGTGTCGAGAGGCGTGAGCGCCGCTCCCTGGGGCGGCTTTTTTACGCCTCTTTCTGCTCACCCATCTTGCTGCGAATGCGCTCGAACAGGCTCTGCAGGCAGGGCTGATCCTTGTCGGCGGCACGCACGGCCCCATACATATGGCGGCGGATGCCCTGTCCCAGCGGCCTGGCTTCGAGCAAGCCCTGACGCACAAACTCCTCGCTGGCCCAGCGCGGCAGGGCGGCGACCCCGAGCCCGGCGGCGGCCATCTGCAGCATGACGGAGGTGTTGTCCACCAGCTTGCAGCGGGCGGGCTCGACCCCGGCGGGTTGCAAAAAGCGGCTGAACACGTCCATGCGGGCGCGCTCCACCGGGTAGACCAGCAGCACTTCCCGTTGCAGATCGGTGGGGCTGATGAGTGACTGCTGGCAGAGGGAGTGATCGGGCGCCATCACCAGGGTGAGATCGAAGGCGAACAGCGGCTCGAAGTGCAGATCGCCGCGCGCCTGTACATCCGAGGTGAGCAGCAGGTCGAGCTGGCCGCCGAGCAGGGCGCTGATGGCATCGAAGCCGGGCACAGACTCCACCTCCAGATCCACCCCGGGCCACTGGCGGCGAAAATCGGGCAGGAGCGGCAGCAGCCACTGGATGCAGCTGTGGCAATCCAGCGCCAGGTGCAGCCGGCCCGCGTCGCCGCTGTGCAGGGCCTGCAGCTGTTTCTCGGTCTGGGCCAGGGCCGGCAGCACCTG
Source organism: Aeromonas sp. MR7 (assembly GCF_963899385.1). NCBI lineage: Bacteria > Pseudomonadati > Pseudomonadota > Gammaproteobacteria > Aeromonadales > Aeromonadaceae > Aeromonas > Aeromonas sp. MR7. Next base: position 161,035 of record NZ_CAWQXH010000050.1, read on the forward strand.
GCGGGCCAGACTCAGCAACTGCTGGCCCGCCGCCGTCAGCACCAGGGGGCGGCTCTTGCGCAGGTAGAGCTCCAGGTTGAGGCGGGTCTCCAGCTCTTTGAGCTGATGGGAGAGGGCCGACTGGGTGAGGTTGAGAGTCAGCGCCGCGCCGGCCAGCGAACCCTGCTCGGCCAGCGCGGTCAGGGTTCTCAAGTGCTTGATTTCCAGGCCTGAATTGCTTGGCACTGCCATAACATGGTTCCTTGTTGCATCAATCGCGGATTTCTTGAGAGGCTGTTGAAAAGGATTCAATAGCCAACGCCACCTTATCTTGTCATTTTGGATGTGTAAACATCTGGATGGCTAAATCATCCAGTTTCCCATCAGATGAACGAGCATAAGGAATTGGACCTATGACACGAGCACACACCCTGGGCTTTCCCCGTATCGGCGCCAAGCGCGAGCTGAAATTTGCCCTCGAATCTTACTGGCGTGGCGAGACAACTCAGGCGGAACTCATCGCCACCGGCAAGAGCCTGCGTGAACGTCACTGGCAGGCCCAGCGTACCGCCGGGGTCAACCTGCTGCCGGTTGGCGACTTCGCCTGGTACGACCAAGTGCTCGGCACCAGCCTGCTGGTGGATGCCATCCCCGAGCGTCACCGCCATGGCGACACCGATCTCGATACCCTGTTCCGGGTGGCCCGTGGCCGTGCGCCGACCGGCCCGGCGGCGGCCGCCGCCGAGATGACCAAGTGGTTCAACACCAACTACCACTACCTGGTGCCCGAGTTCAGCCGTGACCAGCGCTTCAAGCTGGGTTGGAGTCAGCTGTTTGACGAGGTGGAAGAGGCCAAGGCGCTGGGGCTGCCGGTCAAGGCGGTGTTGCTGGGGCCCATCTCCTACCTGTGGCTCGGCAAGGAGAAAGAGAGCGGATTCTCTCGTCTGGAATTGCTCGAGCGCCTGCTCATCGTCTATCAGGAGATCCTGGGGAGGCTCTCGGCCCAGGGAGTGGAGTGGGTACAGATCGACGAGCCGGCGCTGGCGCTGGACCTGCCGGATGAGTGGCGTCTGGCCTATCTGAATGCCTATGAGCGCCTGAGCGGCCCCTGCAAGCTGCTGCTCACCACCTATTTCGGTTCCGTGGCCCATCAGCGCGACATCATCACCAGCCTGAAGGTGGATGGCCTGCACCTGGATCTGGTGGCGGCGCCCGAGCAGCTGGAGACGCTGGTTCCTCATCTGCCGGCCCAGTGGGTCATCTCCGCCGGGGTGATCAATGGTCGCAACGTCTGGCGTGCCAATCTGGCCAAGCTGGCACCGACGCTCAACGCATTGAAAGCCAAGCTCGGCGAGCGGCTATGGGTGGCTTCTTCCTGTTCCCTGCTGCACAGCCCGGTGGATCTCACCCTGGAGCACGAGCTGGACGGCCAGACCCGCAGCTGGTTCGCCTTCGCCCTGCAAAAGTGCTACGAGCTGGGGTTGCTGGCCGACTACCTGGACTGTGGTGACATCGACAAGATCACCGCCTACAGCCAGCCCATCGTGGATCGGGAGTCCGACAGCCGGGTCCACAAGAAAGTGGTGCAGTCACGGCTCGCCAGCCTGACCAACAGCGATTTCGACCGCCAGAGCGCCTATCCGGTGCGGGCGCAGGCGCAGCGCAATGATCTCAAGCTGCCGCTGCTGCCCACCACCACCATAGGCTCCTTCCCGCAGACCTCGGAAATTCGGGTACTGCGCCAGGATTGGCGGGCTGGTCGCATCGACGACAGTGCTTACGAGGCGGGCATTCAGGCCCAGATCAAGGATGCGATTGAGCGCCAGGAAGCCATAGGGCTGGACGTGCTGGTGCACGGCGAGGCCGAGCGCAACGACATGGTGGAGTACTTCGGTGAGCTGCTGGATGGCTTTGCCATCACCCGCTTCGGCTGGGTGCAGAGCTATGGCTCCCGCTGCGTCAAGCCGCCGGTGATCACCCGGGATATCGACCGCCCGACCCCGATGACGCTCGAATGGACCAAGTTTGCCCAGAGCCTGACCGACAAGCCGGTCAAGGGCATGCTGACCGGGCCCGTGACCATACTCTGCTGGTCCTTCCCGCGGGAAGATGTGAGCCGCGAGCAGTCCGCCCTGCAAATTGGGCTGGCCATTCGCGACGAGGTGGCTGACTTGGAAGCCGCCGGCATCAAGATCATCCAGATCGACGAACCGGCGATCCGTGAAGGCTTGCCCCTGCGCAAGCAGGATCATCAGACGTATCTCGACTGGGCGGTGCGGGCCTTCCGCCTGAGTGCCAGCCCGGTAGTGGACAGCACCCAGATCCACACCCACATGTGTTACAGCGACTTCAACCTCATCATAGAGGCGGTGGCGGCGCTGGACGCGGACGTGATCACCATAGAGACCAGCCGCAGCCAGATGCAGCTGCTCGAAGCGTTCGAGCGCTTCAACTACCCCAACGAAATCGGCCCGGGCGTCTATGACATCCACTCACCGAACGTGCCGAGCCAGAGCTGGATTGAGGGCTTGCTGCGCAAGGCGGCCAAACAGATCCCGGCCGAGCGGCTCTGGGTCAACCCGGATTGCGGCCTCAAGACCCGCGGCTGGGAAGAGACCACTGCTGCTCTCACCGTGATGGTGGAGGCGACTCGGGCACTGCGGGCAGAACTGGCCTAGTTAGGCAGCCAGGCCGGCCAAGAATCAACAAATAACAACAGAGTTCGGGTATAACGAAAGAGGGAAGGCGCACGCCTTCCCTCTGTTTTTGTGCGGGCAGGCCCGCGCCAACCCTGTGTGCGCTAGGCTCAGGACAGGGTGATGTGGGCGGGGCAGGAAATGATGAAAGCAGGTGTCTGGATCGGGAGTCTATGGGCACTGTTATTGGCCACTTGCCCTCTGGCGGCTCCTGACCCCTCGCTCAACATGGTCTATTTCAATGATTTTGCTCCCTACTCCTGGCGTGACGAGCAGGGCAAGATGCGGGGCATCATGGTGGATGTGATGGACAGGGTCGCGGGCGAGCTCGGCATCCGCGTCACTCATCAGGGGTATCCCTGGCTGCGGGCCCAGAAACTGGTGCGCTCCGGCCAGGCCGATGGTTTTGTCACAGTGCCGACCCAGGAGCGGCGGGGCTATACCCAAGTGGTGGAGGAGCCGGTCGCCGTATCCACCCTGACCCTGTTCACCCAGGCGGGCCACCCCCAGCTGGCGCGGCTCAATCAGGCTCGCGCCCTGGCGGATCTCAAGGCGTTCACCATCCTCGACTACATAGGCAATGGCTGGGGCAAGGAGAATCTGGTGGGATTCAAGGTCCATCTGACCATGAATGTGGACAACGTCTTCAAGATGCTCTCGGCCGGCCGGGGGGACTTGATGATCACGGATCCCATCGTGGCCAACTTCAAGCTCCGCCAGCTGGGGCTGACGGGACACATCATAGAGGTGCCGCTTCAGCTGGGATTGACCCCGCTCACCCTCTGCCTCGCCCATACCTCTCCCTTTCACCGCCGGGCGGCCGAGTTCTCCCGCGTCCTGGTCAGGCTGCGCCAGAGCGGCGAGCTGGCCCGCATCGAGGCGCGTTATCGTTAGGGAGGTTGCGCCATGGCGCCGGATAACGGCTTGTTAAAACAAGGAGGGCGGCCAGGGCCGCCCTCCTTGTATCTGCGTCAGCGCGCCATCAGCAAGGGCGCCGGGGACGGGTTCAGGTAGTGCACATGGGAGAGGGCGGGTTGCAGCTCCCGAGGTGCTTGCTCCCGCGCCAGCGTCTCGGCCAGCCAGTGGGCATCGAGGGGAATGGCGTTGCGATCGTCGACCACCTGGTTGAGGTGCTGGGCCCCGAGGCAGCCGTAGCGCGCGGGATCTGTCTGGGTAAAGAGACCCAGACAAGGCACGCCGCTGGCGGCGGCCAGATGGAGCGGGCCCGTGTCGCAGCTGACGAAGAGGGCGAGGCCGTTGGCGAAGCGGGCCAATTCGCTCAAGTTGCCCAGGGAGACCTGCATGTCGCCCAGCAAGGGCAGGGGATCGGCCGGATCATTGAATTGGATCAGCAGGGCATCCGGGCGCTGGCGGCGCAGATCCCCGAGCAGCTGCTGCCATTGGGGAAGGGAGAGCCCCTTGCCCTTGCGGGCGCCGGTGAAAAAGCCGATGAGGGATCGGCCGGGATGGGTCTGTGCCAACGCCGTCAGGTGTGGGCAGGCGGTGCGCAACACGCTGCCCAGTTCAATCTGATCGGCCAGGCTGGCGTGCATGCCGAGCAGTTGCAGCGGCTGGTGGGCATAGTGGCAGTGGTCGTTGGCGGCGAGCGGCCGATCGAACAGTGCATCGCCTTTTGCCTCTGCAAAGCCCAGCTTCTCGCAGGCCTTCACCCAGGCGGCGATCAGGTGATCCGTACTGGAGGCGAACGGCACATAGACCTTGTCATACTGCCGGCGACGCAGGCGCCACAGCACAGGCAGGGCCGCGAGCAGGCGCTTGCCCTGCAATCTGACCTGATGAAGCTGGTGCAGCTGCAGATCGGCCAGAAAGGGGAGCAGCTGGCCGCCGCTGCACACCAGCTCTATCTCGGCGTTGGGGTGGGCGCTGCGTACCTTTTGCAAAAAGGGCAGCAGGAACAGATTGTTGCCGATGCGGTTGGTGCTGCGGATGATGAGGATCCGTCGGGCTGGCTGGCTTGAGGCAGGCAGCCTGCTTCGTCTGGCAAGCCAGGCGAGGGCCGCCCACTCCAGCCCGGCCGTCCAGCAACGGCGCTGGCCGTCGAAACGACGCAGGGCATCTCTGATGGTGCTCATGATGAGTGGCTCTGTTGATGACAATGACATCAAGGTGACACGACAAGTCTTAAGAAAGCGTTAAGAGGAGAGAAAAAAGCGGTCGTCACCCCTTTTTTTGTAAGAATTTTTTGCGGCGTCACAGTTTGGAGGCGGCTGGGCGGATCCGGGAGGCCATTTTTGATGAAAAACGCCTGTATGACGGCGGTCGACGGGCTGGATGCGATTTCTGCGTGATCCGCTTGCCTGCGCGCTGGCATTGAGTGAGGGTGACTCGCTAGAATTGCGCATTTGAAATAAACCTTATCCGTTGGAAACCGCATGCAGTTCAGGGATTTCTTTCCGGTATCAACCAATACCAGTGTCAAAGAGAGTTGTTATGGCGCCCTCGGTGCCTTCGTCGGGCTGTTCGGCACCGCCTTCGTGTGCCAGTGGGGGTTGGGGCTCAATGTTCACTGGCTGATCGCGCCCATGGGGGCGTCCGCCGTGCTGCTGTTTGCCGCGCCCGCCAGCCCGCTGGCCCAGCCCTGGTCCATCCTGGTGGGCAACGGGGTATCGGCGTTGATGGGGGTGCTTAGTGCCCAGCTGATCCCGGACATGGCGTTGGCCTCTGCCGCAGCCGTGATGCTGGCCATCGCGGCCATGTTCCTCACCCGCAGCCTGCATCCGCCCGGGGGCGCCGTGGCCTTGACCGCCGTCATCGGCGGCGAGGGGATCCGCCAGCTGGGGGTGGGCTACGTATTGCTGCCGGTGCTGCTCAATTCGTTGTTGTTGCTGATGCTGGCCCTGCTCTACAACCGGCTGCTTGGGCGCCGTTACCCCAATAGCGGCAAGGCGCAGCCCAATCGTCACCAGACTGCCGATCCCCAGCCGAGCGAGCGCATCGCGACCCAGGCCACGGCGATCGATCTTGCCCTGGAGCAGCACGGTGAGCTGCTCGACATCAGTCGCCAGGATCTGCAGGCCTTGCTGCAGGAGGCCCAGCTGCACGCCCTGCGTGCCCGGGTGGGTACGGTGCGAGTACAGGATGTGATGTCGCGGGATCTGATCCTGATCGGGCCGGATCAGCCGGCCATGGCGGCGTGGCGGCTGCTCTCCCACCATCAGATCAAGGCGCTGCCGGTGGTGGATGAGGCGGGGTGCCTCGCCGGCATCATCACGCTGCACGACTTGATGATCGATCGGGTGTTGCAACAACCGCGGGGCGCTGCGGCTCTGGCAGCACTGCGGGTCGCGGATCTGATGACCCGCGACGTGTTGACGGCCCGCCGCTACCAGCCCCTCTACGATCTGGTGGCCGCCTTCTCCGATGACGGCTTGCACCACATGCCGGTGGTGGACGGGGAGCAGCTGGTCGGCATGCTGACCCAGTCGGACATGGTGGCGGCCCTGTTCACCCTGGCCCTGCAGCCCGCACTGACCGAGGCTGATCAGGGAGCCGGCGGCTAACGAAGAAGGCCCCTCGCGGGGCCTTTTGATGGGGGCTGATGCGTGGGCTCAGGGCGCCACATAGACTGTCTCGCCCTGAAACACCGTCTGCTCGATTCGGGTATCGGCGATCTGCTCCGGGGTGCCAGCCTCGACCAGGGCGAACAGATCCCTGTCCAGCACGATGAAGTCGGCCGACTTGCCAGCCTCGATGGAGCCGGTGATCTCCCCCTGACGTACCGCCCTGGCACCATTGATGGTGTAGGCGGCCACTATTTCGGCGAGCGAGGTACGCTGGTTGGCGCGAAAATCCTCACCGCTTCCCGCCGCTTTGGCGATGCCGGCCGCCATGTTGACGAAGGGGCGGGGATCCCGGCTGTCCACGGGGGCGTCGCTGCCCGCCACCAGGATGGCGCCCGCCTTGCGCGCACTTTCCACCGGATAGAGCGCATCGTGCAGATAGCCCAGGGGGTCATACAGCGCCTCGCGCAAGGATTGTCCCGCGCGGGTGGGCTGGATGAAGGGGGTCACCAGCATGTCGTAGGCGAGCTGGGGCGTGGTCCAGGCGTAGGTGAAGGTAAGGTAGAGACCGAGCTCTCCCAGCCTTTTCTGATCGTCGGGGTGCACCACCTGCAGGTGAGCCAGGGTATGGGGGATCCCCTTGTCACCGTTGCTGGCGCGGGTGGCTTGCAGCGCATCCAGCGCCATCCGGGTGCTGCGATCGCCGATGCTGTGCATGTGAATGCTGAAACCGGCCCGATCGAGGGCGGTGACATAGTTTTTCAGGTCGGCGTCCCTGTAGTTGACGATGCCATTGCTGCCCGCATCCTCGCTATCGGCCGTGATGCTCACCTGCTCGGTGGCGAGATCCATGGCCAGGTGCGGGTTCTGGTAGTTTTCCAGCATGCCCGCATTGGGCAGGAAGGGCGGGGCGGTAAAGGGATCCCCTTCCAGTACGCCATCGAGGAAGATCTTGACCGCATCGGCCTTGATCAGGGGATTGTCGGCAAAGGCGCTCCTGACCTGGCTGGCCTTGGCCAGATGGCCGGCTATGTCCAGTTTGCCGCTGTAGTCATCCTGGTGAAAGCAGGTGGCTGCCGTGATGCGCATGTGCAGCAGCCCAAGCGACTGCATCTTGAGCAGCCGCTGACGGATGAAGTCGGTGGCGCAGGCATCCTGCACGCCCGTGATGCCACGGGAGGCCATCAGGGTAGAGATGGCGGGCAGGATCTTGTCGTACTGGCTGGCGGCCTGCTCATCGCTGGCGCTGAGCACCCCGGTGTCGGGTACCGGTATGGCGCTGCGGGCACCCTCCCGGATCACCCCGCTGGTCAGATCCACGTAGGGAATAAAGGCCTCGAACACCCCGCCCGGTGCCAGGGTCACACTGTTGAAACCCACGGTATTGCCATCCTGATCCTGCGCGCTGGCCAGCGCCTGCGAGTTGTAGGCGCTGGCGTGCCCATCGGCCCCGAGCAGCACCACAGGGTTGTCCGGCGCCACTGCGTCCAGGGTGGCCAGCAGGGTAGCGTAGTTCGCAGTCGGGGTATTGCCATCGTAGGGGGACCACTGATTGACCGCCAGCCACTCCCCCTTGGTGGGGGCGTAGCGAGGCAGACAGGTGCGGATCTTGTCGGCCAGCTGATCCAGCGTGACGCTCTGACCGTCCAGATCGCACATATCCAGCGCCACAGTGCCGAGCAGGTGAATGTGGTTGTCGTGCAGGCCGGGCAGCACCATGCGCCCCTTCAGATCCACGACCTTGCCATCCTTGCCCTGATAGGTCTCGGCCCCCTGGCGTGAGCCCACGTAGAGGAACTTGCCATCGGCGACCACCATGGCGTCGGCAACCCTGCGTTGTCCGTCCTGAGTGTGAATTGTGCCGTTGAGGTAGAGGGTCCGCTGCGCCTCTGGTCCCGTGCTCTCCTGATTGCAGCCGGTCAGCACGCCGGCCACCAGCAGCAGTGCGGCGCTTGTTGTCAACCTAAAACCTGATTGCTTGCCATCCATATGCCATTGCTCTCCCTGGTTATAATGCAGTCTTTACTGCAAATATGAGCACTCTTGTTTATTGCAGCTGTTGGGATAAAAGCCAGCAATTACTGAAAATATTCTTTTTGACTTATATTTTCCTTGTTTCATCATGTAGTTATAAAACCATGCCGCGACCAAGGTGAGGGAGAACCCATGTCAGAACAGCCGTTGCCCGCCGATCTCTGCATGCGGCGCCAACCCAGACAGCAGCGCAGCCAGGAGACGGTCACCCGGATCGAGCAGGCCACCCTGGCCCTGTTGCAGGAGCAGGGCTTTCCGGCGCTCAACACCAACGCCATCGCCACCCGGGCCGGGGTCGGCATCAAGTCGCTCTATCACCTGTTTCCCAACAAGGAGGCCATCATCTGCCGGCTGGCCATGGACTGGCTGGCGGCGGTGTGCGCGGCGCAGGAGGCGATCCGCACCCAGGAGTGCGGCTTGCAGGAGACGCTGTTACTGCTGGATCAGGCGCTGGACGCGCTGGATGCCCGTTTCGTCGGCTATGGGGCGCTGTGGCAGGCGATGGATCTCATTCCGGCACTGCACGAGGTGGAGCGGGTGCATGAGCGAGGCCAGATTGCCTTCTGGTCGGAGCGACTGCGTCATTTCGGCTGCCGTTGGCCCGAGCCCGCGTTGACGGCGCTGGTGCGTTATTTCTACCGGACGGCGGATGTGGTCAAGCAGAGTGCCAAGGAGCAGGGGTCAGAAGGCCAGCGGATGTGGCAGTTGCATCAACAGTGGCTGGGGCAACTGCTGGCGGCGGCCATTGCCGAGCCCGACCCCGAGCGGGTGTGGCAGGCGGTGCCCAGGCTGCTGACGGATACCGCGAGCTGAGAGGGAGTCGAGAGACGGATGTGAAGAGGGAGTGCTAGGCACTCCCTCTGTCATTTGCGACCTTGTGGCAGCCTCAGCCTCAGCCTCAGCCTCAGCCGTAGCGGGCCAGGGTCAGCCCCTCATCGCTGATGGTGGGCGTGTTGCCGCTGATGAGATCCGCCAGCAGCTGGCCCGAGCCTGCCGCCATGGTCCAGCCCAGGGTGCCGTGGCCTGTGTTGAGCCAGAGCCCAGGCACAGAGCTTGGGCCCACCAGCGGGGTGCCGTCCGGCGTCATGGGCCGCAGCCCGGTCCAGAACTCGGCCTGCTGTATGTCGCCCCCCTCGGGGAAGAGATCCCCCACCACCATGGCCAGGGTGTCGTAGCGTTTCGGGTTGAGCGCCAGGTTGAAACCCGACAGCTCAGCCATGCCGCCGACCCGGATCCGCTCATCGAAGCGGGTGATGGCCACCTTGTAGGTTTCATCCAGTACAGTACTGCGGGGCGCGGCATCACGGTTGGTCATCGGCAGGGTGAGGGAGTAGCCCTTGACCGGGTAGACAGGCAGATCGAGCCCAAGCGGGCGCAGCAAGCCGGTGGCATAGCTGCCCAGCGCACAGACGATGGCATCGGCCTTGAAACGCTGCTCACCGGCCCGCACCGCGACGGCGCGTCCCTGAGCCAGTTCAATCTCGTCGATGGCGCAGTTGAAGACAAATTCCACCCCGAGTTTTTGTGCCTCGGCGGCCAGTGCCTTGGTGAAGCGGAAGCAGTCGCCGGTTTCATCACCCGGCAGGCGCAGGCCACCGACTATCTTGCCACGTACCCGTGCCAGCGCCGGCTCCACCCCCTCGCAACCGCTGGCATCCAGCGACTGGTAGGGCACGCCGTACTCTTCCAGCACCTCGATATCCCGTTTGCTGGCATCGAGCTGGATCTCGCTTCGAAACAGCTGCAGGGTGCCGAGCTGGCGTCCCTCGTAATCCAGCGCCAGCTCATCGCGCAGCCCCTTCATGCAGTCGCGGCTGTATTCGGCAAGGCGCACCATGCGCCCCTTGTTGATGGCATAGGCAGCCGGGGTGCAGTTGGCAAACATCTTCAGCATCCAGCGCAGCTGGAACGGATCCGAGGTCGGGCGCACCGTGAAAGGGGCATGTTTTTGCAGCAGCCACTTGGCGGCCTTGAGGGGAATGCCGGGCGCCGCCCAGGGGGAGGCATAACCGGGGGAGATCTGACCGGCGTTGGCATGGCTGGTCTCCAGCGCCACCCCATCCCGTCGCTCCAGCAGGGTCACCTGATGACCCGCCTTGGCCAGATACCAGGCGCTGGCTACGCCAATCACGCCACCACCCAACACCACTATCTTCATCACTCCATCCTTGTCGTCATGCAGGCGCCACCGGCAGATCCTGCTGTTGTTATGAGGGCCTGCCAGCTCCCGTCGCTGCGATTGTTGCTCGCGGACAAGGAGGGGGGCCCAGCGCACAGGCCACACGTTATCACCGGTAGCGTGATCGGCAAATCCACCCGTTTGAAAATGTGATTTATCACTACATTAACATTTGTGGCCAGATGATAATGACGATTAATCACAATAATGTGATGTTTATGACTGCAGCGAGATGCGTTGATGGGGGCCTGGGGTTGGCTGGCTCCGCATTCACCCCATGATCGTCTGCGCGGCCAAGGTAAGGGGATTGTTAAATTTGTGCGCCCGATCGCAACGGCGATGCATGCCGCTTGTCGCCCCCAGCCGCCCCCGCCTAGAGTGGACTGCGCATCGCATGGTGCATGCGCGTTTCACAGGCTCGCTCGTGTTAGACCACCACAGGAAAGGATGTGATGATCCGAACTGCTGACGCCCCATCCGGCTGGCCCACCGCCAGTCCCCACACACTTCCCTGGTATCTGCAAGATATAGTGCTGGTGTGCGACTTCCCTCGCCGCTGATCTCCCTGCGTTAACCCCACTTGTTTTCATTTCATATTGGTGACTGTCGCCAGGCGTTCGCGCGGCTGGTGCAAGGAGAAGATCATGCGTCGTATACCCGAACCGTTTCGTATCAAGATGGTCGAGCCCATCAAGCAGACCACAGGCGCCGAGCGCCGCACCGCCCTCGAGGCCGCAGGCTGGAACCCCTTCCTGCTGCTGGCCGAGGATGTCTATATCGACCTGCTGACCGACAGCGGCACGGGTGCCATGTCGGATCGCCAGTGGGCCGGCATCATGATGGGGGACGAAGCCTATGCGGGCAGCCGCAACTTCGTCGAACTGGAGCGCACAGTGCGCGAGTTGTTTGGCTACCAGCATGTGATGCCGACCCACCAGGGGCGCGGGGCCGAGCAGATCCTCTTCCCCGAGCTGGTCAAGCGCTGCCAGGGCAAGGCGCCTGTGTTCATCTCCAACTACCACTTCGATACCACCAAGGCCCATGTGGAGTTGGCCGGGGCGCGGGCCATCAACCTGCTCACCCCCAGGGCCCTCGATACCACGGCTCCTTATGCCTGGAAGGGGGATTTCGATCTGGGCCGTTTGGCTGACACCATAGAGACAGTGGGGGCCGACAACGTGGCCGCTGTCATCATCACTGTCACCTGCAACAGCGCAGGCGGCCAGCCGGTCTCCATGGCCAACATGCAGGCGGTCTCGGCACTGGCCCGCCGCCACCATATTCCTGTGGTGATAGATGCCGCCCGTTTCGCCGAGAACGCCTGGTTTATCAAGGAGCGGGATCCAGCTTATGCCAACAGCAGCATCCAGGAGATAGTGCGCCAGATGTTTGCCTTGGGGGACATGTTCACCATGTCGGCCAAGAAGGACGGGCTGGTCAATATCGGGGGGCTGTGCTGCTTCAAGGAGGATCTCGACCTGTTCCGCGCCGTGCAGGTGCGCTGCGTGGCGATGGAGGGGTTCGTCACCTATGGCGGCCTCGCCGGTCGCGACATGGCGGCGCTGGCCATAGGCCTGCGCGAGGGGATGGACGAGGAGTATCTGACCTATCGCATCGGTCAGGTGGCCTATCTGGGCGAGCGGTTGGCCGAGGCGGGCATTCCCATCCAGACGCCGACCGGTGGTCATGCGGTCTTTGTGGATGCCAAGAAGCTGCTGCCCCACATTCCGGGGGAGCAGTTCCCGGCCCATGCCCTGGCCTGTGCGCTTTATCTGGAAGGGGGCGTGCGCGGGGTGGAGATAGGCTCCTTGTTGCTGGGACGCGATCCCGCCACCGGCAAGCAGGAGGCGGCGGACTTTGAGCTGTTGCGCCTCACCATTCCGCGCCGGGTCTACACCCGGGATCACATGGACTATGTGGCCGACTGCCTCATTGCCGTCAAGGCGCGGGCCGGCGAGATCCGTGGTCTCACCTTCGACTACGAGCCGCCGCTGCTGCGCCACTTCACCGCGCGGCTCAAGCCGGTCTGACCGGCTACCGGACTGCCGCTGCAGCCAAGTGGCCTAGTCACAACAAGATCCAATGAAAAAGCCCCCGCACCATAGGTGCGGGGGCTTTTTAACGTGAGCGTCTGAAGCGGATTACTGGCTGCTGAACAGCTTGGTCTGGGGACTGGACTGGGCGGTCAGGCTCATGCGGCCCGAGGTCTCCAGCCAGGATTTGATCCGCTTGGCATCCGCCACCCGTGAATTGGGGGTATCGGCATTGAGCAGCACCAGGATCACCGGCTCGCGGTTGATCTGGGTTGCCATCACCAGGCAGCGACCCGCCTCGCGAATGTAGCCCGTCTTGGAGAGGGTGACAGGCCAGCTGCCTTCACGCACCAGACGGTTGGAGTTGAGGTAGTGCAACTGGCGCTTGCCGTTGCGCACCATGCGCTCCTCGGTGGAAGAGTACTGGCGAATGAGTGGATAGGCGGAGGCGGCCGCCACCAGCTTGGCCAGATCATGGGCGCTGGAGACGTTGCGCGGGGTGAGGCCAGTGCTGTCCGCGAACTGGGTGCTCCACATGCCGAGCATGCGGGCCTTGGCATTCATCGCCTCGACAAAGGCGCGCTGGCCACCCGGGTAATTTCTGGCCAGGGCGGAGGCTGCGCGGTTTTCTGACGACATCAGGGCTATGTGCAGCATGTCGGCCCGGCTCAGACGCGATCCAACCGCCAGCCGCGAGCCCGTGCCCTTGAGGCGATCCACGTCGGCCATGGTGACGGTCAGCGTCTCGGAGAGGCGCTGATTGGCATCGAGCACCACCAGCGCCGTCATCAGCTTGGTGATGGAGGCGATGGGCATGACCCGATTGGCGTTGCGCTCGGACAGTACTTCACCGGTGCGCGGATTGGCCACCACGAAGGCGGCCGAACTCAGGGCCAGATCGTTGCGTTGTTCCAGAAAGCTGTTGGGGGAGTGGGACTGGGCTGAAAACGGATTGGCCTGGGCGCTCTCCATGCTGACGGGAACGAGGAAGGCACCGAGCAACAGGGTAAGAAAAGGGCGAATAATCATGATTTGACGCTACCGTACGACTGACAGGGACATTTGGGTAAGTTATATGACGGTAATTGACGCTTCACAACGTCTAATGGCCTGATATTTCAATTTTATGGGATCTTGCGCCTTGAAATGCCCATGTTGACGGCCAAATGGCGACCCGATCCGGGAAATACTCAGCCATGAGCGAGTCTGATGGTCGTCAGCTTCACCCGTCATGGTGGCGCACTATATGCCTGTTATGGCCATGGGTTACCACTCTTTTTACGTCTTATTACGCCTCCGGGGGCCTAACGGCCCGTTAATCCCCCTTGCCGCAGCGCAGGCGGCGCCCCCTGCGTTGAGAGATCCTGCATTTTCAGGCCCCTGTCGCCACTCGCATCAGCGCCGAGGGAGTGCGCTCGATAAAATAGTGCCAGACATGGTCATAGAGCGCCTGCTGGCCGGGGAAACTCACCACTCCCTTGGCCTCGGCCAGGGTGCACCAGCGATATTCGGTGTGCTCGTCATTGAGCCGCACCGGCTGGTTGGGTGGGCAATAGACCACAAAGACGGGCACCATCATCACGGTATTGGTGGCCGCCTCGTAAAACTGTTCCAGATATTGGCCGTTATAGAGCTCGGTGACGGCGATGCCTGTCTCCTCGCCAAACTCGCGAATAATGGTCTGCCAGCCGGTTTCACCCGCCTCGACCGTGCCAGCCACATGGCACCAGAAGCCGCCTTTGACCCGCTTCATCAGCAGTATTTTTATCTGGCCGTCGATTTCCGATAACGCCACACCGGAGACGGCGTGACAGCGAATGGGGATCATGTGTGCACCTTGTCGTTGCTGGCTAAGGGTCTGCATTATGGCGCAGAGAATAGACCATGAATATCCGTTATCGCCTGTCATTGGGCGGCGTGGATCGGCCGCCGGTACGGGCGGCCTCTGGATAGAAAATGGCGATCCGTCCGGCGAGGGGCCACCGGGCCATCTGCCATGGCTCGTCATCCCCCCATGATGCGGGCGGTCTGAATGGCCTGGATCAGGGCGGCGCGGTTGATGCGCGGGCGCTCCTCGTCCAGCAGCCGTTGCCACAGCGCAATAGCCTGGGGATAGCGTCCGTGCAGGAAGTGATCGGCGGCGAGCAGCATCAGGGCGCTCACTTCCCCCTTGTCCAGTGCCAGGGCGGCGTCGAGCAGGCGGCGCGCCTCCGGGGTGAGTTGTTGGCCCGCCTGGTAGTAGCGCACCGTAGCCTGGGCGGCCAGGGTGGCGGCGCTGGCGCCCCCTTCCAGCAGGGCCAGGCGCTGATAGGCGAGCCAGGCGTCCTCGTATTCGTCCCGATACAGATACAACTGGCCGAGCTCGGCCCAGCCATCGAGATCCTGAGCGTTGCTTTGCAGCCGCAGGTGCAGGGCGCCCAGCTCCTTGTCCTGCAGATCCCGCGGGCTCAATCCCGCCAGGGGGTCGGGTCTATCCTGATACGCCCGCCATGCCTGATAGCGGCCTGTGCTGGCATAGACGCCGACGATCAGCGCCAGCAGCAGGGCGCCGAGCAGCAGCCAGGGCAGGGGGCGGCTTGCGGTGTGCGAGCTGGCCACCCGGGCGCGCAAGGCCTGCTCGGTGGCCGGAGTGGCGTTGGCGAGCCGGGCCAGCTCCAGCTCCCGGTAGAGGCGGCTGTGGGGGGCAAGCCCCGCTTGCTGCTCGGCCATGATGAGCCGGTTCAGCTCGGCTCTGGGATCCTGGGCCAGGTTCCCTTGCTCCTTATCGCCAATCAGCGGCATGCGCACCGGCTGTTTGCGCTGCAGGCTGGCGCGCAGGCGAGCAAGCGCCAGCAACAAGAGCAGGGCTGGCCCCCCCCACAGCAGCGCCGTGCTGGCCTTGAAGGGGGGATCGTAGCGCACGAAGTCGCCAAAGCGGCTGGTCATGCGGGCGATCACCTGTTCGTCGCTCTGCCCCTCATCCACCCAGCGGTAGACCTCGAGCCGCAGATCCCGGGCTATGGGGGAGTTGGATTCCACCAGGTTCTGGTTCTGGCACTGGGGGCAGCGCAGGGCGCGGGCGAGATCCTGGGCGCGGCTCTGCAACTCGGGGTGCTGGAACTGATAGGTGTCGACGCCGCTTGCAAGGGCCATGGGGCTGATGAAGAGCACCAACCCAAACAGCAGGGAAGAGATCAGCGTAAAACCCTTCATTGTTTACCCTCCTGCACTTGGGCCTGACCTGCTGTGCTGATGCGGGTCTCGGCAAGCAGGGGCACAAACTGGCGCTGCCAGATATCCGTGGTCAAGAGACCCGTATGGCGGGTGAGCAGGGTGCCATCGGCGGCAAACAGATAGGTCTCGGGCGTGCCGTAGACGCCGAGCTCCAGCGCCAGCTTGCCGTCTGGATCTGCCAGCACGGCGCGATAAGGGTTGCCTGCCTCCTCAAGCCAGGCGCGGGCAGCATCGCCCTTGTCTCTGTAGTTGAGGCCGTAGAGGGGCACTGTCTTGGCCAGCTCGGCGAGCAGCGGGTGCTCGGCGCGGCAGTTGGGGCACCAGCTGGCCCAGACGTTGAGCACGAAGGGCTCCCCCTGGAGCGCCGCTGTGTGGATGGGGTCGCCGCCAAACAAACTATCGCTTTGCCAGGCCGGCAAACTGCGGCCCAGGGTCGCCTCATCCTGACTGTAAGGGTTGTTGCCAAGCCCCAGCCAGAGCAGGACGCCGAGGCACAGGGTCAGCAGCAGCGGCATGAAGAGGCGCAGGCGGGCTCTCATGGTGCCTCCTTGGGGAGCAAGCCCGCGATTTGATGTGCAGAGGTCTGCGGTTGGGCTGCCAGCAATGGCTTGCGCCCCAGCAAACGCAGGGCGCCGCCCGCCATCATCAGCAGGCCGCCAAGCCAGATCCAGCGCACCAGCGGCTTGTAGTGCAGCCGCATGGCATAGGCGTTCGGCCCCATCTTCTCGCCGAGCACCACGTAGAGATCGCCAAACAGCCCCCCCTTGATGCCGGGTTCGTTCATGTTCATGGTGCGCACGCTGTAGTGGCGCCGCTCCGGGGTGAGCCTAGCCACCTCCCGGCCATCCTTGTGCACGCTGACAGTGATGCGCTCGGCCGTGTAGTTGGGGCCGAGCAGCGGCTCGCTCCCCTCATAGCGAAATTCATGGGCGCCGAGCCGGTAGGGCGTATCCGGACTGAGCACAGTGCCCCCCTCCTGGCTATGGTGGCTCACCTGCGCTATGCCGAGGGCGCATACCGCCACCCCGAGGTGGGCCAGCAGGCTGCCGAGCCGGCTGGCACTCAGGTCGCGAGTCTTGAATGAGACATTGAGCAGCAGGCTCGCGATTAGCCAGAGGCTCACCATGTTGGCGATCAGGTTGCTCCAGCCGAGGGTTCCCTGCTCGCGATAACTGAGGCTGAGCAGGCACCCCCCCAGCAGGCCGAGCAGGGGCGGCAGCAGCATCCGCAGACGGGAAGATGCCATCAGCCCCTGCCAGCGCAGGCGCGGGATCTGGGTCATGAGCGCCATCATCACCAGCGCCAGCGGCACGAAAATGGCGTTGAAGTAGGGGGCGCCGACCGACAGGGATCCCAGATGCAGCGACTGGAACACCATGGGGTAGAAGGTGCCGAGCAGCACGCAGGCGCAGGCCACCGACAGCAGCAGTATGGCTGCGCCGAGCAGCCCCTCTTTTGACCAGAAACCGAAGCGGGCGTAAGGGGCACGGGTATCGGCACGCAGCGCGAACAGGGTCAATGCGGTAGTCAGCAGCAGACCGAGCAACAGCAGCAGGGTCAGGCCGCGATTGGGATCCACCGCGAAGGCGTGGACCGAGGTGAGCACCCCGGAGCGCACCACGAAGGTGCCGAGCAGGCTCAGGGCGAAGGTGAAGATGGAGAGCAGCAAGACCCCGTGGCCGTAAGCGCCGCGCTTCTCGCAGACGATAAGGGCGTGTAAGAGCGCGGTTCCCAGCAGCCAGGGCAGCAGGGAGGAATTTTCCACCGGATCCCAGAACCACCAGCCACCCCAGCCGAGCTCGTAATAGGCCCACCAGGAGCCGAGTACGATACCGGCGGTGAGAAACACCCAGGATCCCAGCGCCCAGGGGCGGCTCCAGTGGGCCACGGCGCCGTCCAGTCGGCCCGAGTGCAGCGCCGCCATGGCGAAGGCGAAGTTGGCCGCAAAGCCGACGTAGCCGAGATAGAGCAGGGGTGGGTGTATGATGAGGCCGATATCCTGCAGCATGGGATTGAGATCGCGCCCCTCCAGCGGTCCCGGGAACTGGCGGTCAAACGGGCTGGAGAAGATCAGGGTATAGAGGCCGAACAGCCCGACGATCAGCCCCATGATGGCCACTACCCGAGTGCGGATCAATGGATCGACCCGTGTCGAACAGAGCGCCACCAGGGCGCCCCACAGCCCCAGCGCAAAGACGAAAAAGAGCATGGAGCCCTCGTGGCCGCCCCACACGGCAGCCAGCTTGAAACCCATGGGCAAGGCGCTGTTGGCGTGCTGGGCCACATAGACCAGAGTGAAGTCATCGAGCCCGAAGCAACTGGCAAGCAGCCCCAGCGCAGCCCCGAGCAGGGTGGCATTGAGCAGTGCCAGCGGCTTGGCACAGCCCAGCAGTGTGGGCGATGCCAGCCTCAGACCCAGCCAGGGCAGGGTGCCTTGCAGCAGGGAGAGCGCCGTTGCCAGCAACAGTGAGAGATAGCCGAGCTCAGCCAGCACACAACCTCCGGTTCTACTTATTTGTTCATGTTATGCCGCAGCGTCCGCATCGGGCCGGCGCTGGGGCATAACATCCACTGACTCGACAACAAACAAGCGCCAGTCGCCCGAGGGCGGCTGGCGCTTGTAACCTGTTTCTTATACCACCGTCATCTGGCCGGCATAGAGCACGAAGTATCGCAGCAGCAGTATCCCCACCAGGGTCAGGCTGCACACCAGCACCAGATAGCCGCTCTTTGCCCGCAGGGGCGCAGGGGCCAACAGGCCGACCAGCTGGGGCAGCAGCATGCCGATGCCCACTACCCCGACCCAGAACACCTGGGCCCAGAAGCCGCCGCCGATGGCAGCCCACATGGCCACCTCCTTCTGGCCGCCACCAAAATAGAGACCGGTAAAGAAGCAGACCAGCAGCAGCACCTCCACCGCCAGCACCGGCCGCTCGAAGCGGTGAACAAAGCTCACCCCCAGGCTGTGGTGGTTCTCCTTGAACAGGGTGACCGCCAGCAAGATGGTGGAGGCGATGCCGGAGCTGATGCCGGAGACCAGAAACAGCACAGGCAGCACAGGGTTGTTCAACAGCGGATAGGTCTTGAGCGCCGACAGCAGAAAGCCGGTGTAGGCCCCCAAGAGCACGGCAAGCAGCAGCAACAGCGGTGCCAGCAGCTGCTCGAAGCGTGCCAACAGGGCGATCAGCCCATCCACAAAGGCGAACTTCTCTTTCAGCAACCGGCTGCGAAGGGTCTCGATCTCGGTGCGAAATACCACCGCCAGCCAGGCAAACAGCACCGCCATATAGACCTGGAACAGCATGACCCCCATCGACATCACTGAGTCGAACTGGTAGTGGAACATCAGCTTCCAGAAGGTCCAGGGGCGGGCCAGGTGGAAGATAAGGATCAGTAACCCCAGAACCACGCTCACCGGCGCCAGAATGGCGGTCGCCTTGATGATGCCGCTCTCGCTGCCGGCCCCCTTGCGGCGCAGCAGCACCGAGAGGCTGGTGGCCCCGGCGGAGATGCCGAGCAGGAACAGATAGATGGCGATGGGCCAGTCCCAAACGAGGGAAGGGAAGTGAAATGCGTCATGCCACATGGTCATTCCCTCCATCTGTTACGGCCGGGGTAGATGGCGATGGGGCAAATCCCCACACCAGCGAGGGGAAGTGAAATGCGTCATGCCACATGGTCATTCCCTCCATCTGTTACGGCCGGGGTAGATGGTGATGGGGCAAATCCCCACACCAGCGAGGGGAAGTGAAACGCCGCTTGAATCGTCATGACTTTATCTCCCCTTTGGGCACGCGGTACATCTTGGGCGAGGTGCCGAGCGCCTGCTTGTAGCGATAGGTGGTCTCCTTCACCAGCCGTTTGGCGATGGGGCTGTCTGGGTCATCCAGATTGCCGAATACCAGCGCCTTGGTGGGGCAGGAGACCACGCAGGCTGGCTCCTTGCCCGCCGCCAGGTTGGTCTTGCGGCAAAAGTCGCACTTGTCGGCAACCTTGGTCACAGGGTTGATAAAGCGCACCTGATAGGGGCAGGCGGCGAGGCAATACATGCAGCCGACGCACAAGTCCGGATCCACGTCGACTATGCCATCCTCCTTGCGGATATGGGAGGCGCCGGTCGGGCAGACGTGGACGCAGGGGGCGTTGTCGCAGTGCTGGCAGGACTTGCGAAAGAAGTGGTACTCGGCATCGGGGAAGGTGCCTATGGGGCCGGAGCGGATGATCTCGAGCCGCGAGACCCCTTCCGGCACCTGATTCACCTCCCGGCAGGCATCCATGCAGGCGGTACAGCCGATGCAGGCCGCCTCGTCGTGGATCATGCCATAGCGCACCCCGTCTATGGTCTGGCTGTGGGCGAGGGTAGTGGCAAGGGAGCGGGTCGGCCCCGTCATCATGATGAGGGCCCCCGCGCTCATCCCCGCCATGAAGTGACGGCGAGAGCAGCTCATTGTGCCTCCTTGCCCGGGGTGGCGTTCGCCTTGGCCGCCTTGACGGCTTCATGCTGCTTGCTGTGGCAGTCGACGCAGAGCTTGATGCGGGACTTTTCCGGGATCTCCACCATGGGCTCCTTGGCCGGGTGCAGCTGGTGGCAGCTGGTGCAGGTGAGCTTGGTTGCGTGCACGTCGTGGGCCCAGAGCGCCTCGCGCAGGGGTTTGGGCTCGTGGCAGCTCATGCAGACCCCGTTCTGCTCGGCGATGGGGTAGCTCTCTGTGCTCTGCTTGTCATTGAAGCTGTCACTGAAGCGCATCACGTCCTTGACCCCTTCCCTGTGTTTGGGGGAGGGCTGGCCGTGGCAGTTGGTGCAGGTGACCGGCGCCAGGTTGTTGGGGTTGGTTGCCTGGCCATGCTTGCCGTGCATGCCGTACGCCTGCTCCTTGTGGCAGTCGGTACAGGCCGCATCGGGATTGCGCAAAAACTCCACCTCGTGGGTGGCAGGGAGGGCCGCAGGCGCGCTCGCCGCATCGGCGGCCTGGCCCTGCAGGCTGGTGAGCAGCATGGCTGCCATCAGCATCAGTCGTAAGAAATCCATCGTTAAATCACCCATAGGAAGCCTCCATCCGATTGCGGGCCCGACTCGGCGGGCCCGCAAATCTCGTTACTGTGCGAGCCGTCCGGCCGCCTTGGCCTCGGCATCCCAGGCGGGGACTGTGGTCTTGAGGAACTGGGCCTTGTCGCTGTTCATCTGCTTCATGTCCATGCCAAGGGCGGCCTGGGCCTTCTCCTTGCTGGAGATGTCAGGAATGGCGATCTCGTGGCTGATCCCCTTGGCCGCCAGCAGGCGAGCCAGCTTGGTGCGGGCGTCTGCTGCCTTGTCCAGAGCGGTACCCAGCATGCGCAGCGCCACTTCCGGTGCGTGCATCTGCACCCCGTGGGAGGCGATGGAGAAGTCCCAGCGCCATTGGGCGTGGCGGATGTCCTGCTGAATGTCCTTCATCTCGGCCTCGGTGGCGCCGGCATCCCAGGCCGCCTTGGCCTCGAAGTGGGCGTGCACCAGCTGCTTCTCGACTTTTAGCTTGATCTCGGTCACCGCATCCTTGCGCTGCTGGACTATGCCTTGCAGCATCTCCTTGCTCTGGGTGTGGCAGTTGCGGCAGGTTTGATCGAAGCGATCGAAGGGGTTGCCCACCTTGTGATCCGTGTAGACCTTGCCCTGCTCGTTCTGCACCTTTGGCATGTGGCAGTCGACGCAGGCGACGTTGTTCTGGCCGTGGATGCCGGCGCGCCAGGTCTCGTATTCCGGATGCTGGGCTTTGAGCATGGGGGTCTTGGAGAGGGCATGCGTCCAGTCGGCGAAACCGATCTCGTCGTAGTACTCTTCCATCTGCTCAACAGTCGTGCCCTTGTCCCAGGGGAATTTCACCGCCTTGGTCGGACCGCTGAAGTAGTACTCCACGTGGCACTGGCCGCACACCTGGGACTGCTGATCGAAGCGCCCCTGTTCCTTGAACGGTTTGCCGATGGCGGTCATGGCGCGGTCGGCATAGGGACGGGAGAGGTGCAGGGCAGGTTTCCCTTCCTTGAACTCTTTCGAGGCGGTGTCGTGGCAGTCGGCGCAGCCTATGGTGTTGACGATCTCGGGTCCACCTTTTGCCCACATCCCCTTGAAGTAGCCATCCTCACCCTTCTCGTCGATGACTCGGGCCACGTCCGGGCCCTTGCAGCTCCAGCAGGCCATGGGCAGGGGGCCATCCTCGGCGGTCTTGGGTGCGCCGGTGCGCAGGGTTTCCCGCACGTCGGTCAGGGCGTAGAAGTGGCCGCGCGGCTTGTTGTAATCCTTGGAGAAGGGGTAGCCGGCCCAGAGCACCACCATCTGCGGATCGTCCGCCAGGGCGTCGGTGCGCTCCTTGCTCTCGCTGGTGCCTTTCCAGCTGCTGAACTGTTCGGCGTGATCCTTGGCGAACAGCTCGCTGCGCGCCTCTATCTTGCCCTTGGGCTGTGCCTCGTCGGCCGCCTGTGCCAAGCCGCTGGCGCCAAGGCAGGTGGTAAGCAGCAGGGCGGCTAGGCCCAGCCTGGTCTGTCTGTTGTGTGAACTCACGATCATCACTCCCAAATCGATCTCATTGCCAAGCCTGACCGTTCCATCCTGGATGTGGGCATCAGCCCCCGCACTAGGCAGGAGCAGGCAGGCCGATTAATTGTTATTAGTGAATAAAAACCATGTAATTATGCGATTGCTCGGGCTGGATATTACCAAATGGGTAAAATGAATGATGATTTATCGAGGCGGGGCTTGCGCTAGATCAATTGCCGGGGGAGGCAAGTGCCGGAAATGAGATCCCGGTTAAATTATGAGGAAACTCAACTTATTGGACCACCGTCAACCGACACTAATGTCATTTGCCGGTGAGTGGGGGCGGCAAGCCTTGTTCTGCATGGAATGTGCTGCGGGGTAGGGGGTGGTCTATCTATTTCGGGATATAAAAGTAAATTTGCATAAATACTCAATCTTGATGGCACCAAAGAGAGGCGAGACAAGGGCTGAACCTGCGGATTAAATCATGGTGAGCACCGCTGTCATCACCCGTTTCCATGCAGGGTGATCCGCGCCTGATCACCCTGCCCCTCGATGGAGAAGGGGAATAAAGAGAGCCGACGATTGCCGGCTCTGCGTTTATCCATTTGTGGGTGATGGCGTTATCGGATCAGCGCTTTTGCCAGCAGGTGGATGGGATGCTCACAGCGGGGAATCGGAGTGCTCATCTCTATATCCATCTGCCACTGTGATCTCTTATACCAGCGCCTGGGCCAGCAGGCGGATCGGATGCTCACAGCGGGGAATCGGAGTGCTCATCTCTATATCCATCTGCCGCTGTGATCTCTTATGCCAGCGCCTGGGCCAGCAGGTGGATGGGATGCTCACAGCGGGGAATCGGAGTGCTCATCTCTATATCCATCTGCCGTTGTGATCTCTTATGCCAGCGCCTGGGCCAGCAGGTGGATCGGGTGTTCACAGCGGAACGGCGTACTCATTTCTATCTGCCACTTGCAGGTCTCGCAGTCCGTGATGACCAGATCAGGCTTGAGGCGGTTTATCTGATCAAACAGCCCCTCGCCGATGGCTTGGCTGGTCTCGTAGTTCTCCGACTTGAAGCCGTAGGTGCCGGCGATGCCGCAGCACTGGGACTCCAGTACCGTCACCTTGACCCCGGGAATGGCGCGCAGCAGCTCGAGGGTGTAGATGACGCCGCCCATCTTCTCCATGTGGCAGGGGGTGTGGTAGGCGATGTGCAGATTGAGCGGCTTCATGGCCGGCTTGTTGCCCCGGTAGAACTCGTTCCACAGGAAGCGGGTCACCAGCGAGATGCGATCGCGCACCTTGTGGTTGTCCTGCTCCAGCAGGTGGGGGTATTCATCCCGCAGGGTGAAGCCGCAGGTGGAGGAGGTAGCCAGGAGCGGCATCTCGTTGCCAAGCAGGGTGTTTTCCAGCTGCTTGATGTTGAAGGCCGCCTGCTGTTTGGCCTTGTCCATGAAACCGTTGGCAATCAGCGGTACGCCGCAGCACTTCTCCCGCTCCAGCAGTTGCATGCCTATGTTCATGGCGTTGAGCACCTGCATCAGCTCCTTGCCGAGCTGCGGGTGGTTGTAGTTGACGTAACAGCCGTGGAAATAGGCTATCTGGCGTTCAAAGCGGGCCTGGCTGGCTTTCTGCTTCTTGTACCAGCCGCGGAAGGTGCCTTGCGAATACTTGGGCAGGTCGCGGTGGGAGGAGACCCCCAGCGCCTTGTCCAGCACCAGCTTCATCGGCTTGAGCCCTGTGGTGAAGTTGACCACGGGCGCCATCAGGGTGGACATGCCGCCCATGAGGTCGGTATGGGAGAGCACGAATTCGCGGATCCCGGGCTTGAAGTCGCTGTATTTGTGCTTGGCCTTGGCGATGATGTCGCCGATGCGCACCCCGCTCGGGCAGGCCACTTCACAGCGCTTGCAGTTGGTGCAGTACTTGAGGGCGCTGTCGAACAGCTCGGGGCTCTTGATGCGCAGCCGCTCCCCATCGGGACCGGCCTGTTTCGGGCCCGGATAGGCGGGATTGGCCTTGGCCACCGGGCAGTAAGCGGTGCAGACGGTGCATTTGATGCACTGATCGAAGGTTTGGTTGGCGTGATCCAGTAGCATGATTTACTCCTCCCGGGCCGGATTGAAAGCGCAAGGGACGCGGCAATGGGATTGTCGAGCGGGCAGCGGGCTGCCCGCAGTCAGGAAATGCAGGGTGGGCATCTCACACCCCTGCCAGAATATGGCCGGCGGCTTGCCAGCCGGTGGCAACCGCGACACCTGAGCCTGAGCCCTCTTTGATCGGGTCGTAATGGGCCAGCACACTGCCCGCCCCATAGAGGTTGGCGAGCGGCTTGCCGCCGCGCATCACCCGCAGCTTGTCGTCAGTCTTGACCCCGAAGCCCATGAAGGGGTGGTGGTCGAACAGGCGGCGACCGGCCCAGGCATCGCGCTCCTCCAGGCTCAGTACGTCGGCGTTGAATATGGGTTCGCGAATGCCGCGCAGCCGGGATTCGAGGCCGCGGCTGAAGAAGCTGCCGGAGGCGAGCACGAAGTGGTCCGCCTCGAACAGCTGATCGTCGCCGTTCTGGCTGTGCACGCCTATCACTCTGTCCCCCACATAGCGGGCGCCCAGCACCCGTTCGCTGGTGAGGAAGGTGCCGCCAAGGGCCAGGAAGCGGCGCTTGAGCGCCTCCTGCATCCGCATGCCGATGAGTGAGGGCGGCATGGTGGCCACCTCCTTGATGGTGCAGCCGGTGCGTTTTTCCAGCTCCGCCAGACGGGGGCCGACCAGCCCCAGCGACAGGCAGGCGGGCAACACCACATGGCGGCAACCGGGATCGCTGCTCTCGTGCACCATGCGGCAGATCTCGCGGGCCAGATCGGCCAGCAGATCGGGCTGGTCGCCCTTTTGCTTGTCAAACAGGCGGGCTATGTCGGCGGAGCGAAACTCGTGGGGATTGCGGCTGAATTCGGCGAGCTGGGGCAGGCGAATTTCACCCGTCATGATGCGGCAGTGGGCGAAGCGCGGATGGGTCGCCAGGTTGGCGGCCGCGAGCGCCGGGTGAAAGTCGCGAAATCCTTCCAGGGTAGCCAGCAGGATGGCATCGGGGGCGGGCGTATCTGTCTGGCAGGCGCAGGTATGGGGCGACAGCCAGGTGGATTTCAGGGTGCCTATGGGGGTCAGCCGCTGGTGGTTGGTCTCCTGGCGAAACAGGGGCAGCCCCTGTTCGTGGCAGTGGCGCTGCAGATCGGCGAGGCTCGCCTCTATGTTGGTCAGGCCCACCTTGCTGTAGGGGTGATCCGGGTGCTCGGCCATGAAGGCGGGCAGGGCGGCGCGGGGATCGCCGTCGCTCTCCAGCAGATCGATCGAGCCGGAGGAGAAGTGCAAGGCGCTCTGGCCCGAGGCCATCAGCAGCGTCTTCTGACCCGCTTCGGCGAGGCGCAGCGCCGCCGAGAGGCCCGCCATGCCGCCACCTATCACGATACTGTCAAATTTCATGACTGCACTCCTTGAGTCAATGGGGCCTGGCTGTGGTCTTCTGTCCTGCTCACGGGGTCGAGGGGAAAGGGGGGCTCGGCCACCAGGTGGGGCGCCGTCCACTCTCCCAGACCAAACAGCCCTTCGTAGATCCAGTAGGTAAACTCCGCCTCGCGCAGGGCATCGCCCCACAGCACGGGACGGGTGCCCTTGTAACGCTCCTCCAGGAACTGGCGCAGCATGACGCAGGCCTGGCGGCCATCGGCCTTGCCGTACTCCTGCATCAGGCCGGCGGCCCGGTAGGCGCACAGCTCACCCTGACAGGGACCCATGCCCAGGCGGGTGCGGCGGCGCAGATCCACCAGGTTGTCCACGTCCAGCTCGCGCAGGGCGTACTCGATTTCGCCGGCCGTCACCATCTCGCATTCGCAGATGAGGGCGTTGGCCTTGGGGTTGTCACGAAAGAAGGCGATGACCCGCTCGCCGTGGCGATACTGGGCCGAGCCTTCTGCCGGGGCCGACAGACCGGGGGCGGAGACCTTCTCCGGATCCCGCGAGCCGGGCAGGCTCAGCTCGGCGGTGCGGCACGGTTTGGTGTTGCCTATCTTCCTGGCGATGAGGTCGGTGGCCCACTCGGCCATCAGCCGATAGGTCATCAGCTTGCCGCCTGTGATGGTATTGAAGCCCTGCAGGCCGTCACGATCGCTGTGATCGAGCAGGACTATGCCGCGGCTGATGTTGCGGCCGGTTTCGTCGCCATCCACCGCCACCAGGGGTCGAACCCCGGCGTAGGCGCGCAGCAGACGGGTGCGCGCCATGATGGGGGCTAGCTTGATCCCCTCGCGCAGCAGCACTTCCACCTCGTCCGGATCCACGGTGAGCTGGTCAATCTTCTGGTAGTCGATGCGGCTCGAGGTGGTGCCTATGAGGGAAATGGTATCGCCCGGCACCAGAATGTCCGCATCCGCCGGTTTGCGAGCGCGGTTGAGCACCATCTGGTTGATGCGGTAATCCATGATGAGCAACGAGCCCTTGGCCGGGAACATGCGGATGCCGAGATCGGCGTACTCGCAGATCTGCTGGCCCCAGATCCCGGCGGCATTGATCACCTCCTGACACTCCACCTCGAACGCTTCGCCGGTGCGGGTGTTGATGGCCTTGACGCCATGGACCCTGTCCTGGGTGCGCAGCAGCCCCAGCACCTTGCTGTGGGTGAAGATGCGCGCGCCATGTTCTTTCGCATCCAGCACGTTGGCGGCGGCGAGGCGGAAGGGATCGACAGTGCCGTCCGGCACTTGAATGGCGCCGATCAGCGCCGGGTTGACGTTGGGCTCGAGGCGCAGCGCATCGGCCGGATCCAGCTGGCGGGCGTCGATACCCGCCAGGGCACAGGCGTCCATGAAGGTGTTTTGAAAATTGATGTCATCTTCCGGCAGGGTGACGAAGAGGCCGCCCGTGTCCTCGACACAGTGGCTGGCGATCCGCTTGAGGATGCGGTTCTCCTGAATGCACTCGCGGGCGGACTCCGGATCCGTCACCGCATAGCGGGCGCCCGAGTGGAGCAGGCCGTGGTTGCGGCCCGTGGTGCCGGCGGCGATGTCATCCCGCTCCAGCAGGATGCAGTCGATGCCGCGCAGTGCGCAATCGCGCATGATGCCGGCTCCGGTGGCGCCACCCCCTATGATGACGACTTGTGTGGTTATTCTTTTCATTCTTGCCCGTCTCATCTCTTCCAGATGACGCCAGTGTGGCGCCTCTCTGGCCGAAAATGTTTGATATGGGCCAAATTAATGCTCGTAAACGCTCATGCGTGCGCAGGCTAATGAGCAAATCGTGACTCTGGTCACACTCCCATAACAGAGAAGGGGCCACCAGGGCCCCTTCTCTTGGCATGAAACGGGTGTTCAGCCACAGCATTTCTTGAACTTCTTGCTGCTGCCACAGGGGCAGGGGTCGTTGCGCCCTGCCTGCAGCGGTGCCGGATCCTGCTCGCCATCTGTGTAGACCCAGCGTCCCTGATAACGCACGAAGCGGGAGCGCTCATGCAGGCAGTGGCGCTCATCCCCCTCCTTGAACCAGGCCTTGAACTCCACCATGCCGGTTTCGTCCGAGGGGCCGCCTTGGGCGGCGAGGATCTCCAGCCCGTCCCAGCGGGTGTCGGTCTGGGAGAGCTGATCCGCCGTCAATCCCCCCAGGTGATCAGGGTGCCAGCTGTGCACCAGATAGTCGCCCAGCCCCAGCACGAAGGCGCTGTAACGGGAGCGCATCAGCTGCTCCGGAGTCTGCGCCTCGGCCCCCTGGTGCAGTGATCCACAGCACAGTTCGAGAGAAAGAGTTGAACCGCAAGGACATTTGTTCATGTGTCAGCCCATCAGGGTCGATAGATAAAGGTGCGGAGATTGTAGCGAAAGCGGGTCCCCGCCGACCAGCGCCCTATACTGGTTGGGTAGGAACGGAACACCAATAAAAACAGCTGCAAGGATGTGAAAGATGACGCTAAAGCAGAAAATTCTGTTGCTGGGAGCCATCCCCGTGCTCCTGATGGCCCTGGTGGTCAACCTCAGCAACTACATGATTTCCAAGAGCGATTTGGAAGCCGATCTGGTGGCGGCGCGGGAGAATGCGATCAAGGAGCGCAAGGCGTTGCTCAGCAGCTACCTGATGCTCGCCAAGACGGCCGTCGACACGGCCTACAACCAGCCAGACAGCCCGGAAGCGCGCAAGCAGGTCACCGAGATCCTGCGGCCATTGCGCTACAGCAGTGACGGCTACTTCTTCGTCTATGACTTCCAGGGCAATACGGTATTGCTGCCGACCCGCCCCGAGATGGAGGGCAAGAACCGCTGGCAGGACAAGGATGCCAAGGGCAAGCTGCTGATCCAGGAGATCGTCAAGGCGGCGCGCCAGGGGGATGGCTTCTCCGAGTACTGGACCGCCAAGCCCTCCATCGGGCGGGATGCGCCCAAGCTCTCCTTCAACCTGGTGCTCGACAAGTATCAGTGGGTCATAGGCACGGGCTTTTACATCGATGACATCGACAACGAACTGGCGGCGCTGCGCACCGAGCGTGAAAGCAACATGCACGACTCCCTGCAGAGCAGCGTGCTGCTCATTCTGGTGATCCTGGGGATCACCCTGGCGGTGACTGTGGTGATCGGCAATCGGGTCACCCGGCCGCTGGCGGATGCGGTGTCGGCCCTCAACGACATAGCCGACGGGGAGGGGGATCTGACCCAGCGCCTCAAGGTGCAGAGTCATGACGAGATTGGCCAGCTGGCCACCGCCTTCAACCGCTTCGTCGAGCGGATCCAGTCGGTGGTGAGTCAGGTGGGAGAGACCAGCAATCACCTCTTCAGTGCGGTGGAGAAGCTGCACCACCTGAGCGAGCACTATGACCATCAGATGCACGGCCACAGCCGGGAGACGGATCAGGTGGTCACCGCCGTGACCGAGATGAGCTCCACCGCCCAGGAAGTGGCGGCCAGCGCCTCCAACGCGGCCACCGCCACCAGCGACGCGGCGCGCGAGTCCGATGCCGCCCGTGGCGTGGTGGGCAGCGCCATCAACAGCATCAACCGGCTGGTGGGCGAGGTGCATACCGCCTCCGGCGTCATCGAGCAGCTGGCGCAGGAGACCGGCAAGATAGGATCCGTGGTCGAGGTCATTCGCGGCATCGCCGAACAGACCAACCTGCTGGCGCTCAACGCCGCCATCGAGGCGGCCCGGGCCGGCGAGCAGGGGCGCGGCTTTGCGGTGGTGGCTGACGAGGTACGCTCCCTGGCGGGCCGTACCCAGCAGAGCACCAAGGAGATCAACGAGATGCTGCAGCGGCTGCAAAGCGGCGTCAAACAGGCGGTGGACGTGATGCAGGCCAGCGAGGAGCGCAGCCAGGAGACGGTACAGGAGGCGAGCCACATCGCCACCTCCCTCGACAGCATGGTGATGGCGGTCAGCACCATCAATGACATGAACATCCAGATAGCGACGGCGGCCGAGGAGCAGCATGCGGTCTCCGAGGAGATCAACAAGAACCTGGTGGCCATCCAGCAGATCGTCAGCGAGCTGACCGACGCGGCTGTGGAGTCCAACAGCACCACCCGCGATCTGGCCAGCACGGGTGACAAATTGCGCAAACTCGTCTCCCAATTCCGCTACTGATCGCATTTTTGCCGTCTGGACGTGATTTCCAGACGGCAAATTTGGGGATTGGCGGAGAATGTGGGAAAATTGTCACCATCCGCTCTTTTCGTTAACCCATATCCTATGAATGAGATCGTGAAAGGCAGTATCGATTTGATCCGTCAGCTCAACTATGGCCTGGTCTACGCCAGCCTGGAGGAGCACAAGGAGCTGTCCCGTACCGATCTGTCCCGTTTGACCGGCCTCTCTCCGGCCAGCATCACCAAGATCACCCGTGAACTGCTCGATGGCGGTCTGGTGGTGACCTGTGGCGAAAGCTCGGTGGGCCGTGGTCGCCGTCAGACCCTGCTGCGCATCAACGAGCGCCGCTTCCAGTTTCTCTCCATGCGTCTGGGCCGTGGCTATGTGGACATGGCCCTGTTCGATCTGGCCGGTCGCTCCCTCGCCCGTCATCGCCACACCTTCAGCGAGGCCGAGCGTGCCGACCTGCTGGCCAGCCTGGTGCGCGCCATCGAGGGCTTTTTGCCCAAGAAGGCGCTGCGCCTTGCCTGCATCGCCCTCTGTCTGCCGGGGCAGGTGGAGCGCCACTCCGGCATGGTCAAGCACTTCCCCTTCTATGATCTGCGCAACTGGCCGCTTGGCCCTACCCTGCAGGAGGCGTTCGCGGTGCCCGTGCTGGTCAGTGGCGACGTGCGCACCTGGATCCAGGCCGAGCGGGAGTGGGGGGCGGCCAAAAACTGCGCCGATGCAGTGCTGGTATTCGTGCACAACGACATAGGGGTCGGCATGGTGGTCAATGGCCAGCTCATCGAGAGCGAGTCGGCCCTGCTCGGCGATCTCAGCCACCTGCAGCTCGAGCCCTACGGCCAGCGCTGCTACTGCGGCGGCTTTGGCTGCGCCTGTACCCTGGTGACCAATCAGGCACTGGAGGCCCAGTACCGGGATCTGCGCGAGCGCATGCAGGAGCATGATCTGCCCGAGAGCGTCACCATCCGCGAGTTGTGCGAGCTGGCGCTGGCGGGCAACAGTCTGTGCCAGGACATTCTCCATCAGGCGGCCGGTCGTCTCTCCCGGGTGCTCTCCAACCTCATCTGCCTGCTCAATCCGGGCAAGCTGCTGCTGGGGGGGGAAATCACCCGCGCCGATCGGCTGCTGTTCCCCATGCTGCACCAGTCCCTGGCCAGCCAGTTGCCGGCCGAATACCTAGTGCGGCTGCAAATCGAATCCACCCACTTCTACGAAGATCCCACCAAGCCCACCTCGGTGCAGGTGCACAAGGCGCTGCGCGACGGCAGCCTGCTGCTCGACCTGTTGCGAGGTGACAAGGAGGCATGAGACTCGGGTTGCAAGGACGCTTCCTGCTCATGCTCTGTCTGGTCAGTTTGCTGCAACTGGTGTTGCTGAGCGGGGCCAGCTACTACTACGTCTCCGAGCAACGCTACCGCGAGGTGGGGGATCAGGCCCTCGACGTGGCGCGGCTGGTGGCCCGTGAACCCGGTGTCATCGCCGGGGTGAAGCGCGGCGATACCGCCAGGCTCAACCTGCTGGTGGAGCGGATCCGCGCCGAGGTCGGCGCCAGTTACATCGTCATCGGTGACAGCGAGGCGCGGCGGCTGGTGCACCCCAATGCGGATCGCATCGGCCAGCCCATGGTGGGGGACGATCCCAGGCGTGCCCTGCAAGGAGAAGCCTATATTTCCCGTGCCCAGGGATCGCTCGGGGTCTCGGTGCGCGGCAAGGGGCCGATCCGCAACGAGATGGGACAGGTGATTGGCGTGGTGTCGGTCGGTTATCTGGTGCGCGACATAGATGCGGATCTGCAGGGTTTCCTGCGTTTTGGCCTTGCGATGACCCTGCTCATCGTCTTGCTCAACAGCGGTGCGGCGGCCTGGCTGGCGCGGCGCTACAAGCGCGCCCTGCTGGGGTTCGAGCCCGAGCAGATCGGCCGCCTCTATGCGGAGCTGGATTGCACCCTGCGCACCGTGCGTGAGGGGATCCTCACCATAGATGAACAGGGGCGGCTTACCTCTCTCAACCCCAACGGCATCCGCCTGCTGCGTCTTGACGAGCAGACGGCGAGGGCGGCCATGGGTCAGCCCGTCACCCGCTTGCTGCCGGAGAGCCGCATGCTCTCCCTCATTCAGGATCCCCGTCCCCAGTTTGATGAAGAGATAGTGCTCAACGGCCAGCAGCTCATCGTCAACCGGTTGCCGCTGGTACGCGATGGCAAGCTGATCGGCGCCGTGTCGAGCTTTCGCCGCAAGGACGAGCTGGCCGAGCTCAGCGCCCAGCTCTCCCAGGTGCAGGCTTACAGCGACCTGCTGCGGGTACAGACCCACGAACACAACAACCAGCTCGGCACCATAGCCGGCCTGATCGAACTCGGCGCCACCCGGGAGGCGCTCGCCTTCATCGGACGGGAGGCCGCCACCGAGCAGACCCTGCTCAGCTTCCTGATGGGGGCCATCGCCAAGCCCAAGGTGGCGGGCCTACTGCTTGGCAAGTATCACAGGGCCCACGAGCTGGGGCTGGTACTGGTGGTGGACCCAGACTTTCATCTGCACGACATCCCCCTTCGCGTCAGCGGTTCCCAGCTGGTGACAGTGCTGGGCAATCTCATCGACAATGCCTTCGAGGCCACCCGTCGTCACGGCGCGCCTTACCCGCCGATCCGGGTTTCGTTGAGCGATCTCGGCCAGGATCTCATCCTGGAGGTGGAAGACGGGGCGGGCGGCATAGATCCCGCCCTGGCGGACAGGTTGTTCGAGCGCGGAGTCAGCAGCAAGACGGAGCCGGATCACGGCATCGGCCTCTCCCTGGTGCGCAAGACCCTGGATGCCCTGCAGGGGACCATCACCATCGAAGCCACGGCGCAGGGCAGTTGCGTCGTCTGTTACATTCCCAAGGAGGTGTGAGTGATCAAGATCCTGATCGTCGAAGATGATCCGGCCATCGCCGAGATCCACCGTCGCTTCGTGCAGCGGCTGGCGGGGTTCGAGGTGCTGGGAGTGGCGCTCACCCTGTTCGATGCCAGAGAGCAGATAGACATCCTCAGACCCGATCTGGTGCTGCTGGATGTGTGGCTGCCGGATGGCGAAGGGTTTTCCCTCTTGCGTGAATTGCGCCAGGCCGGGGCCGGCCTGGATGTGATCCTGCTCACTGCCGCGCGGGAGGCGAGTGCCCTGCAGGAGGCGATGCGGCTCGGGGTGGTGGATTTCATCCTCAAACCCGTGGTGTTCGAGCGACTGCGCGATACCCTCGACAACTATTGCCAGAGCCGCGCCGCCCTGGCGGCCCTTGCCGACATCGATCAGCAGGCGGTGGATACCCTGCTCGGTACACCGCTGCAGCAGGTGGCGGCCGCTGGTCTGCCCAAGGGGATAGACGCGCTCACCCTGCAACGGGTGCTGACGGCATTGACCGGCGTCGGAGCCAGCGCCGAGGATATAGGCAACCGGGTGGGGGTGAGCCGCACCACGGCGCGTCGCTATCTGGAGTTTCTGGTGGGTCAGCAGCTGGCGAGCCCGGAGCTGGAATATGGCACTGTCGGGCGGCCGGAGCGGCGTTATCGCCAGCCCTGAATGGGATAGCCACCTATCTTGTTTGCAAATAAAAAGAGCGCCTGTTGGCGCTCTTTTGCTGTGTGAGATCCGCGAACTCAGCTCGGATCGGATTGCAGCGTGGTGACCGGTGCGCGGCGGGCCTGCCACCACTGCCAGACCGGCAACAGCAGCATCACCAGGGTCACCAGAGTGAAGCCGAGGGTGATGGGCCTCTCCCACAGGAAGCTCAGGGAGCCGTCGTTGATCACCAGGGCCCGGCGCAGGTTGTCCTCCAGCATGCCCCCCAGAATGAAACCGAGCAGCATGGGAGCCATGGGGAAGTCCAGCAGGCGCAGCCCGATGGCGATCAGCGCCACCAGCGCCATCACATAGATGTCCATGGTGTTGAAGGAGACCAGATAGACCCCGATCAGCGAGAACAGCAATACCATGGGGATGAGCACGGGGCGCGGCACCTGCAGTATCTTGGCCAGATAGGGGATGAGCGGCAGGTTGAGGATCAGCAGTACCACGTTGCCCAGATACATGGAGATGATCACCGACCAGAACACGTCCGGGTGCTCCATGAACAGGCGCGGGCCCGGCTGGATGCCGTAGGCGATGAGGGCCCCCAGCATCAGCGCAGTGGTGCCCGAGCCCGGGATCCCCAGGGTCAACAGGGGCACGAAGGCACCGCTGGAGGCTGCGTTGTTGGCCGCCTCCGGTGCGGCTATGCCGGTCAGGCTGCCCTTGCCGAAGGCCTCCTGTCTGCGCTTGCTGGCGAAATTGCGCTCGGCGCCATAGGCCATGAAGGAGGCGATGGTGGCGCCGGCTCCCGGCAGTACGCCGATGAGAAAGCCCAGCACAGAGGAGCGCATTATGGGCGGCGCTATCTCTTTTACCTCGGCCTTGCTCAGTTTGAGGGAGCCGAGCTGCTGGATCTTGCTCGCCTCCTCCTTGCTGGTGTCCTTGCCCGGGCGCAACACCGTCATCAGGATCTCCGCCAGGGCGAAGGTGGCCATGGCCAACAGCAGGAAGGAGAAGCCATCGCGCAAGTCCGGCAGGCCAAAGGTGAACCTGTCCACCCCGACGCTGCGGTCGATGCCGACGGTGGAGAGCATGATGCCAAACAGCGCCATGATCAGCGCCTTGAGCACTTGGCCCTTGCCGGCAAAGGCCGCCACCGCGGAGAGCCCCAGCACCATGAGGGCGAAGTAGTCCGCCGACTGGAAGGAGAGGGAGACCTTGGCGAGCAGGGGAGCCGCCACCATCAGGAAGATGGCAGACAGGGTGCCGCCGGTGAAGGAGGCGTAGGCGGCGATGGCCAGCGCCTTGCCCGCCTGGCCCTTGCAGGCCAGCGGATAGCCGTCGATGGCGGTGATCATGCTGGCCGAGCAGCCCGGCGTGTTGATCAGGATGGAGGAGGTGGAGCCCCCAAACATGGATCCGTAATAGACCCCGGCCATCAGGATGATGCCGGAGGCCGGGTCCAGCCCGTAGGTGATGGGGATCATCAGGGCGATGGCGGTGGCCGGCCCCAGGCCCGGCAGCATGCCGATGAAGGTGCCGACGAAGCAGCCGACGATCACCATGAAGATGTTGATGGGCAGCATGGCGGTGCCCAGTCCTTGCAAAATGCCGTCTAACATGAATTCTCCTTATCCCAGCAGTTGCGTTAATAGCCGGCCTGGCTCGAGGTAGACGTTGAGCCCCTTGGTCAGCAGGGCCCAGAAGATGAGGGTGAAGGGCAGGCTCACCTTGCAGGCGAAGGCGAGACTCTGCTCGCCCATCAAGCGGATCCCGACGATGAGGAACAGGGTGGTGGCGATGACAAAGCCGAGCCAGCCGAGGGCCACTCCATAAACCAGCATCAACAGCAGCAGGGCAAAGACCAGTCGCCAGTTGCCCGTTTCACGCTGCAGCCGCTCCCCGCCCGGAAAGCAGATCAGCAGCAGGGAGAGCAGGGCGCCGACGCCAGCCAGGGCATAGGGCAGGGTGCTGGCGGTAAAGGGTTCATATTCGTCCCCGGGATAGCCGGGGATCAGGGTGGCGTGATAGCCGTAGGCGAGGGAGAGCAGCAAAAACAGCAGCCCCCCGAGTCGCTCCTTGGTCAGGTGCATGACGATGACTCCGTTGGGCGGGGCTGGCCCGCCACAGGTTGAGGGATCACTTGATGAAGCCGAGCTCGCGCATCAGGCCGCCGATCTGCTGCTCCTGCTGGTTGAGGAAGGCGGTGAACTCGGGGCCGGCCTGGTAGAGATTGGTCCAGCTGTTGCGGGCCCGGACCGTTTCCCACTCCTGCTTGTCATACATCTGCTTGAGCAGGGTGGCGAATTCGGCGGATTTTTCGGCGCTGACGGCGGGGGAGGCAAAATAGCCGCGCCAGTTGGCAAAGACAGTCGGGTTGCCCTGCTCGCTGAAGGTGGGGATCTCGCTGGCATCCGGCATGCGCGTCGGGGCCGTCATGCCGAGGATCCGGATCTGGCCGGACTTGACCGCCTCCATCGCCTCGCCAAAGCCGGTGGAGAGCACCTGGGTTTCCCCTGACAGCACAGCCGCCATGGCGCTGCCGCCGGCGTCATAGGCCACGTAACGCAGCTTGCCGGCATCCGCCCCGGCATTTTTGAAGGTCATGGCTGCCACCAGGTGATCCAGGCTGCCACGGGCTGAGCCGCCGGCTATCTTCACCTTGGCGGGGTTGGCCTCATAGGCGGCCAGCAGCTGGGGCCAGTTCTGGTAGGGGGAGTCCAGCGGCACGGCCAGCGCCTGATAATCGGCGATGATGGCGGCGACCGGGGTGAGATCCCGGAACGATTGGGGCAGCTCCTTGGAGAGGGATTTGACGATGATGGGGGTGGAGTTGACCATCAGCGTCTTGTCTGACTGGGCCGAGGTCTCGATCAGGTGGGCGATGGCCTTGGCGCCGCCGCCGGCCGAGATGTTCTGGTAGGAGGCGGTGGTGATGAGACCGGACTTGGTCAGCGCCTCGCCGGTGCCACGGGCCGTGTTGTCCCAGCCGCCGCCTGCACCGCCCGGAATGAGGAAGTGGATTTCGTCTATCTTGGCCTGGGCGCCGAGGCTGGTGCCCAGCAGGCAGCAGAGCAACGTGCGTTTGAGGGTTCCTTGCAACATGGTGTACTCCTTGTGATTGTTGCAAGAAGGTTAATTAATCATGTCTGGCTGGAAAACAATCTGGCCGTAATGGCTATTAAGGCTGTTGTGGGCATTGTGTTCATTCTGGTCACGATGGGGTGAGGGGCTTGGCCATGGCGGATGGCGGTCATGTGCGAACCCTGCCGCAGGGTGAAAACGCGCTAGGCTCCCCGCCTGAAAGCGGTGAGCCCAGCGGATGCCGGGTGTGTCTCATCCCTTTGATGGCGGGGCGGACATCTTGTCGTCGCGGCTTCCCTGCTGCTTGATGGCTTCGGTTGCCTGCTGCTTGAGCTGCAACTGCTCCATCACCAGCTTGTAGGCGATGTAGTATTTGTAGATGTTGCCCACGTAGGTCACGGTTTCGGGGCCTATCTTCTCCGCCGCCACGTACTCGACGTTGTGGAACCAGACGTTGGGATCCAGCCCCCGCTTCTTCGCCTCGGTGCGCAGCCGCGCCACCCGGGCGGGGCCGGCGTTGTAAGAGGCGAACGAGAACAGCGCCTTGTCGAGGGCCGTCATGGGTTCGTCCGCATAATAGTGATCTATCATCCAGCGCATGTATTTGGCGCCGCCGTGGATGTTGGGCTCGATCTGGCGGATATCGCCCACCTTCAACCCCTTGCCGGTGGCGGGCATGATCTGCATGATGCCGATGGCACCGACGTGGCTGCGCGCCTTCTGGTTGAGCGCCGACTCCTGATAGCCCTGGGCTGCCATCAGCAGCCAGTCCACGTCATAGCGATCGCCATACTGGCGAAACAGCTCCACCACCTGCAGGAATTTCTTGCGCTCGGCCTCGGCGGCGGCGCTCTTGACGAACTTGTTCTGCTTGAGATAACGGGCCAGGATGGCCTCTCCCGTTGCCTTGCCACGCAGGGCGGCTATCTGCTCGTTGAGCATGGCGAGCAGCTGGGGGCTCTCCTTGCGCACCGCCCAGGCGATGATGCCTCCCTCCCGGAACACGGGGTCTTCATGGATGCGGATGGCGGGGAAGATCTTCTGCCAGAAGCGGGCCTTGTGCTCGTCCATGACGATGAAGGGCAGCAGGCCGGCGTTGACCATCTCCACCAGATCCTCATCTTCCAGCGCCTCCGGGGCCGACTGGATATCGATCAGGGGTTCACCCGCCGCCTTGCGCGCCTGGTTGTAGGCGATCAGGCTCTCGAAGTAGCTCGAAGAGGGGCGCACATAGAGGGTCTGGCCCCCCAGATCGGCGGCGTTTTCCACCTTGGGGGAGGCCGGCCCCGAGATCAGCAGCTCCCGCACGTTTTCCAGCAGGGGCGCGGTAAATTCCACCCCCTGCTTCTTGCGCTGATCCGTGATGGTGAGGTTGGCGGCGGCTATGTCACCCTTGCCCTCGACGAGGGACTTGAGCAGGGACTCCCTGGCTACCGGGATGAAGACGATGTGCAGCTTGAGGTGGCGCTTGAGGTTTTTTCCCTTGCGCAGCTGTTCGTTGAGCCGTTTCTCCAACTGCATGAAGGCGTCATAGGTAACGCCTCTTTGCACCCCCTTGTTGATGAAGTAGCCGGTCTTGTTGTAGGTGGTCAGCACCCGCAGGGTGCGCCGCGCCAGCATGTCATCGAGGTCGCCGAGCATGGGGGTGGCCAGCTCTTCGGTGCTGAATGCCAGCGAGGCTGGCTCCTCGTCGGCTGCCACTTTCTGCTCCGCCGCCGTGGCCGGGGCCAGGGTGCACAGCAAGCAGCTCAGGATGATCCATAACCGTTTCATGATGAGTACCTCACTCGTTTCATTGAGTGTAAGCGGCAGGCTAAGTGCTACTTAGCTCATTGGGTTTGCTAAAACGAGCCGGATAGCACAATAGGCCCTATTGGATTGGCCGGGTCAGGAAGGGGGAGGCAGTGGTCTAGGCTGTGTGCGGGTGATGGGGGGTGAAATGAAGAAGGGAGCCATTATGGCTCCCTTCTTGTTGCGGTGCGATACGGCGCTAGAACCAGAAGCCGATGATAAAGGAGCCTGCCAGGGTCAGCATGACGTTGGCCACCGCATAGGTGCCCGCATAGCCGAGCGCCGGGATGGAGCTGTTGGCCGCCTCGTTCACCACGTCCATGGCCGGGGCACAGGTGCGGGCACCCGTGATGGCCCCCAGCAGCAGGGCCGGGTTCATCTTCAGCACCCAGACCCCGAACAGGTAGCCCACCAGCACCGGCAAGGTGGTCACCAGCATGCCGGAGAAGAGCACCACGGCACCGACCTGGCTCAGGTGATCCAGAATGCCGCCGCCCGCCTTGAGGCCGGTACTCACCATGAAGACGGCGAGCCCCAGATCCTTGGCCAGACGCAGGGCGCCCGGCGGCACATAGCCGACCGTGGGGTGGTTGGCTCTCAGGTAGCCCATCAGGATCCCCGCCAGCAGCAGGCCGACGGCGTTGCCCAGACCAAATTCGAGCTGGCCGAACACCAGGGAGACTGAGCCTATCAGCAGGCCCAGCACGAAGAAGGTGGTGAAGGCCACCAGATCCGTGGTTTGGCTGTGGATGCTGATGAAGCCTATCTTGTTGGCCAGCAGCTTGACCCGCTGCTTCTCGCCGCTGATCTGCAGCACGTCGCCCTTTTGCAGCATGATGTTGCGATCGAACGGCATCTCTATCTGGGAGCGTACCACCCGGTTGAGGAAGCAGCCCTTCTCGGTGAGGTTGAGCTCCACCAGATGGCGGCCCACCACGGCATCGTTCTTCACCACTATCTCTTCGGTGACTATCTGCAGGTCAAGCAGGTTGCGGTCGAACACCTCCTTGCCGTTGCGATAGTTGACGTCGAGCTTCTCGTGGCTCTCGGGATAACCCACCAGGGCGATCTCGTCCCCCTCCTGGATGACGGCGTCGCCATCCGGGCTCGCCAGTATGCCGTTGCGGCGGATCCGCTCCACATAGCAACCTGTGTGGGGATAGATGCCGGTCTCGCGCAGGGTGCGTCCCCCGATCCAGGCCGCGAGCTCCGGGCCGACCCGGTAGGCGCGGATGATGGGCAGATAGGTCTTGCGGCTCTCGCTGTCGGACAGCCCCCGCTCGCGGGCTATCTTCTGAGCCTCTGTGTTGAGGTCCAGCCGTGCCAGAGAGGGGAGGTAGCGCACCACCAGCATCAGCCCCACCAGACCCACCAGATAGGTCAGGGCATAGCCGATCCCCATGTTGTCGAGCACGGGTTGCATGTCGGTGCCATGGGGCAGGTTGAGCAAGCCGCTGCGCAGGGCATCCTGGGCCCCCACCAAGGCCGGGGTCGAGGTCAGCGAACCGGCCAATATGCCGGCGGCCATGCCTGGTCCCAGGTTGAAGAACTTGGCCAGCCCCACCGTCAACAGCAGCGCCGTCAGCAGGATCACCAGGGTGAGGGTGATGTAGTGGATGCCATCGCGCAGGAAGACGCTGAAGAAGTGCGGTCCCGCCTCTATTCCCACGCAGAAGATGAACAGCATGAAGCCGACGTTCTCCGTGGTGGCGGTGAACTCGAAGCCCATCTGGCCGAACAGCAGGGCGGTAAACAGCACGCCTATGGTGTTGCCAATCTGGAAATTGCCGAGTTTGACTTTGCCCAGCAGCAGGCCGAAGGCCAGTACCACGAACAGCAGCAGGGAGTCGCTTTGATGTAGCAGTGTCACGAAATCTATGGTCATGCCCGGAAAAACCGAGGAAAAAAGTGGGGCCGATATTGTGCCGGATCCCTCACCAATAAAGAAGCGTCAAAGGAGGATTAATCGGCAGTAAAGCGTTCCGCTGCCGCCATGGTCGAGGGAAACCTCGGGGCTGGCAGGAAAATGACCTCTATTTCCCTCTGTCTGCCCCGCTGTCAATGAGTGATTCCTGCTATCTGTGATCCCGGCCCGTACACCCAGCTTGAAAATTTATTCCCTGCTGTTTGGCGGCCAGGTTTGGCGTTTTTTCAGCATATCTGACTGGGGGCGATGGACCGCAATGGAAACGAGTATTGGGGGGCCGGATGGGGGGTGACCCATGGCGTACGGGATGGCGAAAAGATATCTGGAAAAAGTATCTGATCGCTGGCCTTTTGACCCATTCGGGGGGGCGCTCAAAAACAGCAGAAAATGGGGGCGGCAAGGAAAATGGGCTCTCGCTGGCGGCGATGGCCTGCGAGGCTAGGCCGCGACTGGCTTTGGCTGACTTACCCACAGAATCTGTGGATAACCCTGTGCGCGAAACTTGGTGATCAGCCTGCAGGCCGCGCCAATACTGGGGCGCAAGGGCTGTTCAAAAAATACCGGTAAAAAAATGTTTCTATAAAAATCAAATAGTTAGGCGTGACAGAACAAAACGCTGTCGGGGCGGGAGAGGGAGCAATGAGAGGGTGTCACCGCAGGGAGCGGCTTGTGCATTAAAATTGGTAGAGGAAAGCACTAAAGTGGATAACTTGCACCGAGATGGTGAGGAATTGGCTCCCCCGACTGGACTTGAACCAGTGACATACGGATTAACAGTCCGCCGTTCTACCGACTGAACTACGGGGGAACATCAGGCAAGGAGGGGCACTATACAGAGCTCGCTTTTCGAGGTCAATAGCCGCTTGGGCAGGAGAGTGGATACCCAGGCCACCCCAACTCGGAGTACACTTCTGCCTTGCCGTTTTTTGCCGGGAGTCGTCATGAGCAAGTTATTCCAGTTGGCCAGCCAGTTTGAACCCGCGGGCGATCAGCCAGAGGCGATCGCCCGCCTGCTCGATGGCATAGAGTCCGGCCTCGCCCACCAGACCCTGCTCGGGGTGACTGGCTCGGGCAAGACCTTCACCATGGCCAACGTGATCGCGACCCTGAACCGTCCCACCATGATACTGGCCCCCAACAAGACGCTGGCGGCCCAGCTCTATGGCGAGATGAAGGAGTTCTTTCCCGACAACTCGGTGGAGTATTTCGTCTCCTACTACGATTACTACCAGCCCGAGGCCTATGTGCCGACCACGGACACCTTCATCGAGAAGGATGCCTCCATCAACGATCACATAGAGCAGATGCGGCTGTCGGCCACCAAGGCCCTGCTGGAGCGGCGGGATGTGATCATAGTCGCGTCTGTGTCGGCCATCTATGGTCTGGGGGATCCCCAGGCTTACCT
This sequence comes from Aeromonas sp. MR7, assembly GCF_963899385.1. Lineage (NCBI taxonomy): Bacteria > Pseudomonadati > Pseudomonadota > Gammaproteobacteria > Aeromonadales > Aeromonadaceae > Aeromonas > Aeromonas sp. MR7. Next base: position 202,579 of record NZ_CAWQXH010000050.1, read on the forward strand.
CAGCATGATGCTGCACCTTAAAGTCGGGGACCTGATCAATCAGCGGGACATACTGCGCCGCCTCGCCGAGCTGCAATATACCCGTAACGACATGGCGTTTCAGCGCGGCACCTTCCGGGTGCGGGGCGAGGTGATCGACATCTATCCCGCCGAATCGGACAAGCTGGCGCTGCGGGTGGAGCTGTTTGACGAGGAGGTGGAGCGGCTCTCCCAGTTCGATCCCCTGACCGGTGCCATCGAGCAGACTGTGGTGCGCTACACCATTTACCCCAAGACCCACTACGCCACCCCGCGCGAGACCATACTGGGCGCCATCGAACACATCAAGGAGGAGCTTCGCAGCCGCCGCGAGCAGCTGTTGTCCCTCAACAAGCTGGTGGAGGAGCAGCGCATCAGCCAGCGCACCCAGTTCGACATGGAGATGATGCAGGAGCTGGGCTACTGCTCCGGCATCGAGAACTACAGCCGCTATCTCTCGGGCAGGGCGCCGGGGGAGCCGCCGCCCACCCTGTTTGACTACCTGCCGGGGGATGGCCTGCTCATCATCGACGAATCCCACGTGACGGTGCCGCAGATAGGCGCCATGTTCAAAGGGGACAGGTCCCGCAAGGAGACCCTGGTGGAGTACGGTTTTCGCTTGCCTTCGGCGCTCGACAACCGGCCGCTGAAGTTCGATGAATTCGAGGCCCTGATGCCGCAGACGGTGTTTGTCTCGGCGACCCCTGGCCCCTACGAGCTGGACAAGTCCGGTGGCGACGTGGTGCAGCAGGTGGTGCGTCCCACCGGCCTGCTCGATCCCGAGATCGAGGTGCGGCCTGTCACCACCCAGGTGGACGATCTGCTCTCCGAGATCCGGCTGCGGGTCGCGGTGGAAGAGCGGGTGCTGGTGACCACGCTCACCAAACGGATGTCGGAAGATTTGACCGAGTATCTGGCGGATCACGATGTGCGGGTGCGCTACCTGCACTCCGACATCGACACCGTCGAGCGGGTGGAGATCATCCGCGATCTGCGCCTCGGCAAGTTCGACGTGCTGGTGGGCATCAACCTGTTGCGCGAAGGGCTCGACATGCCGGAGGTCTCCCTGGTGGCTATTTTGGATGCGGACAAGGAGGGCTTCCTGCGCTCCACCCGGTCGCTGATCCAGACCATTGGCCGTGCCGCCCGCAACCTCAATGGCAAGGTCATTCTCTATGGGGATACCATCACCAACTCCATGAGGGTGGCCATTGAGGAGACGGAGCGCCGCCGCGCCCTGCAGCATGCCCACAACCTCGAACACGGCATTACCCCCAAGGGGCTCAACAAGTCGGTGGGGGACGTGATGGACATGGGGGGCAGCCGCAGCGCGGGCAAGGCGGGCAGGGGCGGTCGCAAGGCCGCTGAGCCACAAGGGGAATATCATGCCCGCTCCGCCAGCGAGATCGCCAAAGAGATCAAGCGGATGGAAGAGCAGATGTTCCAGCATGCGCGGGATCTGGAGTTCGAACAGGCGGCCGCGTTGCGAGACCAGATCCAGCGGCTGCGCCACGAGTTGATCGAAAGTTGATGGGCAAACGCTGGCTCATCTGGCGGCGCGTGCGTCGCCTCTATCTGGGCTTTCGCCACCCGGCTACCCCCTGGTGGGCCAAGGGGCTGGTGATCCTCATTTTGCTCTATGGCATCAGCCCGGTGGATCTCATCCCCGATCTGGTGCCTCTGCTCGGCTGGCTCGATGATGTGACTCTGCTGCTGGTGTTGCTGTGGGGCTGGGAGAAATGCCTGCCTGAACACGTCAGGCTGACGCTGGATAAACAAAACTGAATCAGTTCCCCTCTTAATCAGGGGTGAACAGGCGCCGGTTTTTTATCTTTTTCAGGTAAAAAAGGGAATCGATTGGATTTCGTTTTCCACTGATTAAAAAGAGCATAATAGGGAGATTGTGACCCTGAATGCATTGGCGTAGACTCCACGCCGTTCACTTTATGAGTATGAAAAAATGGATCTGATCCTGTTTGCAATCGACTTTATCCTGCACGTTGACGTACATTTGAAAGAGCTGTTCGAAAACTATGGTGTCTGGGTTTACGCCATCCTGTTTCTGATCATCTTCTGTGAAACCGGGCTGGTAGTGACACCCTTCCTGCCGGGTGACTCCCTGCTGTTTGCGGCCGGAGCCCTCACGGTGGGCAGCGTGCTGGACGTGCATACCCTGGCTGGGCTGCTGATCGTGGCCGCCGTGCTCGGCAACGTGGTCAACTACACCATTGGCCACTTCTTCGGCGAGCAGCTGTTCCGCAATCCGGACTCCAAGATCTTCCGTCGGGACTATCTGGACAAGACTCACGCCTTCTATGCCAAGCATGGTGGCAAGACCATCATCATCACCCGCTTCCTGCCGATCGTGCGTACCTTTGCCCCCTTCGTGGCGGGCATGGGCGCCATGACCTACCCGCGCTTCCTGGTGTTCAACCTGGTTGGCGGCCTGTTGTGGGTGCTCTCGTTCGTCTACGCCGGCCACTTCTTTGGCAATCTGCCTGTGGTGCGTCAGAACTTTACGCTGCTCATCTTCGGTATCATCGGCATCTCGCTGCTGCCCATGGTGATCGGCATGGTGAAGGCCAGGATGAACGCCAGCAAGGCGGCATCCTGATCCACATCGTGTATGAGTGAGAGATCAGCATGAGAAAAGGGGAGCCAATGGCTCCCCTTCTTATGTGGCACAGTTTGGTTTAGCTGCAGCAGCGGCCCTTGACCAGGTTGCCTATGGCTACCACCACGAAGACCAGCAGGTAGGCGGCGAAGATGGCCACCAGCGCCATACTGGCGGCATGGCGAGCGGGTTATTGCTGGATCTGGTGATGGAAATGGATTGAAGAATGGGAGCCAATAGCTCCCATTTTTAATGACACTGTCTGGTTTAGCTGCAGCAGCGGCCCTTGACCAGATTGCCTATGGCTACCACCACGAACACCAGCAGGTAGGCAGCGAAGATGGCCACCAGCCACTGGGGCATGGAGAAGCTCAGAAACTGCCAGCTGATCTCGCTGCAATCTCCGTCCGGGAAGAACAGCCAGGGGACCCACTGATCCAGCGGCGCCCAGCTCGGGAAGTCGGCAAAGGGGCTGCAGACGTTGAACGGGGAGGGGTTCATCTGATAATCCACATGCTTGAGCGCCAGCTGGAGGCCGCGGAAGGCACTGTAGCCCCACAGCAGCAGGGCGCTCCAGCGCACATACCACTTCTGCGGTGCCACCATGCCGAGCAGACCTGCCGATATGACCCCCAGCGTGGCGATCCGCTCATAGACGCACATGACGCAGGGATGCAGGCCCAGCACGTGCTGGAAGAAGAGGGCGCTTAACTCGAGGAACAGGGCTGAGGCGGCAAGCAGGCCCCATGCCAGCCGATGGGCGGCGATACGTCGCAGAAACTCAATCATCTGGTTGATCTCACAGAAAAAACAGTGGCTGAATTAGAGCAGAGCAGGGGCTAAAAAGAAAGGGCCCAGGCGGGCCCTTATGGGATCAGTGCAGCGCCGGCAGCACCGCAGGCGTGACCTTGTCGAGCACCAGCCAACCGGCCTGATAGAACCACTCGGTCACCGGGCCGAGCAGCATCTCCACCGAGACGAAACCCACCAGCCCCAGCACCAGGGTATAGGGCAGCGCCATCCATACCATGCGGCCATAGGAGAGGCGCAACAAGGGAGCCAGTGCCGAGGTCAGCATGAACAGGAAGGCGGCCTGGCCGTTGGGAGTGGCGACCGATGGCAGGTTGGTGCCGGTGTTGATGGCGACGGCCAGCAGATCGAACTGCTCACGGCTGATGGCGTTGTTGAGCAGGGCCGTCTTCACCTCGTTGATGTAGACGGTGCCGACGAAGACGTTGTCGCTGACCATGGAGAGCAGGCCGTTGGCCAGATAGAAGAGGGCGAGCTGATCGTCCGGCTCGGCGGCCAGCACCCACTGGATCACGGGTTTGAACAACTGCTGATCTATGATGACGGCCACCACGCTGAAGAAGACGGCGAGCAGGGCGGTGAAGGGCAGGGCCTCCTGGAATGCCTTGCCGAGCGAATGCTCCTCCGTGATGCCGGTCAGTGAGGTCGCCAGCACTATGACAGACAACCCGATCAGCCCGACGGCTGCCAGGTGCATGGCCAGCCCCGTGATCAGCCAGAGGGCGATCAGCGCCTGTATGATCAGCTTGGCCTTGTCTTGTGGGGAGCGCTCGGCCTCTTCGTAGCGGTTGTAATCCTCCATGATGCGACGCACCGCATCCGGCAACTGGGCGCCATAGCCAAACCAGCGGCACTTCTCAACCAGAATGCAGGTGAGCAGGCCGCAGAAAAACACGGGGACTGTGACCGGTGCCATGCGGATGGCAAACTCGCCAAAATGCCAGCCAGCCTGCTCACCTATGATGAGGTTCTGCGGCTCTCCCACCAGGGTGCAGACACCGCCGAGGGCCGTCCCTATGGCGGCGTGCATCATCAGGCTGCGCAGGAAGGCACGGAAATCGTCCAGATGTTGGCGATTGAGTTCGTTGACGGAATTGTCGTTGGTGTGGTCGTGTGAATTGCCGAAATCCTTGCCGGAGGAGACCTTGTGGTAGATGGCGTAGAAGCCCGTTGCGACGCTGATCACCACGGCAATCACGGTCAGGGCGTCGAGGAAGGCTGACAGGAAGGCCGATACCAGGCAAAACGCCAGGGAGAGCAAGGTCTTGGAGTGGATCCTGATCAGCAGCTTGGTAAACACGTAGAGCAGCAACTGCTTCATGAAGTAGATGCCGGCCACCATGAATACCAGCAGCAGCAGCACCTCTATGTTGGCCACCAGCTCATGCTTGACCTGCTCTGCCGAGGTCATGCCGATCAGCACGGCCTCGATGGCCAGCAAGCCACCGGGTTGCAGCGGATAGCACTTGAGCGCCATGGCCAGGGTGAAGATGAATTCAACCACCAGCAGCCAGCCGGCGGCGAAAGGGTCGAGATGGAAGGCGATCGGGTTGATCAGCAGAAATAGCAGAATGGCGGCCTTGTACCACTGGGGCGCATTGCCCAGGAAGTTCCTGGCAAAGGCTTGTCCTAAGCTGATTGGCATAATAATGGATCTCTGTTTTGTTGTGGGTATCTGCGTCTATGCAGTCAAGACAGGCTCGACCAGAACATCCGGATGTTGTCCCTTATCAGATTGATTCCTCATGATTTTAATCAAAAATGGCTTTAACTATAAATAACATAGTGACCCTTGCCCAAGAGAATGTCCGTTTTATCGCCAGACGGCGGGGTTGGCTGGCACCCATGGTGGAAATACATACATTTATTTAACAAAATAGCCTGTTTATGTGAGCAGAGGACTGACCTTCTGCTTGCCAGCCCTCTCTGCTTTGCTATTATTCGTGGGCCTTTTTGCGTACTACAACAGAGTCACTACATGGTCATAAAAGCGCAGAGCCCTGCAGGGTTTGCCGAGGAATACATCATCGAGTCCATCTGGAACAATCGCTTTCCTCCAGGATCCATATTGCCGGCCGAGCGCGAGCTGTCCGAGCTGATCGGGGTGACTCGTACTACCTTGCGCGAAGTGCTGCAGCGTCTGGCCCGTGATGGCTGGCTCACCATCCAGCATGGCAAACCGACCAAGGTGAACAATTTCTGGGAGACCTCGGGTCTCAACATCCTGGAAACTTTGGCCCGTCTGGATCAGGACAAGGTACCGGATCTGGTGGCCCAGCTGCTGTCGGCTCGCACCAATATCTGCACCATCTTCATCCGTGGCGCGATCCGCAACAATCCTGAGCAAGCCGCCGAGATACTGCGTGGCGCCAATGCGGTGGACAGCACTCCGGAAGCGTATGCGGAGTTTGATTACCGTCTGCATCACCAGCTCTCCTTTGCCTCTGGCAACCCCATCTACGCCCTGATCCTCAATGGCTTCAAGGGGCTCTATAGTCGGGTTGGGCGTTACTACTTCTCTGACAAGCAGGCTCGTGAAACGGCGGATGCCTATTACAAGACCTTGCTGGGTCTGGCCGAGACCAAGAATCACGAGGCCGTGTTCATGACGGTACGCCAGTACGGCATCGAGTCCGGCAAGCTGTGGACCCGCCTGCGCCAGGACATGCCGAGCAATCTGTGCGACAACTGATTGCTGATGCAAAGAAAAACGCGCCTTCTGGCGCGTTTTTTTATGGCTGAAAGTGGCCTCAGGCCGGTTTCTTTTCCGGACAGCGGCCTATGATGTCGGCGGGCAAGTCGCCGTTATCCTGCTCCAGCACCACATCGAATCCCCATAGCTGATGCAGATGCCTGAGCACCTCGTGGCGGGAGTCCCCCAGCGGGATCCGGTTGTGCGGCACATAGCGTAGGGTCAGCGAACGATCGCCCTTCACCGCCACGTTGTAGACCTGAATGTTGGGCTCCAGATTGCTCAAGTTGTACTGGGCCGACAGGGTATTGCGTACCAGTCGATAACCCTCCTCATTGTGGATGGCGGAGACCTTGAGGTAGTTTTTCAGATCGTCATCGTCGATGGCGAACAGCTTCATCTCCCGCATCACCTTGGGACTCAGGAACTGACTGATGAAGCTCTCGTCCTTGAAGTTCTGCATGGCGAAATGCAGGGTATCCACCCAGTTGGTGCCGGCGTAATCGGGGAACCAGTATCTGTCCTCCTCGGTCGGGTTCTCGCAGATGCGGCGCAGATCGGTGAACATGGCGAAACCGAGTGCGTAGGGGTTGATCCCCGAGTAGTAGCGGCTGTTGTAAGGGGGCTGGTACACCACGTTGGTGTGGCTGTGCAGCACCTCTATCATGAAGCGATCGCTGATCTTGCCCTCGTCATACAGGTGGTTGAGGATGGTGTAGTGCCAGAAGGTGGCCCAGCCTTCGTTCATCACCTGCGTCTGTTTTTGCGGGTAGAAGTACTGGCTGATCTTGCGCACTATGCGCACTATCTCGCGCTGCCAGGGCTCAAGCAGAGGGGCATTCTTCTCTATGAAGTAGAGGATGTTCTCCTGCGGCTCGGCCGGATAGCGTCTGTCTTCAACCCCCAAGGCCTTGTGCTGCTTGGGCAGGGTGCGCCACAGTTCGTTGACCTGGGTCTGCAGGTAGTCTTCCCGGGCCTTTTGGCGACGCTTCTCCTCCGCCAGCGAGATTTTCTGTGGCCGCTTGTAACGGTCCACGCCGAAGTTCATCAGCGCATGGCAGGAGTCGAGCAGCTTCTCCACCGCATCTATGCCGTGTTTCTCTTCGCATTCGGTGATGTAGTTCTTGGCGAACAGCAGGTAGTCGATGATGGAGGAGGCGTCGGTCCAGGTCTTGAACAGATAGTTGTTCTTGAAGAAGGAGTTGTGGCCATAGCAGGCGTGCGCCATCACCAGTGCCTGCATCGGCATTGTGTTCTCCTCCATCAGGTAGGCGATGCAGGGATCCGAGTTGATGACGATTTCATAGGCCAGCCCCATCTGGCCGCGCTTGTAGTTGCGCTCGGTGTGGATGAAGCGTTTGCCAAATGACCAGTGCTGGTAGCCAATGGGCATGCCGACACTGGAGTAGGCATCCATCATCTGTTCTGCCGTGATCACTTCGATCTGGTTGGGGTAGGTATCCAGTCGATAAAACCTGGCGACCCGGGCGATCTCCTGATGATAAGTTTCCAGCAGATCGAAGTTCCAGTCCGGGCCATCGTCCAGTGGCGGTACTTTTCTTGCGGTTTCTACCATATGGCCTCCCTCACGCCGCTTGCTTCTTGAACAGCTCCCGGAATACCGGATAAATATCCTCGACCTTACGAATGTGCTCCATCGCGAAGTGGGGGAACTGGCTAGCCACCGACTCATACTCGTGCCACAGGGTCTGGTGGGCGCGGGTGGTGATCTCGATGTAGGAGTAGTACCGCACCCGCGGCATGATGTCCCGCGTCAGGATCTCCCGGCATTGCGGTGAATCATCGGCCCAGTTGTCACCATCCGAGGCTTGTGCCGCGTAGATGTTCCATTGGTGGGCGGGGTAACGCTCGTTGATGATGTCGTTCATCATCTTGAGCGCGCTGGAGACTATGGTGCCGCCCGTTTCCTGGGAGTAGAAAAACTCGTGTTCGTCCACTTCCTTGGCCTGGGTGTGGTGGCGAATGTAGACCACTTCCACGTTCTTGTAGGTCCGGCTCAGGAACAGATAGAGCAGTATATAGAAGCGCTTGGCCATCTCCTTGGTGGCCTGATCCATGGAGCCCGACACGTCCATCAGGCAGAACATCACCGCCTGGCTGGAAGGCACGGGCCGTTTGACGAAGTTGTTGAATTTGAGATCGAAGGTGTCGATGAAGGGCACGGCTGCGATCCGCCGTTTCAGCTCTCTGATCTCCTTCTCAAGCAGGGCTATTTCGGCAAAGTGTTCGTTGGGATCGGTTGCCAGCAGGGCCAGCCGCTCTTCCAGCTCATGGAGCTGGCGTTTCTTGCCCGACTGCAGCGCCATGCGCCGGGCCAATGAGTTTTGCAGCGAGCGCACCACGTTGATATTGGCGGGCACCCCGTTGGAGGTGTAGCCCGCCCGGTATGTTTTCACTTCCATCAGCTGGTTGAGCTGGGTTTTCTGCAGGCGTGGCAGCTCCAGATCTTCAAACAGCAGGTCCAGATACTCATCCTTGGAGATCTGGAATACGAAATCGTCAGCACCTTCCCCCTGATTGGATGCCTGGCCTTCGCCCGAGCCCTGGCCTGCGCCCCCTCCCTTGGGGCGGTCAATCTTGTCACCAGAGACGAATTGATCGTTGCCGGGATGCACCATCTCCCGTTTACCGCCTTGCCCCTGATGGAAATGGGGTTCGCCGATATCCTTGGTCGGAATGCTGATGCTCTCGCCCTTGTCTACGTCCTGAATGCTGCGCTTGGAAACAGCATCCGAGACCGCTTGTTTTATCTGCTTCTTGTAGCGGCGGATGAAGCGCTGCCGATTGACAGCGCTTTTGTTTTTGCCGTTGAGCCTGCGGTCGATAAAATGCGCCATAACTCCCCCTTGAACCACGGCAGGGTCAGGATGACTTGCGTACCCTGAGATACCATTCGGAGAGCAGTCGCACCTGTTTGCGGGTGTAGCCTTTCTCCATCATCCGTTCGACAAAGTTATCGTGCTTCTTCTGCTCCTCGGCCGAGGTTTTGCTGTTGAAGGAGATAACCGGCAGCAGCTCTTCCGTGTTGGAGAACATCTTCTTCTCGATCACGGTGCGCAGCTTCTCGTAACTGGTCCAGTTGGGGTTACGGCCTGCATTGTTGGCTCGGGCCCGCAGCACGAAGTTGACGATTTCGTTGCGAAAATCCTTCGGATTGCTGATCCCGGCGGGTTTCTCAATCTTCTCCAGCTCACTGTTGAGCGATGCCCTGTCAAACAGCTGACCGGTTTCCGGGTCACGGTACTCCTGATCCTGGATCCAGAAGTCGGCGTAGGTGACGTAGCGATCGAAGATGTTCTGGCCGTACTCCGAATAGGATTCGAGGTAAGCGGTCTGGATCTCCTTGCCGATGAACTCCACATAGCGCGGGGTCAGATAGCCCTTGATGAACTCGAGATAGCGATCATGCAGCTCCTGCGGGAACTGCTCACGTTCAATCTGCTGCTCCAGCACGTAGAAGAGATGCACCGGGTTGGCCGCTACTTCCGCATGGTCAAAGTTGAAGACGCGGGAGAGGATCTTGAACGCGAAGCGGGTCGACAGGCCATTCATGCCCTCGTCCACACCGGCATAGTCGCGATACTCCTGATAGCTCTTCGCCTTGGGATCCGTGTCTTTCAGGCTCTCGCCATCGTAGACCCGCATCTTGGAGTAGAGGCTGGAGTTTTCCGGCTCTTTCAGTCGGGAGAGGACGGAGAACTGACCCAGCAGCTCCAGAGTGCCAGGCGCGCACTTGGCGTCGGTCAACTCACTGTTGATCAGCAGTTTTTCGTAGATCTTCACCTCTTCCGAGACGCGCAGGCAGTAGGGTACCTTGACGATGTAGACACGGTCGAGGAAGGCCTCGTTGTTCTTGTTGTTGCGGAACTGCTGCCACTCGGATTCGTTGGAGTGAGCCAGCAGAATGCCGTCGAAGGGAAGGGCGGAAAGCCCCTCTGTGCCGTTGTAATTCCCCTCCTGGGTGGCGGTCAGCAGCGGGTGCAGCACCTTGATGGGTGCCTTGAACATTTCCACGAACTCCATGATCCCCTGGTTCGCCTTGCACAGCGCCCCCGAGTAGGAGTAGGCATCGGCATCATCCTGGGCAAAATGCTCCAGCATGCGGATATCGACCTTGCCGACCAGAGAGGAGATATCCTGGTTGTTGTCATCGCCCGGTTCCGTCTTGGCGATGGCAATCTGATCGAGGATGGAGGGATTGACCTTCTCTACCTTGAACTTGGAGATGTCGCCACCGAACTCGTGCAGTCGCTTGGCCACCCAGGGTGACATGATGGGGCGCAGGTAGCGGCGCGGGATGCCGTACTCTTTTTCCAGCAGCTCACCATCCTCTTCGATGTCAAACAGACAGAAGGGGTGATCGTTGACCGGTGAGCCCTTGATGCGATAGACAGGCACTTTCTGCATCAGAGACTTGAGTTTTTCAGCCAGAGAGGATTTGCCGCCGCCAACCGGCCCCAGCAGATAGAGGATCTGCTTCTTCTCTTCCAGCCCTTGAGCCGAGTGCTTGAGGTAGGAGACGATCTGTTCGATGGCCTCTTCCATGCCGTAGAAATCTTTGAAGGCGGGATAGCGTGCGACGACGCGGTTGGAAAAAAGGCGACTGAGTCTGGGATTGACCGAGGTGTCGATCATTTCCGGCTCGCCGATGGCGACCAGCAAGCGCTCGGCAGCGGAGGCATAGCAGGCTTTGTCCTGCTTACACATATCCAGAAACTCCTGGATGCTGTACTCCTCTTCCCTGGCTTTCTCGTATCGCTGTTGATAATGCTCGAAGATGCCCATAACTTTGCCCTCGTTATAGTCGCTTACCCTGAAAAGAGTGGATCACTACTTTTGTTCTGTTTACCTCATTAAGCCTAGTCAACAGCCCCCAGTAATCCATCACCATCTATTGGTTTAAATTTGCAAGGGTACTTCCCGATCCTGATGCGGGAAGGCGCAATCAGTGACACACCTATGTTACTGACTGTTAAATTATTTTTGCCACGATAGTGAGGTAAATGTCAAAGACATAAAAAATAAATGTTTGCCAGAAAATGGAAAGAAGATCGAATTTATCGGGTCATCTGGCTGCAGCCTAGACAGGGCAAGGGGAGGGGGAATGGCAAGAGGGAAATGCATTACGTTTACGTCAGCGTAATGTCGTCTGTTTGGTGCTTTGGCTCTAATTTTTACATTGACGCTACATTGCGGCTGCTCTAGATTGGCCCTGTGTCGGGCAGTCAGCGCTTTAGCAAGAGAGTGGTTGGCTGCTGGATACAAAGCTCTGTTTAAGCACGTTTCCGTTGGCTTGACCCTCGCAAAAGCGAGGGTCTTATTTTTTTCAGCGCAGTGTGAACGTGCACAGAGATGATCAGTCGTTATGGGCAGGGTAAATCTGTGACACGGCAGCCAGCACGTCGGCAAACGGATGCATGGCCAGCTGGCCAAAGCCGGCCAGGCTTTTTGCCTTGACCCGGGTGGTCAGTGGCGTGGCGATGCCGCACAGAAAACGGGTCAGAATGCGAGGATGGCGGCTGTGGCACAAGGCGATCAGGGGATCGCACCAGGCGCGCAACCCGCTTTCGTTGGGCAGGGTGAGGCTAGGTAGTGGTGGCAGGACTGCGACCTCGCCACGGCAGACTGAGCAGTGCCCGCACTGGCTTGGCGCCTGCTCATCGGCAAAGTAGCGGGCCAGTTCATGGCTCAGGCAGCGAGTCGATGTAAAGAAAGCCAGCAAGGCCTGCAACCGGGCCAGTTCACTCCACTCCTTCTTCTCGAACAGGGCATAGAGCTCATCGGCCAGAACATCTATGTCCACCCCCTGGCGCAGGATCCGATAGACATCCGTCATCTGCTTGCTTTCCAGCTCTATCCAGCCCTGCTGTTGCAGATAATCCAGTGCCGCCGCCGCTCGCTGTCGCTCCCCCTGATAGCCTTGCCAGAGTGCATCGAAGTCCATGGTGCACCAGCTGCGCGCCTGCGGGGCGCAGGCAAACAGCTGCTCCAGAAACTGGCGGCGATCCGGATTGAAGCTGGCCAGGATCTCGGCCTTGTCCAGCTCGAACTTGAAGCGATACTCGGCGAAATAGCTGTAGGCAGGCGCTATGATGCCCGCCATCTCCAGATAGACCAGCAGCGTCTTGAGCGGCAACTGACGGATGTTGGTGTCGTTGGAGAGGCGCAGCAGACCAAACTCCCACTCGTTGCCGCTTTGCTGCAGGATCTCGAGCAGCGCCACTATGGCGGTGCGATCGGGCGTATCCCCATACACGAAATTCTCCAGCACGGGGAGCTGGGCGCGATTGGCCAGCACTATGCAGCGGGAAGGGAGCCCATCCCGCCCGGCACGGCCAATCTCCTGGCTGTAGTTCTCGATGGATTTGGGCAGATCGTAGTGAATGACCCGGCGAATATCGGCTTTGTCGATCCCCATGCCAAAGGCGATGGTGGCCACAATGCAATCCACCTTGCCTGCCATGAAGTCATGCTGGATCTGGCTGCGCAGGGCCGAGTCGAGCCCGGCATGATAGGCACGCGCCCTGATCCCCACCCGTTGCAGCAGCTCGGCGCACTGTTGCGCCGTGTGTTGCAAGGTGACATAGACGATGGTGGGGGCGCCGGGCTCCCGTCGCACCTCCGCTTGCAGCCAGCTATCGCGTGCCTCGGCGGGCAGCGGCACGACGGCCAGATCCAGGTTGGCACGATAGAAGCCGGTGACGATCAGCCCCTCATCTTCGATATCGAACTTGGCCTGCATGTCGGCCATGACAGCCGGCGTTGCGGTCGCGGTCAGCAGCAACACCTGGGGGATCTTCAGCTCGCGGCGGTAAGTCGGCAGTTTGAGGTAATCGGGTCGAAAGTTGTGACCCCACTCCGAGATGCAGTGCGCTTCATCTACCACCAGCATTGACAGCGGCACCTGCTGGATGAAGCGGCGAAAGCGCTCGTTCTTGAGCCGCTCCACCGAGATCATCAGGATCTTGAGCTGACCGTCACTGACCTGCTGCATCACCCGGCGGCTCTCCTCCGGCGTCTGGCTCGAATCCAGGGTCGCGGCGGCTATCCCCTTGCTGCGCAAGAAGGCGAGCTGGTCGTGCATCAACGCGATCAGCGGGGAGATCACCAGGGTCAGGTGGGGCAGGGCAAGGGCGGGCAGCTGGTAACAGAGAGACTTGCCGGAGCCGGTGGGGAAGATGGCTGCGGCGCTCTGGCCTGCCAGCAACCGGCTGATCACCGCCTCCTGACCGGGCCTTAACTGGTCGAAGCCGAAGTGGCGGGTCAACAGGGACGAGATCATGGCAGGACTCCAGTACAAAACCGGCATGATACCACCGCCAGTGAGTGTCTGGACGGCTATCCGGGGGAAAACAGCATCCAATTGGGCGCTGTTGATATTGTGTTATCGCATTGTTGTAGATTTTTTGTGAGGTTAACCGGATATTTTTCAGTGATTATGTGGAAAAAAGCGATTGCAGATGGGATATTCCTTGTCCGCAATCCCGTGTGTTTCCGGACAGGCTCAACAGAAGGCTTGCCGGGGCAGATGACGCCAGCCTGTGACATGGGTGTCGCCTGGCGTAGCGGTTGCCAACAGGACTAATGATTCACGCACTTAGGTGCTCAGGGACTATTTGATGACACAACAACACCCCCTCATGCGACTGGTCAACAGCACCAGTCTGGTTAGCCAGATCCTGGTCGGTCTGGTACTCGGTATCCTGCTTGCCATGTTCATGCCGGAATGGGCCAAAACGGCGGGTCTGCTTGGCAGCCTGTTCGTCGGTGCCTTGAAGGCGGTTGCTCCACTGCTGGTCTTCGTACTGGTCATGGCGGCGATCATCGGCCACAAGCAGGGCCAGAAGAGCAACATGAAGCCGATCCTGCTGCTCTATCTGCTGGGCACTTTCCTGGCTGCTGCGGTCGCCGTCGTGGCCAGCTTCCTGTTCCCCTCCAACCTGCATCTGGTGGCAAGCAGCGCCGAGATCACCCCGCCGGGCGGCATCACAGAGGTGCTGCAGACCCTGCTGTTCAACGTGGTGACCAACCCTGTCAAGGCGCTGATGGATGCGAACTATATCGGTATCCTGGCCTGGGCCATCGGTCTTGGCATCGCCATGCGCCACGCCAATGACAGCACCAAGGCGATGATCACCGATCTCTCCCACGGCGTCTCCACCATCGTCAAGGCGGTGATCCGCTGTGCGCCGCTCGGTATCCTGGGGCTGGTCGCCTCCACCCTGGCCGAGACCGGCTTCGATGCGCTGTTTGGCTATGCCCAGCTGCTGGTGGTGCTGATCGGCTGCATGCTGTTCATCGCCTTCGTGGTCAACCCGCTCATCGTGTTCTGGAAGATCCGACGCAACCCTTATCCGCTGGTGCTGACCTGCCTGAAAGAGAGCGGCGTGACCGCCTTCTTCACCCGCAGCTCCGCCGCCAACATTCCGGTCAACATGACGCTGTGTGAAAAACTGCGTCTGCCGGAAGATACCTATGCGGTCTCGATCCCGCTGGGTGCCACCATCAACATGGCGGGCGCCGCCATCACCATTACCGTGCTCTCCATGGCGGCGGTACACACCTTGGGGATGGAAGTGGATCTTGCCACTGCCGTGCTGCTCTCCGTGGTTGCCACCATCAGCGCCTGCGGCGCCTCCGGCGTGGCCGGCGGCTCCCTGCTGCTGATCCCGCTGGCGTGCAGCCTGTTTGGCATCGGCAACGACATCGCCATGCAGGTGGTGGCCGTGGGCTTCATCATAGGGGTGTTGCAGGACTCCGCCGAAACGGCCCTCAACAGCTCCACCGACGTGCTGTTTACCGCCGCGGCCTGCATGGCTGAGGATGAAACCCTGCTGGATGCCTCGCCGGTGCCCAATACCGAAGCCTGATAGCCCGCTTCATGGCTCCATGGACAACGCCCTCTTCGGAGGGCGTTTTTTATGCCGGTTTGCCACGGCCGAATACAGGAGATCCGCGTGCAAGTAAGCCCAGCCATGGCGGCGGCTTGTCTATCTGCAAGGCCGCAACGTCAGGCCAGTGCGGTCAGCCACATCAACGGTTTGCAAGCGTGCGGCCGCGACCTGGCAAGAGACTCATGGACGTGAGCCATACGGGCGGCGCGAGGTTTATCTGGGGAAAATCCGGGGGATGATGGAGGTCATGCCATCCGCCTGCCTTGCCGAGACCGACCCTGAGGTTGCGAACAACACGCCAGCCTGGGATAGGGTGTTCAAACTGGCAGCCCTGGTCAGGTCACCGACTTGGGCTCGGGGACGCCATAAAAAATGCCCGCCATCATGGGCGGGCATTTACGGCAGGCATCGGCCTTGTCGTCAGCTTCTGGCGATTAGCCAACCATCTGGTAGAGGATGGCTGAGATGGCGATCGTGCCCATCAGAGCGACGAAGGCGTTGCTGATGTGGCCCTGATATTTCGCCATGGCTGGCACGCGCTTGATGGCGTACATCGGCATGATGAAGAGGATGGTGGCTATGATGGGGCCACCCAGAGATTCAATCATGCCGAGGATGGAGGGGTTTGCCACCGCCGTGCCCCACAGGGTCAGGATGAAGAAGGCGATGATGAAGATCTCGACCTTCTTGTGGTTCGGCTCTTTGCCGGACTTGCGCATGTTCTGCACTATCATGCCTTTCAGACCTTCACGGGCACCCAGGTAGTGACCGAAGAAGGAGGAGACGATGGCCACGAACGCAACCAGCGGGCCGAAGTAGGAGATGATGGGGCTGGCATGCTGGTTCGCCAGGTAGGAGAGCACGGCTATGTTCTGGGACTTGGCTTCTGCCAGCTGGGCCGGGGTCAGGCTCATGACGCAGGAGAAGACGAAGAACATCACGAAGCCCAGCAATATGGTGGCGGTGCGCTTGAGAATGGCGTCGGATTTTTCGACTGCATGCTCGCCATGATCACGGCGCTGGGCCAGCGAGAAGCTGGAGATGGCCGGGCTGTGGTTGAAGGAGAACACCAGTACCGGGATGGTCAGCCACAGGGTGGTGGCGAAATCCTTGGCAGAGGGCACCTGGGAGAGGGCGGCGCCGGTCCAGTCCGGGATCAGGTAGAAGGAGATCCCCACCAGGATGGCGATGAGCGGGTAGACCAGGAACTCGGTGACCTTCAGCATCAGCTTCTCGCCGGCCAGCATCACCGACATCATGCCCATGATCAGCACTATGGAGAGGATCCAGCGCGGTGGCGCCGTCATCTGCAACTGATTGACCATGAAGCTTTCGACCGTGTTGGTGATACCGACACCGTAGATCAGCACTATGGGATAGATGGCAAAGAAGTAGAGCAGGGTGATTAATTTACCGGCACCCACCCCGAAGTGTTCCTCCACCACTTCCGTGATGTCAGCATTGGGCTTGCTGGAGGAGAGGACGAACCGGGCCAGGCCGCGGTGAGCCAGGTAGGTCATGGGGCCGACCAGCAGCGCCATCACCACCAGTGGCCAGAAGCCACCCATGCCGGCGTTGATGGGCAGGAACAGTATGCCAGCGCCGACGGCGGTGCCGAACAGGCTGATCACCCAGCTGGTGTCTTGTTTGGTCCAACCACGAGATTGGATGGAGCGGGTTCCTTGCTCCTGTGAGGTCGCAACGTCCTGTGCGCCGGTGACAGTATTAGTCATGTGTCTCACCCCGAATGTGTGGTTTTAATTAGTCGGCGCAAGGATACGGTTTTTTTAATCAAAAATGTTGATGAAATTCATCTTAATGAGGGCCAGAGCCGCACTCTTTTGCGGAAATGTGATCGAAGAAAGAATTAATCAATTATTTTTTATAAAGCGCTTTGTTATTTTAGTGTTAACGAGCAAATGTTGTACGGCAATCTGTTGACGAAATGTTATATCGAAATCTGGCGAGACAGTTGGCGGATCATGCTGGCGGTCGCCCCCCAGATAAAGTGGTCCTGCCAGGGTATCCAGTAGATGGTGTGGCGGTGATCGGCTCTGGGAATGGTCAGGGCGATATGGTGGTGCGGATCCAGCAGGTGATTGAGCGGCACTTCGAAGGCCTGCGCCACCTCATCCCGGCTCAGGGTGAGCTGATAATCGGCGGCCACCAGTCCCAGCACCGGCAGCACCTCGTATTGGGAGACGGTATTGAGGGGGCTGAGGGTGCCTATGATCTCGATCTGGGCGGGCGCTATGCCGAGCTCTTCCTGGGTTTCCCGCAGCGCGGTGTGGATCAGATCCCGGTCGTCGGGATCCTGCCTGCCCCCGGGGAAGCTTATCTGGCCCGCATGATGGCGCAGGTGCGGGCTGCGACGGGTCAGCAGCAGTTGCAGGCCGTCGGCCCGCTCGACCAGCGGCAGCAAGACGGCGGCGGGCTTGAGCCCTGCCACCGTCAGTCGATGGGCAGGGGCGGGGCGTTGCAGCAAGAAGCGGGTCAGCAGTTCGGTGCGGTCCATCTCGGCTATGTCTCTCAACTCTTCTCTTGGATCTGCCCTTGAGTCTCTCGCGTGGCGATCCATCTGTCCATTCGTCAGGCGCTCAGCGCAGCGCATCCAGCAGCGGCAGTATGCGGGCCACCTTGTCATAGGTCTCCTGATACTCGCTGTCCACCTCGGAGTCGGCGATGACGCCGCCACCGGCCCAGCAGTGCAGCTGGCCATCCGCCGCTATCAGGGTGCGGATGCAGATGCTGGTGTCCATCCGGCCATGCTGGCTCAGGTAGCCGATGCTGCCGCAGTAGGCGTTGCGTCGCTGGGGCTCCAGCTCCTCTATGATCTCCATCGCCCTGATCTTGGGGGCACCCGTGATGGAACCGCCCGGGAAACAGGCGCGCAGCAGATCCACCGCCTGCCAGCGGCTGTCCAGTTCGCCGTGGATGGTGGAGACCAGATGGTGCACCGCCGGGAATGACTCCACCGCGAACAGGCTGGGCACATGGACTGAACCTGGCCGGCTCACCCTGCCGATATCGTTGCGCAACAGATCCACGATCATCAGATTTTCCGATCTGTCCTTGTCGGCGCCAGCCAGTTCGAGGGCGCTGGCCTGATCTTGCTCCGGATCGGCAAGCCGTGGACGGGTGCCCTTGATGGGCTTGGTTTCGATATGGCGGTCATCGAGCAGCAGGAATCGCTCGGGGGAGAGGCTCAGGATGGCGCTCCGGGGCAGCCGGATAAAGGCCGAGAAGGGGGCCCGGTTGGCGTGGGACAATGCCTGATAAGCCTGCCATTCATCACCGCGGTAGGCGGCGCTGAAGCGCTGGGTCAGGTTGATCTGGTAACAGTCCCCGGCGCTCAGGTAAGCCTGTACCCGCGCAAATTTCTCGCCATATTCAGCGCGGCTCATGTTGCTGCGCCACTCACCCTGCAGGGCAAATGGCGGCGCTGGCAGCTCGTGCTGCGCGGCCAGCCACTGCAGCCGGCGATGGAGGCCTGCCTCGTCACCCCAGTGCACCAGCTGCCAGGCGCCGCTTGCCACCTCTCGCAGCAGCGCCCAGTCGTAAATGCCCACCGCCATGTCTGGCACGGACACATCCCGCTCAGCCTGCACCGGCAGCCGTTCGAAGCGGCGGCCCAGATCATAGCCAAACAGCCCGAGGGCGCCGCCAATAAAAGGCAGCGCGTCGCTGTGTGGCGCCAGCTCACCCAGCAGTTCGCGCTGCCGTTGTGCCAGCAGGGTCAGGGGATCGGCATCAAATGATTGGCGCTGTTCACCTTGGGCTATCCAGGTCAAGGGCCCCTCGGTCTGCAGGGTCGCCAGCGGGTCGGCTGTGATGATGTCAAAACGGTTGTCCGCCCCTTGAGGGCCGGCCGACTCCAGCAACATGGCCCAGGGCTGATGATGCAGGCGGCCAAACAGCGCATGCAGCGCCGTCTGGTGATCAAAATGGTGGATATGAAGAGTTGGTTTCATTTTTTGTTACACAGGCAACAGTTTGCACCCTGCTCCCTAGCCGGTACGGGGGGGCAAGCGTATCATAGGCGCCGGAATTTTTAGAAAAAACACGCCGTTGTCTATCGGATCGGCAGGCACTTCGCCTGGCACCACAATACCGAAGCACGGCTCATATGGAAGCCCTTGCTCTGCCGTCACGGCGAAGACAAGGACCAGTGAGGATGATATGAGCATCATTAAAAAACAGGATTTTATCGATTCCGTCGCCGACGCCCTGCAGTACATCTCCTACTATCACCCCCTCGATTTCGTCCATGCCGCCAAGGCTGCCTATGACCGCGAGATCAACCCGGCCGCCAAGGATGCCCTGGCCCAGATCCTGATCAACTCCCGCATGTCCGCCGAAGGCCATCGCCCCCTGTGTCAGGATACGGGTATCGTCACCTGTTTCGTCAAGATCGGCATGCAGGTGCAGTGGGACAGCGACATGACGGTGCAGGAGATGGTGGACGAGGGCACTCGCCGCGCTTACACCAATCCAGACAACCCGCTGCGCGCCTCGGTACTGGCCGACCCGGCCGGCAGCCGCAAGAACACCAAGGATAACGCCCCTGCTGTCGTGCACATCGACATGATCCCCGGCAACAAGGTGGAAGTGAGCATAGCGGCCAAGGGCGGCGGCTCCGAGAACAAATCCAAGATGGTGATGCTCAACCCCTCCGATGATGTGGTCGAGTGGGTGCTGAAAACCGTGCCGACCATGGGCGCCGGCTGGTGCCCGCCCGGCATGCTGGGGATCGGCATCGGCGGCACCGCCGAGAAGGCGGCCGTGCTGGCCAAGGAAGCCTTGATGGAGCATATCGACATTCAGGAGCTGATCGCTCGTGGTCCCGAGACCACCGAAGAGAAGCTGCGGGTCGAGCTCTATGACAAGGTCAACAAGCTCGGGATTGGCGCTCAGGGCCTGGGCGGCCTCACTACCGTGCTGGACGTGAAGGTCAAGAGCGCCCCGACCCATGCCGCCTCCAAGCCGGTGGTGATGATCCCCAACTGCGCCGCCACCCGCCATGTCCACTTCGAACTGGATGGCTCGGGCCCGGCCGAGCTGACCCCGCCGAAACTGGCCGATTGGCCGGAGATCACCCGCGAAGCGGGGGCCAACGTGCGTCGCGTCAATGTCGACGGTATCACCAAGGCCGAGCTTGCCAGCTGGAAGAGCGGCGATACTGTGCTGCTCTCCGGCAAGATCCTCACCGGTCGCGACGCCGCCCACAAGCGCATCGCCGACATGCTCAAGAAGGGGGAAGGCCTGCCGGAAGGGGTCGATTTCACCAACCGCTTCATCTATTACGTCGGCCCGGTCGACGCGGTGCGTGACGAAGTGGTCGGCCCGGCCGGTCCCACCACCTCCACCCGGATGGACAAGTTCACCGACATGATGCTGGGTGAAACCGGCCTCATCGGTATGATCGGCAAATCCGAGCGTGGCCCCAAGACGGTCGAGAGCATCAAGCAGCACCAGGCCGTTTATCTGATGGCCGTCGGTGGCGCCGCCTATCTGGTGGCCAAGGCGATCAAGAAGGCGCGCGTGGTGGCCTTTGCCGATCTGGGCATGGAAGCCATCTATGAGTTCGAGGTGGAAGACATGCCGGTGACAGTGGCGGTGGACTCGCAGGGCAACAACATACATGAGACTGGCCCGGCCTACTGGTCGGCCAAGATTGCCGAGCTCGATGGCAAGCTCTCCTGAGTGGCCCAACTTGCCGGTAGCCGCTTCACTGCCATAAGGTGAAGCGGCCAACTCGCAGGTCGGGTTCAGCACGTTAGGCACTGCGCAAAAAGGCGACCCCAGGGTCGCCTTTTTCTATGAGTGGCAGGCCGGATTGGCGACCGGTTCATGGGCTGGGTCGTCTTGCTGAACCTTGCTCACCTGGGCATTTTCCGTCTGGTCACCTCTGTTGGTGACTAGGTCTGTGCCTACGACTCTTCATACGACCCAGCCTTTGCACGGTTTCATCCTCTCGCCGGCATCAATGGTTGAGGTAGATATCCTGTCCGCCATAGGCCAGTGCGCCGTTGTGAACGGGGAGGGCAGTCCCTGCCGGTTCGAAGAAGCGAGTCAGCACCCCGAAGCGTTGCCCCAGCTTGCTCAGCTTGGCGCGATCCAGCGAGATCTGCTCAGGCAGCCAGGTCAGGACGGCCGCACAGTGGCCATTGCCCAGACTCTGCTCCAGCATGCGTTGCCAGTTCTTGATCTTGGGGCTGTGTACCACCAGCACCCGATCGGGATTGATCCCCTGTGCCTGCAGCTGTTTGGCTACCGGCAGGCCAGGCGGGGCAATCAGCAGGATCCAGCCCGTGTCGCCGTGGCTCAGTCTCACCAGCTCGTCGAGCAGCGGCGGTTCCTGGCTGGCAGATGCGGTGAGACGTTCATCTTCCACCTTGCCCTGATGCCGGGTGGGCCAGGGATTGCTCATGCTGACAGAGGCGGCGAAAGGGGGATGACTCATGGGCTGGCTCATATGTTTGTCCTGTATGAATAACCATGCTGTATGTGCATACAGTAGTTGTAACTCACTCCAGTGACAAGCCATTTATGGTCAAAAATGTGATCTGATCGGCAGGGTTTATATTTATGTTATTGATTTTAATTGATATTTACTTGTATCTGGATGTGGGTGTTTTTTAGGCTATGGACAAAGCGGGAGCAGGCGCTCATGGTTATACAGTCGGTTTGTGAAGAGGAGAGATGAGGATGGACGTCAGCACCTTGCAACGACTGGATGCCAATATCCTGCTCGGGAT
Source organism: Aeromonas sp. MR7 (assembly GCF_963899385.1). NCBI lineage: Bacteria > Pseudomonadati > Pseudomonadota > Gammaproteobacteria > Aeromonadales > Aeromonadaceae > Aeromonas > Aeromonas sp. MR7. The sequence goes on from NZ_CAWQXH010000050.1 coordinate 224,386, forward strand.
CATCAATGAGAAGCTGCGGCTGGAGTGCGATGGTCTGGAGGAGTTATTGGCCTATTACGACATGACGGAGGATCAGCTCGCGACCCGTTTATTGCAGATAGGCTATCACTACGACCCCATGAGCAATCAGTTCAAGGCGCATGGTTAAAGGGGATATAGCCATCACAGGGCATCGTCAGTCTGGTCCCATGAACAGCGCACATTGAAAACGATTTCAATGTGCGCTGTATTTTCAGTTATTTTCATGGATTTTCAGTACTTGGCAATGATTGAAAACCTATTCACGGATTTATATTTGCATGAGTTTGTTAAGTTGCTGATTTTAAATGAAATGAGTGTTCTTGCTTAATAAGTTTCAGGAAAGGGTTTTCAAGCTTGAACTGTCATTTTTATGCGCTAAAGTGTGACTTGCGTTAACTTTTCAACCATCGGCTTTAGCTAGTATGCCCACGCCGGAACATATTCTGAGATAACAACAGCACCGGTCCCTGATGGGATAACAATTTTATTATTCTGTAACGAAGGAAATGGTTTATGGCTACCAAGAAGAAGACAGACCAGGATCTCCAACTGGATAAAGATCAGCTCAAGGCGAGTATCGTGCGTCACCTGCGTTCTACCTTGGGTACAAGCGAACAGAAAGCCTCGCCAGAAGCGTGGTGGAAAGCGACCGCAGCCGCCGTCAACGAACAGGTGTACGAGCGCCTGACCCGCACTCAGCAGACTCATTTCAAGAAAGATACTCGTGCGATTCACTATCTCTCTGCTGAATTCCTGATGGGGCGTTTGACCTCCAACAACCTGCACAACCTCTCCTTGTACAAAGTGTGTGAAGAGGCGTTGGGTGAACTCGGTCTGGAACTGACCGACCTGTGTGAACAAGAGCCGGACATGGCGCTCGGCAACGGTGGCCTTGGCCGCCTGGCCGCCTGCTTCATCGATTCGCTGGCGACCCTGAACTACCCGGCCGTCGGTTACGGCATCCATTACGAGCACGGCCTGTTCCGTCAGGAGATCCAGGATGGTCGTCAGATAGAGCGTCCGGACTCCTGGCGCGAATATGGCAACCCCTGGGAAATCTGCCGTCCGGAATCCGTGCAGGAGATACCGCTCTACGGTTATGTGGAAACCGTGTTTGGTGACAATGGCGGCCTGAAGAAGGTATGGCACGCCGGGCGCAAGATCAAAGGGGTGCCTTGGGATATCCCTGTGGTGGGCTTTGGTGGCCATACCGTCAACATACTGCGCCTGTGGGAATCCCGCGCCTCCGAGTTTTTTGACTGGGACGTGTTCAACGCCGGTGGTTACATCGACTCCCAGGCCGAGAAAGCCCAGGCCGAGACCATCTCCAAGGTGCTCTATCCGAACGATGAGACAGATGCAGGTAAAGAGCTGCGCCTGATCCAGCAGTACTTCTTCTGTGCCTGCTCCATCAAGGACATCATGCGTCGCTACAAGCGGGTGCATGGCTCGGATTTCAGCAACTTTGCCGCCCAGATCGCCATTCAGCTCAACGATACCCACCCGACCGTGGCCATCCCCGAGCTGATGCGGGTGCTGGTGGACGAGGAAGACTTGAACTGGGATGCCGCCTGGGCCATCTGCTATCGGGTCTTCTCCTACACCAACCACACCCTGCTGCCGGAAGCGCTGGAGAAGTGGTCCGTCAGCCTGTTCGAGAAGGTGCTGCCCCGTCACCTCGAGGTGATCTACGAGATCAACGCCCGCTTCCTGAGCGAGCTGGTCGAACCCAAGTGGCCAGGCAACGATGCCATCAAGGCCAAGCTCTCCATCATAGAAGAAGGGGACGTGCGCAAGGTGCGCATGGGCAACCTGTGCGTGGTCGGCTCTTCCAAGGTGAACGGCGTGGCCGAGATCCACTCCAAGCTGGTGAAAGAGGATCTCTTCCCCGAGTATGCCGAGCTGTGGCCAGAGAAGATGTGCAACGTCACCAACGGCGTGACCCCCCGTCGCTGGCTGCTGGCCTGCAACCCCGAGCTGGCCGAGCTGTACAACGAAGTGGTGGGCAAGGAGTGGCCGCTGCAGCTCGACAAGCTGCGCGCCGTCACCAAGTTTGCCGACGACAAGGCGTTCCAGCAGCAGTTCATGACCATCAAGCGTCATAACAAGGAGAAGCTGGTCAAGGTCATCAAGGCCGAAACCGGTATCGATGTGAGCGCCGAGGCGATCTTTGACGTCCAGATCAAGCGTCTGCACGAATACAAGCGTCAACAGCTGAACCTCATCCACATCATGGCGCTCTACCGTCGCCTGCTGGCGAACCCCGACTATGACATGCACCCGCGTGTGTTCATCTTCGGCTCCAAGGCGGCACCCGGTTACAAGCTGGCCAAAGACATCATCTACGCCATCAACAAGCTGGCCGAGCGGGTTAACAACGATGCCCGCATCCAGGGCAAGCTGAAGGTGGTGTTCATGCCGAACTACCGCGTCAGCCTGGCCGAGAAGCTGATCCCGGCTGCCGATGTCTCCGAGCAGATCTCCACCGCCGGCTACGAAGCCTCCGGTACCGGCAACATGAAGATGGCACTGAACGGCGCCATCACCATAGGCACGCTGGATGGGGCCAACATAGAGATAGCGGAAGAGGCGGGTGCCGAAAACTGCGCCATCTTCGGCCTGAACGTGGACGAGGTGAAGGCATTGAAGGGGCGCGGCTACAACCCGTATGACTTCTACTATGCCAACTCCGAGCTCAAGGCCGTGCTGGACTGGTTCGATACCGATTACTTCACGCCGGGTCGTCCGGGCGAACTCTCCTCCATCAAGCGCTCCTTGCTGGAAGGGGGCGATCCCTACCTGACCCTGGCCGATTTTGCCTCCTACTCCGAAGCGCACAAGCTGATCGATACCTGGTATCGGGATCCGGCGCTCTGGGCCAAGAAGGCTATCATCAACTCGGCCACCATGGGCAAGTTCAACTCCGACCGCTCCATCCAGGACTACGTGGATCGGATCTGGAACCTCAAGAGCTGCAACATCGCAGGTTGATCCCCCCTCTGGATATGAAAAAGCCCTCGCATTGCGAGGGCTTTTTGCTGGGGGGCGAGTCAGCGGATCAGAGAATGTCGCCGACAAAGTAGGCAAGCCCGGCCAGCAGCACGGTGAACACGACGTTCAGTGCCATCCCGGCCCGCATCATCTCACGCTGGCGGATATGGCCGCTGGCGAAGACGATGGCATTGGGCGGGGTAGCCACCGGCAGCATGAAGGCACAGGAGGCACCGATGGCGATCAGCACAGCCATGACGATGGGGGAGACCCCCAGCGCCTCGGCCACCCCGGCAAACAGCGGGATCAGCAGGGCGGCGGTGGCGGTATTGGAGACCAGTTCGGTCAGGAACACCACGAAGGCCGCCAGCATCAGCAACACGATGAAAATGTCGGCATGGGAGAGCACGGCCGACAGGTGGCTGGCCAGGAAGGCGCTGGTACCGGTGGCCTTGAGGATGGCGCTCAGGGTCAGGCCGCCGCCAAACAGCATCAGCACGCCCCAGTCGGTGTTCTGGTTGACGTCATCCCAGCTGGCGACGCGGCTGACCACGATGGCGATGATGGCACCCATGGCAATCAGTGTATCGAGTTGAGGTATGCCGCCAAAGGCGTTGGAGATGGGCTGCGAGCCGATCCAGAGCACCACTGTGGTCAGGAAAATGGCCAGCGTGACCTTGCGTTCACGAGTCCAGTTGATGGTGACATCCTGGATCTCGACCCTGTGGTTGAGCTGCGGGCGGGTGACCAGATAGAGGAGGGCAATGCCGCAGGGCATCAGGATCAGCACCACAGGAATGCCGAATTTCATCCAGTCGGTGAAGCCAATGCCCATCTGGGCGGCAGCGATGGCGTTGGGCGGGCTGCCGACCAGGGTGCCTATGCCGCCAATGCTGGCGCTGTAGGCAATCCCCAGCAGCACGAAGACGAAAGTGGCGCGATCTTTCTGGCTGTCGAGCCGCGTCAACATGCCGATGGCCAGTGGCAGCATCATGGCGGTGGTGGCGGTGTTGCTGATCCACATGGACATGGCGGCCGTGATGGTGAACAGCAGTATGACGCCCCAGCCCAGATGGCCGTTGGCCAGGTGCATCACCTTGCCCGCCATCAGGGTGTCCAGCCCCTGTTTGGAGAGGGCCGCCGCGAGGGCGAAGCCCCCGAAGAACAGGAACAGGATGGGGTTGGCAAAGTCGGTGAGGGACTTGCTCATGTCAAACACCCCGAGCACGGTTGCCAGCAGGGGCACCAGCAGGGCCGTGATGGTCACGTGCAGGGCTTCGGTCAGCCAGAGAATGGCGATGAAGACCAGAATGCCCAGCCCCTTGTTGACCATGGGATCAAACGGCAGCCAGGCCAGCATGGCGCAGAGCAGCAGCACATCCAGGATGACGATCCCGGATTTGATGTCGAGCCAGCGAGATGAGGGAGCGGAGGGTACAGCAGATGTGTGCATAATGTTCTCTCGGTTAATTTATGGTTGTTGTTGTGTTGCCGAGATTACATTTATCCCCCTGTTTGAAACAGGGGGAAGTCGTCAAAGCATGCCGGGACTCACAGAGTCAAGGCAAATAAAAACATTAAATAAACACAAACTAAACATCTGGGCATCATTTGGCGGGGGGGGGAATGAAGGAGGCCAGCCACTCCTTGAACAGGCTCTTGGGCAGGGAGCCGCTGCGCTGCGCCACCATCTTGCCCTGCTTGAACACCATCAGGGTGGGGATGCTGCGGATGGCGTAGCGGGCCGCGATGGCTTGCTGCTGCTCGGTATCGACTTTGACAAAGCGAATATTTGGTTCAAGCTCACTGGCAACTTGTTGAAAAATGGGTGAAAATTGTATGCATGGTCCGCACCAGCTGGCCCAGAAGTCGACCACGACCGGAAGGTCGGATTGGATCAGGGTATCGAACTGTTGCTCGCGACCCGTGACGGGCGTGATGCCAAACAGCGGTGCCTTGCAGCGGCCACACTTCGCGTTTGAATCCAATTTTTCGTCAGGCAGGCGGTTCCTGGTGAAGCAATGACTACAATAGGTAGTGATAAATGACATAATTGATTCCTGTATGCATAAGCCCTGCAACATCTTTATTGCACTGACAGGGCCGAGTAACGGTAACATAGCAGTCAGTTATCTTTCACAGCCAGTGATCCGGTTTCGGCATTCTGTCGGCGGATACACGGCCATGACATGAGAATCGAGACGGGATGAATAATGTGACACGGGTCAATCGTGTTGTCCTGAGCCTGATCATCGTATCGCTGCTGGCATTCTCCGGTTATTGCTGGCAACTGCTCAGTCAGCAGCAGAAGGCCTCCGAACTCAGCGTGGCGGCGGAGTTGATCCTCAACCGGGTCAACACGGATACCGTCTATCTGCTGGGGCGGGAGAAGGCCAATGATGGCAATGTTCAGCAGCGTCTCAACCAGCTGTCGAGCAACCTCGACAGCTTCGTGCGCCAGGTGCGCAATGACCCCGACGCCGCTGAGAATCCCCACTCCCAATCCTTGCTGCACGACATCGACAGCTACCTGCTGGACTTGGCCAAACTCTATTCCATGGAGATGGCCATCGAGTACATAGAGCAGCCGTTTCAAAAACAGCTCAATGCCTTGCTGGCGACCCTGCCGGCCGATGCCCCCCTGGCCATCGATCTGACCGAGCTGGCGCAACTCAGCCACTACCTCAAGCGCAGCTGGGACAAGGGCGAGCAGAAGCAGCTGCAAAAACTGCAACAGCGGCTCAAGACGGCCTATCCGTCACACCCCGAGGTGGCCGGTCTCGCCCAGTTGAGCGAAGACGTCAGCCACCAGGTGGTGGACTACCACGTGCTGCGCAACCAGGTCATCGACATGCATGAGCTCGATGGCTTGTCGGTCTGGAAGCAGAGCAAGATGGACCAGGCCTCCTCCCTCAAGAGCCGTTTCTATCTGATCGTGCTGGGGGGCGCCATGCTCTGTTTCGCACTGGTGGCCGTCACCCTGTGGCGTCGCAACCAGAAGCTGAGCGAGCTGTCGCGTCAGACTGGCTTGCTGGCCCAGGCGAAAAGCGATTTTCTGGCCAACATGAGCCACGAGATCCGCACCCCCATGAACGCCATCATAGGCTTCAGTTCGCTGGCGCTGCAGACCGAGCTGGATCAGCAGCAGCGGGATTACCTCAGCAAGATCAAGTCTTCGTCAGACACCTTGCTGCTGCTTATCAACGATATTCTGGATCTGACCAAGGTCGAGTCCGGCAAGCTGACCCTGGAAGAGATCGACTTTGATCTGAGCGAGCAGATAGATTCGCTCGCCGGCATGTTTGCCGATCTGGCCGAGCGCAAGCAGGTCGAGGTCATCATCAACAAGTCACCGGCCGTGCCCGATTTCCTGCGCGGCGATCCGCTGCGACTCGGTCAGGTGCTGGTCAATCTGGTCAACAACGCCATCAAGTTTACCGAGCGGGGCGAGGTGGAAGTGGCCATCACCCTGGTCAACCAGCACCCCATGCGGGTGCGTTTCAGCGTGCGGGATACCGGGATCGGCATCGCCGAGGAGAAACAGGCCCAGCTGTTCCAGCCCTTCACCCAGCTGGAGGCGGGCAACACCCGCAAATACGGGGGATCCGGCCTTGGTCTCAACATCTCCCAGCGTCTGGTCGAGCTGATGGGGGGGCGGATCACGGTACAGAGCAAGCCGGGCTCCGGCTCAGTGTTCCAGTTCGAGATCCCCATGACCAAGGCCGTCTATGGGGTGTCCGGTCGTCGGGTCTTCTTCGAGCATCAACCGCTCATTCTGGTGATGGATGACAATGAACTTGTGCTGGATCTGGCCAAGGACATTCTCGGCCGTGCCGGTGTCCGGGTGGTGGCGGTCAACAGCCTCTCCCGGGCTCGTCAGGTGCTGCGCGAGGAGGGCCAGAGCATACGGCTGGCCATTCTGGACTGGCGTATGGGGCAGGAGGATGGCCTGGATCTGGCCCTCGAGATGTACCAGCACAGCCAGTGGCGGCGCCTGCCCATACTGATGACCAGCGCCTGGGCCAAGGAGGGGCTGCACGGGCGCATGGAGAGCATGGGGCTGACCCACTTCCTGGCCAAACCCATGACGGAGAATGCCCTGCTGGCCAAGGTGGACGAGCTGCTCAATGGCAGCTCCCACGATCAGCAGATCCGCCAGGCAGAAGCCCAGGGGGATCAGCAACACTTCCGTGAGCTGTTGCAAGGCGTCCGGGTCTTGCTGGCGGAGGACAACCGGGTCAATCAGCAGCTCATCATCGAATACCTGCGCCGGGTGGATGCCGTGGTGACCGTGGTCGGCAACGGCCGCGAGGCAGTCGAGCGGGTCTCCGAGCAGCCGTTCGACGTGATCCTGATGGACTTGCAGATGCCGGTGCTCGACGGCCTGGATGCGACCCGCCAGATCCGCAAGATGGTGGACAAGCACGACGTCCCCATCATAGCGCTCACCGCCAGCGCCATGCCCGGTGATCGTGAGCGTTGTCTCGGGGTCGGCATGAATGGCTATGTCACCAAGCCGGTCAGCAAGCTGGATCTCTACAACAACCTGCTGCAGTGGGTGAAGAGTGCCAGCGGCGAATGCCGGGTACCGCTGGAGGTGAAACCGCCGGATCTGATGGGGGTGCTGGATCTGGAGGATGCCCTCAAACGGCTGGAGCAGGACAAGGAGGCGCTGCAGATCCTGTTCAAGCTGTTCATGTCCGAGCACAAGGATGACTTGTGGGAGATCCGCTCCGCCCTGCGCCGCCAGCAGCCCGACATCGCCTGCCGGTTGCTGCATACCCTGAAGGGGGTGTCGGCCAATATTTCAGCCTCCCGCCTGCAGATCATGGCGGGTGATCTGGAGTGGCGCCTGCGCCAGAATGAAGAGCTGACCGAGCCGGATCTGGAGCAATTGCAGCGTGTATTCAGCCTGACCCGGGATGAGGTGTCCCACTTCTTGCTGACCGGCGAGCAGCAGGAAACGCCATACAGCCCCTTTGCACAGCGAGATGATCGCTTATTGTGACGGGATAAATAGCAATTATTCTCAAGCCAGCCACTTCAGGCTATCATGGCCCTCTCGTATCGCCCCCTTCTGGGGGCGATTGCATTGCGTTTCCCCGTGACGGGCGGCAGCCTCTGGCTGATCGCGACAAAGGATATCTACGTGAGCGTATTCTCAAGGCTGGGCTGGTTTTTCAAGGAGCAGTGGCGGCGTTATCTGGTCGCCATCTCGCTGCTGATGATGGTGGCCCTGTTGACCGTGATCCCGCCCAAGGTGGTGGGCTGGGTGGTGGATGGCATTGCCAAAGGCTCTCTCGACAACGACACCCTGATGGGCTATCTGGCGGGGTTGTTTGTGCTGGGTCTGCTCATCTATCTGCTGCGCTACGTGTGGCGGGTTATGCTGTTTGGCGCCTCTTACCGGCTGGCCTATGTGCTGCGCAATCGCCTGTTCAGCCACTTCACCCGCATGAGCCCCGATTTTTACCAGCGTCACCGCACCGGCGATCTGATGGCCCACGCCACCAACGACATCCAGGCAGTGGAGATGACGGCCGGGGAAGGGGTGTTGACCCTGGTGGACTCCATCATAGTTGGGGTGCTGGTGCTCTCCATCATGTGCAGCCAGTACTCCTGGCAGCTGACGCTGCTCTCCCTGCTGCCCCTGCCGGTGATGGCGTTCTTCATGAACCGTTTTGGCACCCAGATCTACAAGGAGTTCAAGGCGGCGCAGGGGGCCTTCTCCCGTCTCAACAACAAGACCCAGGAGGCGCTCTCCGGCGTGCGGGTGCTCAAGTCCTATGCGGTTGAATCCCTGGAGGACAAGGGCTTTGCCGAGCTGACCCGGCAGGCGGGGGCGTGCAACATGGCGGTGGCCCGCATCGATGCCAAGTTCGACCCCGTCATCTATCTCTGTATCGGTTGTTCCTACTTTCTCGCCGTTGCCGGTGGCAGCGTGCTGGTGGTGCGTGGCGAGCTGACCCTGGGGGAGCTCACCAGTTTCACCATGTATCTGGGCCAGCTCATCTGGCCCATGTTTGCCATCGCCTGGCTGTTCAACATCATAGAGCGGGGCAGCGCCGCCTACTCGCGCATCGAGAGCCTGCTGGCTGAGCGCAGCGACATCGAAGAACCGGCTGAGCCGGCGGTGTTTGTCTCCGCCTTCCCGCTCCAGGCCAAGGGGGTGAGCTACCAGCTGGAGCAGCGTACCTTGCTGCGCAATATCGATTTCACCCTGCACAGCGGCGGCATGCTGGGGGTGGTGGGCCGCACGGGGGCGGGCAAAAGTTCCTTGCTCAAGTTGCTGATGCGCCTCGCCAATCCCACGGCCGGCGAGCTCAGCATGGGCGCCGTGCCCATAGCGCAGCTGGCCCTTGGCGAGCTGCGTGGCCAGTTTTCCTATGTGCCGCAGGAGCCGTTTTTGTTCTCCACCACCATAGCCGCCAACATAGCCCTAGGCCGGCCAGACGCCAGTTCGGAGGAGATAGAGCAGGTGGCGCGCATTGCCTGTGTGCATGACGATATCAGCCGCTTCCCCAAGGGCTATGAGACCGAAGTGGGGGAGAAGGGGGTGACCCTCTCCGGCGGCCAGAAGCAGCGGCTCGCCATTGCCCGCGCCCTGCTGCTGGAGGGGCCTGTCCTGGTGCTGGACGATGCCCTGTCGGCGGTGGATGCCCATACCGAGCAGCAGATACTGCAGGCCCTCAAGACCCATAGACGGACGCTTATCCTGGTCAGCCACCGCATGACGGCGGTGGAGCAGGCCGACGAGATCCTGGTGCTGGAGCAGGGGCGCGTCAGCGAGCGGGGTCGCCATGGCGCCCTGATGGCTCACAACGGCTGGTACGCAGACATGGTTCGCTATCAGCGGCTGGAACAAGACGTGGAGGAGAGCCTGTGAGCGTGATGATTAGACGAGTGGTTCCCCTCATCCCCAACCCTTCTCCCGCAAGGGGAGAAGGGAGCAAAAGCGCTGCACTGGAGGCAAGTCTGTGAATACAACGATTAAACGCCTGCTCGCTTATTGTGCCCGTTACCCGCGCTGGCTGATCCAGGCCGGGATCTGCCTGCTGCTGGCGACCGGTGCCGAAGTGGCGGGCCCCCTGCTCATCAAGCTGTTCATCGATGACTACCTGGCGCCGCGCCAGCTGGTATGGCCCGCCATCGCCGCCATCGCGGCCGGGTATCTCGGCCTGCAGGTGCTCTCGGCGGCGGGTTTCTACCTGCAATCCCTGCGCTTCAACCGCATTGCCCAGGCGGTGGTGCAGCGCTTGCGCGAGCAGGTGTTTGCCACCGCCATCCGGTTGCCGGCCCGTTACTTTGACCAGCATCGCTCGGGCTCGCTCATCTCCCGCATCACCAACGACACCGAGGCGATCATGAACCTCTACGTGCAGGTGATAGGCCTGCTGGTGCAAAAGGTGGTGCTGCTGTGCGGCATCCTCATCTCCATGGCGCTGCTGGATCTGCGGCTGATGCTGGTGTGCGCCTGCCTGTTGCCGGCAGTGGCGGCTGTGATGTGGCTCTACCAGAAACTGAGCGTGCCCGTGGTGCGGGCGACCCGCAGCCTGCTGTCCGAGATCAACAGCCGCCTCAACGAATCGCTGCAGGGGATGCCGGTGATCCAGGCCATGGTGCAGGAGCGCCACTTTGCCAATGCCTTTGCCGAGGTGAACCAGCAGCACTGGTCGGCGCGGCTCAAGAGCCTCAAGATCAACGGCATTCTGCTGCGCCCCCTCATCGACTTGTTCTACATGATGGTGCTGATAGGCCTGCTCGCCCTGTTTGCCCGCGAGGGCTTGAGTGCAAGTGGCGCCATCCAGGTGGGGGTGCTCTATGCCTTCATCAGCTATCTGGGGCGCATGATAGAGCCGCTGATCGAGATGACCAACCAGCTCAACCAGTTGCAACAGGCCATGGTGGCCGGGGAGCGGGTATTTGCCCTGCTCGACGAGCCCCGCGAGAGCACGGAGGGCGAGAGCCAGTCCCTGCAGGGGCGGGTCAGCTTTGACAAGGTGAGCTTCTCCTACGATGGCCAGCAACAGGTGCTGCGCGAGGTGAGCTTTGCCGTGCACCCCGGCCAGATGCTGGCGCTGGTGGGCCACACCGGCAGTGGCAAGTCCACCATCATCAGCCTGCTGATGGGCTTCTACCCGCTGGATCAGGGCACCATTCGTTTCGATGATCACCCCATGGAGGGCCTGTCGCTCTCGACGGTGCGGCGCAGCATAGGCCTGGTGCAGCAGGATCCCTTTATCTTCGTTGGGACTTTGGCGGAGAACCTGCGGCTCGGCCGTGACGGCATCGACGAGGCGCGCCTCTGGCAGGCGCTGACCGAAGTACAGCTGGCCGATTTCGTGCTGAGCCTGCCGGATGGCCTGAACACCCTGATGGAGGAGGGGGGCAAGAACCTCTCCGCCGGTCAACGTCAGCTGCTCTCCTTTGCCCGCGCTCTGGTAGGGGATCCGCGCATCCTCATTCTGGATGAGGCCACCGCCAGCGTGGACTCCCAGACCGAGCTGGCGCTCTCCCAGGCGCTCTCGGCGGCCCGCCGTGGCCGCACCACCATTGCCATTGCCCACCGGCTCTCGACCATAGTCGATGCCGACGAGATCCTGCTGCTGTCGCGCGGCCAGGTGAATGAGCGGGGCACCCACGGCGAGCTGATGGCGCAGGGAGGGCACTACGCCCAGCTGTTCGAGATGCAGAGCCAGGGCGCCTGGCTGGAAGAGAAGCGGGCCTGATCGCGAGGGCCGTCGTACAAAAGAGAGGGAGCCTTGGGGTTCTCTCTCTTTTTTTGTGTTGGCCGACAAGCAGCAGAAGCGTGATCGGCAACCTTGTAGAGCAGGGTGGTTGCGTGGCAACATGCTGTTTACATTAACTCATCGGATCAGTTCGCATATGGACTTGCAACGTTTCAAAGCCAATCTGGCGCTGCGGCTGTTTGCCTGGCGTTATATTCCCGTCATCGGCTTTTGTGCCCCCGTCATCGAACGGATGGACGCCAAGGCGCTGCGCATTCGCATTCCCCTTGGCTGGCGCACCCGCAACCACCTGGGCAGCATGTATTTTGGCGCATTGGCCACCGGCGCCGATCTGGTGGGCGGTCTGCTGGTGATGGAGAAGGGACGGACGAGGGGCAAGAAGGTGCACTTCGCCTTCAAGGATGTGCAGGGGGAATTTCTGAAGCGGCCCGAGGGGGACGTGCAATTTGACTGCGCCGCCGGGGAGGAGATCGACGCCATGATAGACGAGTCGCTGGCGAGCGGTCAGCGCATCAATCGCCCCATCCAGGTGGTGGCCACCTGCCCGTCATTGAACGGGGATGAGGCGATGGCGCGCTTCGTGCTGACCTTGTCGATCAAGGCCAGCTGAATGCGAGAGGGCGCGTCGGCGCCCTTATTCAAGCAGGGATCAGAGGATCTCCGGGCTCACGCCCGCTTTCACCACGACTTTCATGCCATTGAAGTTGACCACTTGCTCGGCCACTGTGCTGGGTAGCGCTTGCGTGCTAGAGCGTCGGGATCAGAGGATCTCGGGGCTGATGCCTTCTTTCACCACCACCTTCATGCCGTTGAAGTTGACCACTTGCTCGGCCACTATCTTGCAGCGCTTGCGGGTCTCGACCTGACCGTCCACTTCCACCAGACCGTCGGCGACGAGCGCCTTGGCTGCGCCGCCACAATCGGCCCAACCCTGATGCTTGATAAGGTCACACAAGGCAACGAAGGGGTGGCCTTCGAGCAGAAACGTCTCCATGGGAAATCCTCTAGATGGATGAATGGCTGAAACAGCAGGGCGGTTATTCTAGGCAGTTCGGGCCGTCAATGAAAGGGCAAGGAAGCCTGTCTGCGGGCAATTGTGGTCGCAACTGAGCGTCTGGACCTCTTTCTGGATGTGCAGGCAGGACTCAAGGCCAGCAACCGTAGCCGCCATCTCGGTGGAACATGAGGCTACACCATAAAAGTCAGCCCGGCGGGGCCGGGCTGAAGGAGGGTCGGTGATCAGCGATTAGCCAACCTTCACCACAGCCTCGCCAGTCACGGCGAGGGCCCCAGCCGCCGTCACTATGCGGGTGGCCAGAGTGATGATGGGCTTGTCGCTGCGCAGGGCGATGATCTCCACCTCGGCCGTCACCTCATCCCCCACAAACACCGGCTGCTTGAAGGCGAGGCTCTGCCCCAGGTAGACGGCGCCCTTGCCGGGCAACTGCTGGCCCAGCAGCCCAGAGAAGAGGCTGGCCAGCAACATGCCGTGCACTATGGGTCGCTCGAACGGCGTGGTGGCGGCAAAGGCCGGGTCCAGGTGCAGGGGATTGAAATCCTCCGACAAGCCGGCGAAGGCCTCGACCTCGGCCGCACCGAACCGCTTGGTCAGACTGGCTTTTTGCCCAATCTCAAAGGGGAGTGTGCTCATGCGGGCTCCTCCTCCGGGGTCTTGGCAAAGACAGGGTTGAGCCGTACCTTGACGTAGCCGCCGGGGGCCGCCTCCAGTCCCTCGCTCGGGATGCGGGCGGGCACGGGCGTGGCTTCTTCCTCTCGCGCCTGGATGAAGGCTGCCATCTCGGGCCACCAGGAGCCGCTCTGATGGGTGGCCTGTTCGAGCCAGGCGGCTGGCGTGTCACTGCTCGCATCGCTGTGCCAGAAGCCGTACTTGTTGGCCGCTGGCGGGTTGATGATGCCGGCGATGTGACCCGATTCCGCCAGAATGAAGCGCTGCTCGCCACCGAACAGCTTCATGCCCTGCCAGGTGCCCTGCCAGAGGGCGATGTGATCGTCCATGGCCGAGACCAGCAGCACAGGGGTCTTCACCTTGGAAAGATCGATGCGGGTGTGGCGGATCTTGAGCTCCCCCTTCACCAGCTGGTTCTCCAGATAGAGGCGACGCAGCAGGCTGTTGTGGGTCTTGCCTGCCACGTTGGTGCTGTCGCTGTTCCAGTGCAGCAGATCGAACGCCACCGGGCTCTGACCCTTGAGGTAGCTGTCGATGTAGTAATTCCAGTAGAGGCTGTTTTCCCGCAGCAGGCTGAAGGAGACCGCCAGTTGGCGCCCGTCCATGATACCCTTGGCCTCATTCTGGGCCTCCAGCGCCGCTATGATGGGCTCGTGGATGAAGATGCCAAGTTCCCCCGGCTGGGAGAAATCGAGCAGTGTGGTGAACAGGGTGGCGGAGCGTACCCGCTGCTTCTGGCGCCGCGCCGCCAGCCAGCCCATGGCCAAGGAGAGGGCTGTACCGCCGATGCAGTAACCTATGCCGTGCACCTCGCGTTCACCGGTGGCTGCTTCCACGCCGTCCAGCGCGGCGATCACCCCATCGACCACGTAGTCGTCGAGATCGATATCGGCCTGCTCTACTCCCGGGTTGCGCCAGGAGATCATGAATACCGTCTGGCCCTGGGCGACCAGCCAGGCGACCAGGGAGTTCTGGGGCCGCATGTCCATGATGTAGTACTTGTTGATGAAGGGCGGCACTATCAGCACCGGCGTCCTGGCCACCGTCTCCGTGGTCGGACTGTACTGGATCAGCTCGTAGAGCTCGGTGCGCTGCACCACCCGGCCCGGCGTCAGCGCCAGATCCCGCCCCAGTTCGAAGGCGGACTCGTCGGTCAGGCGGATGTTGAGCTGATCGGCGCTGCGCTCCAGATCCTCGGCCAGCAGGGCCAGTCCGCGCACCAGATTCTGGCCGTCGGATTCCAGAGTGAGTCTGAGCAGTTCGGGGTTGGTGGCCAGAAAATTGCTGGGCGCCATGGCGTTGAGGTATTGGCGGGTGAAAAATCGCAGCCGTTCCCGGCTCTTCTGGGGTACCCCTTCCAGCGCATCCACCGAGGCCAGCAGGTGCCTGGCGGTCAGCAGATAGGATTGTTTGAGGTAGTCATAAAGGGGCTGATCGCGCCAGGCGTCGTCCTTGAAGCGGCGATCGCTGCGTTCCGGCGTGATCACCGGCTCGCTCTCCTGACCTGCGCTTTTGAGCAGGGTGTGCTGCATCAGCTTGAGCTGATCCTGCCACCAGTTCATCTGGGCGTTGATCAGTTGCCAGGGTTGCTGGCTGCCCTGTTCCAGTACCTGGCCCAGATCGTCCAGATTGGTCTGCAGCAGCGCCTGCGCCGTGCGCTCCGTCTGTGCCTTGGCCATGTCCAGCAACTTGTCGTTATAGTGGGCCAGGGCCTCGAACAGCGGGCCGTAAGATGATTGGCTCATGTTCTCTCCTTCACCCACACCCGTGACAGGGCGAGCCTGTCGTGTCGGGTCATGGGGAGATGTGGCTGCCCGCAGCGGGCAGCCAGGGGGATATCAGGCCTTGCCCGTGCTCTTTTTGATGCCGTCGGCCGCCAGGGTATCCAGCTCTTCCTTGAACTGCAGACCCAGCGCATTGAGCTTCTGGATGTCATCCAGCATCTGGCGGGAGAGCTGGCTGGCGGTTTCCAGCTGCACTGTGCCAAGGGCCGCCAGGCTCTGGGCATCCTGCACCTTGCCGGCGGCCTGCAACTGGCTCAATCCCAGTTCGGCATAGGCATTGGCGGAGGCCAGCTGCAACCGGGTCAGCTGTTCGATGTTGCTGGCCAGCAGCTGGTTATAACGGGTGAGGGGGGCAGCAAAGCCTTGCATCTGCTCGGTAAAGGTCTTGATTACGTCCATATTCATCGCGTGTCTCCGTGGTTGGCAGAAGGGTATTGCAAAAGGCCGATGGGCCCATTCTTCGGTTACATCCGTTCGACTACATCCTTAAGTCGTTACGTGTCGTTTGCTCTGTTCAAACGCACGTTTAGACATTGTGTTACCAAATGAGGCTTGATGTAAATAATATAAATGTTAATTTTTGCTTAAAGTTTGATTCTGGTCTGTCCAGTTTGTGCGAATGAATTCAGACGGAGGATGACGCAGCAGCGCCTGCCCGGCCTCGTTCCTGCACGCGAGTGCTGATAGGCTGGCCTCCCTCCCTGATTGTTAAGGAAAGCCCCGATGAAACCTGCCCACCTGCTGCTTGCCTGCGGCTCCCTTGCCCTAGGTGGTGTCGCCTATGCCAGTACACCCATCCAGGTATCGCTGCCCGGCGTCAATCTGCCCGCCTCCCATCAGGTCGAAGGCGCCAGAGCCTCCTTTCTCTACGGCCGCACCGGTCAGGTGAAGGGAATAGATCTGCCCATCCTGGCCCTCTCCGACGTGGATCAGTTCAGCGGCCTGCAGCTTGGCGTCTTCCTCGGCGCCGGACGGGTACGCCACCAGTTCAACGGGGTAGCCATCAACGCCGTCAACTGGCACGAGGGACAGGACAAGGGGATCAACCTTGGCTTCGTCAACCTGACCAACAATGTGCAGGGCCTGAACTGGGGCGCCGTCAACATCGCCAAGGGCAATGCCCTGGCCAACGTGGGCTTCGTCAACTATGCCGAGCGCACCACCTTCCAGCTGGGTTTCATCAACGCCACCAAGCATCTGGACGGGTTGCAGATAGGCCTTGCCAACTACGCCGAGAACGGCATTTTCCCCATACTGCCGCTGATCAATTTCAAGAAATCCTTCTAAGGCGCGCTCCCGGCCTTGCTTTAGGGGACGCAGCCATTACCCTGTGCTCCATTGATAGCGCGCAGAGGTGACACGGGCATGACAATGGAACACATGGACGCCATCGGTATCGGCTGGGATGTGAGAGGCTGGCAGGGCAATGCCCAGGCGGTGGCCGTGGTGGGCTGGCAGGCGCGCGAGCAGCGCCTGCACTGGTTTGGGGTGTCGCCCCTGTTCCGGCTGAGTTCGCGGGTGGCGCCGGATCTGGATGCCCTGCTGCGCCCGGCGTTGCAGGACGAGATGAACCTGATGCAGGTGCTGGCTTGCCCGCAACTGGCGTTGGGCATCGATGCGCCGCTGGCGTTTCCACGCGCCCTGGGCGATCTGCTGGCGGGGAGGGCATCCGAGTGCGTCGTGCCCCAGCGGGAGATAGACAACCCTTATGCCTATCGCGACTGCGAGCGCTGGCTGCACCGGCAATATGGCAAGAAGCCGCTCTCGGCCACCTTCGACCGGCTCGGCAACAACGCCACCCTGGCGCTCGCCATGCTGCCCCGGCTGGCGGACTTGCAACTGGTACCCAGGTTGCAGCCAGAGGCTGATCGCGCCGTGCTGGAGGTCTATCCCGCTCTGGCCAAGGTGGGTGGCAAGGCGTCTGCGGTCAGGGCCGAGCTGCACCCCCATCTGCCGGCCGATGTGACGGCGGGCACGGATCGCTACGATGCCGCCATCTGCGCCCTGATGGCATTGCAATACGCTGCCAAAGGGAGTGTCTCCCTGCTGCCGGCACTGGTGCCGCCACCCGCCGAGATGGCTTTGGACGAGGGTTGGGTCTACCACTTCGCGCGCCCTTGAGCAGAAGGCGGATCTGATGGTTCCAGCGGATCTCGCCCTCTTCCCATTTTGCGCCCGCCATGCCTTGCTGGCGGGCGCTGATATCGACCGATGGCCCACCGGGCTCCCATTTTCTTCCCCTTCAGCATTTGCCTTACCATGTGCTGCCTTATTGTGCTCATATGCCATCAAACAAGAAGCTGAAATTACCTTATAAGCAGGAGCCGCGACTCCTCATCCAATCAACATCTGGCAAGGCAGGAAAGTAGGGGCGATGGTGGCTAAAGAGGCAGGTCTGGCAAATGGAGCTTAGATCGGCAGTTTTTAAGACCAAATACGGGTTTGTGCTGCACAAAAGTGGAAGTTCAATATCTTCATCCGATATATTGCGCCTTTCCCCTGACTCTTCTCTGCGGTGATGTCGATGAAACGCATTCTCTCTATCCAGTCCCACGTGGTGTTTGGCTGTGCCGGTAACAGCGCCGCCGTGTTTCCCATGCGCCGTCTCGGCATGGAGGTGTGGCCCGTCAACACGGTGCAGTTTTCCAACCACACCCAGTACGCAGCAGGCTGGCAGGGGATGGCGATGCCCGCCGGTCACATCAGCGCCCTGTGCAAGGGGCTGGGGGATATAGAAGTACTGGGCCGGTGCGATGCCGTGCTGAGCGGCTATCTGGGCTCGGCCGAGCAGGGGGACGAGATCCTGACCGTGGTGGCTGCGGTCAAGGCGGCCAATCCTGACGCCATCTATTTCTGTGATCCCGTCATGGGCCACCCGGAGAAGGGGTGCATAGTTGCCCCCGGGGTGACCCGTTTTCTCACCGAGCAGGCGCTGCCGGTGGCCGACATCATGGCCCCCAACCTGCTGGAGCTGGAGACTCTGTGTGATACCCACCTGGCGGATCTGGCCCAGACCCGCGCCGCGGCGCATCAGTTGCTGGCCCGGGGTGTGAAGATGGTGCTGGTCAAGCATCTGGGTCGCGCCGCTCGCGAGCCGGGTCGCTTCGAGATGCTCTTGGCTACCCCGGATGGGGATTACCTGATCGCCCGTCCGCTCTACGAATTTGCCCGTCAGCCGGTGGGGGTGGGGGATCTCATCAGTGCCCTGATGCTGGCCAACCTGCAGGCGGGCTTTGATGCCGTGACGGCGTTTGAGCGCACCAATGCGGCTGTGGACACTGTGCTGCTGCACACCTGGCAGGCGCAGGCTTACGAGTTGCAGCTGATCACGGCGCAGGGGGCATTTGCCGAGCCCGTGATCAGCGCGCGCGCCGAACGGCTGGCCTGATGCGTCCTCCCTGTGCGAGCAGGGTGTAGTGATCATCATAATGTTCCAGCTGGTGATCACGCCTGGGCCAGTTGGCCATGTCAGTGCCAGGCCCTGCGGGGGATGGATGCGTGACTTGCGGGCCCTGGCTGTTTGCTACGAGATCCCGACGCCCTGTCTTGGTCCGGTCCCCTGGCACTGTGCCACCGCCTGATAGTGTTCCACCGTGGGGAAGGGATCGTAGAAGTGATGCAGCAGCGCCTTCCATTGCTGGTACTGGACCGAGCCGCGAAAGCCCTGGGTATGATCTTCGAGCCGCTGCCAGCTGACCAGCAGCAGATAGCGGTGGGGATCGGTCAGCGAGTGCTGCAATTGGTGCCCGGCATAACCCGGCATGGCGCTGATGATGGCCTGGGCTTGGCCAAAGGCCTGCTCGAAGGCGGCAGCCTGGCCCGGAATGACCTGCAGATGAGCGACTTCCAATATCATGGTGACTCCTTGTCCTGAGAGGGAAAGGGGCATTCCAGCAGTTCGGGACGCAATAGACAAGGCCAGCCGCACGGCTGGCCTTGTCGTTGTTGATCAAGGGTGCGTTTTATCCATTGATCAATGGTGGGGATGGCGGGCCCGATAGCGCTCTGCCATGGCGTTGGCCGCGATCATGGCGCCGTAGACATCCTGCTCGTTCACGGCCATGGGCATGTTGCCCATGGTGTCGAGGGGATCGCAGGCAAGTGCTGCCACCTTGCGCCACTCGCTCTCGACAAAGCGGGTCAGCCCCATCTCCTGCAGCGTCATGGGCAGACCGGCGACATGGATGATGCGCATCACCTCGTCGAGCTCGGCCTGGGGGGCGCGCTCCAGCACCAGCTGGGTCAGCAGGCCGAACACCACCTTCTCTCCATGCTGGGCCCTGTGCAGGTCGGGCACCACAGACATGCCGTTGTTGACCGCATGGGCCGCCGCCAGACCACCGGCCTCGGCGCCGACCCCGCTCAAGTAGATGGTGGCCTCGATGATCTGCTCCAGCGCCGGTGTGGTGACGTGATGGCGCACCGCGTCCATCGCCATGTCGATGTTCTCCCCCAGCAGCTCATAGCAGAGCCGGGCCAGACCCAGCCCGGTGCGGGAGGGGCGTTTGCCCACCAGATTGATGCCATCGGCCCGATAGCAGGCGCGGGCCTCGAAATAGGTGGCCAGCGCATCCCCCACGCCGGCGGCGAAGAAGCGGGTGGGGGCTGCGGCTATGATGGCGGTGTCGGCGATCACCACGTCCGGGTTCTGGGGCAGGAACAGATAGCGCTCGAACTCGCCCGCCTGGTTGTAAATGACTGCCAGCGCGGTACAGGGGGCATCGGTGGAAGCTATGGTGGGGAACAGCACCACGGGGCGGCGCAGGTAGAAGGCGACTGCCTTGGCCACGTCCAGGGTCTTGCCGCCGCCGATCCCGACGATCACGTTGGCGCCCTGCTGTTCGGCGATATCCAGGAGGCGGCGGATCTCGATGTCGGTACACTCGTAGTTGAACTTCTCGACTGCCCCCTTCAGGCCCGCTTGCAGCAGGCCGGCCAGCGCCTCTTCACGCACCCGCTCCAGGATGAACTCGTCGCTGACGAGCAGGGCGTTGTCGCCAAAATCTTTCACATGATCATGGAGTTGGGGCAGAAGGTCGTGGCCGATGATGAACTTTTTGGGGGAGGTGACGGTACGAGGCAGGATAGGCATGCAGGATTCCTCAAGGCAGTGAGTGGCACCCGGTTGGTATGCAAACGGGTCTTCCTGCCACACCATACGCCTGGTCCGCCATCAGGTGAAGGGAGAGTGGGGTTCATCCCTCGATTAAATTAATCAAATCGCCTGTTGGATGGTTTGTCTGGGGTCAAGAGATGCGGGCTGCGAGGTGCCGATGGCCAGTATGCGCCCGCTCTGGAAGCCGGGCGCAAGGTCATCTTTGCAGGGGAAACTCAGAGCTGCTTGTAGAAGAAGAGGGTAGCCGCCAGGGTGCCGTCGGCACTGCGGGCAAAGCCCGGGATCTGGCCTGCCTCCTGATAGCCCAGCTGGCGATAGAGGCTGGATGCCACGTCGCCGACCCGGGTATCGAGCACCAGCAGGGTACGCCCGGCGTCACTGGCCCCCTGCTCCATGGCCGCCATCAGAGCGCGGCCGACCCCCTTGCCACGGGCGTGACTGTGTACCATCAGTTTCTCCACCTCGGCCCGGTGGCGGCCGTTGGCCTTGGTACAGAGCGCCAGTTGCAGGGCGCCGACCAGCTGATGCTGCTCGAAGGCGACCCAGAGCCGGCGGTTGCCTGCCGCCAGCTCCGTCTCTATCCCTTGCCAGTATCCCAGCCCCTGCTCTTCCGTCAGCGGCGGCAAAAATCCCACGGAGGCGCCGCTGGTCACGCTGTCTTGCAGCAGGGTGATGAGCGCAGGCTTGATGCCCAGGGTGGTATCAACCTCAACTATGTCCATCGAGAGTCCTCGTCAAACGTGGTCACAACAGCGGGCTGAGCCGCTGTGCGGCAAACAGAGATAAGGAATCCGTGTTTTGCCGCATGACGGGTTAGCCTCGCCGTTTCTGGCGCCGATTTCAAGCCGAAGGCCCCCGTTGGTTGCGCCGGATCACGCTTGCACCGCTGCGCTATGCCTCAGCGGATGAGACGCTGCTCTGCCAGCCAGGCAAACAGCAGGCGGGAGACGGGGGAGATCTCGGCCAGATGGCGGCTGTCCAGCCAGCGCAGCTCGGCGATCTCGGCCGAGGCGACGGGCGTACCGCTGGCCTCGCCGGTGTAACAGCGCAAGCGGACCTGTACGCCTTCAGGCTTGCCATCGGCCTGGGCGCTGAATTCGCAGGCAAGGCGCAAGGTGTCGGTTTGCAGGGTCACGCTCAGCTCCTCTTCGATTTCCCGCACCAAGGCCGCTTCATCGCTCTCTCCGGCCTCGCGTTTGCCGCCGGGAATGAAGTAGATGGCCTTGCCGTGGGAGCGGGCACAGAGCAGTTGCCGATCCTGGAAGGTCAGCCAGGCGAGTTTGTCGATCATTAGGGCACTCTCTCTGAGTTGAGGGTGAGGCTCTGCTCGCACAAGGTGCGATAGGAGCGGGTTTCGAGTTGCGCTGAGGAGAGGCCGAGTCGTGTGGCCAAATCCTGCAACTGCTGGCGATAACCGGGCAACAGGGCTTCATCGTCGGTCATGATGGCCAGCTCGGCAAAATCGCCGATCCCCTCGAGATGATCCCGGGTGACATGGAAGGGGCCGACAAAGTAGATGCTGCGCCGCTTGCTGATGGCCAGTACCTGCCGGTAGCCCAGGGTGCGCAACATGCTGGCCGCCTTGTCGGCGTCCGTGATATTGACGGCCTCGCAGCGATCGGCTTCGGGTCCCTTCACTATCCAGAGCTGGATGCCGGAAGGCTGCATGGTGCGGAGCACCAGGCTTTTGCCCTCTGCGGCCAGGCTATGTTCTGGCGTGTCGAAGTAGCTGTCCTGTTCCTGGTTGTCTTCCAGCATCACCTCGGGGTTGAGGGCGGCGAGGGCGCTGGTGAAGGCATCGACATCGCTCAGCCGGTACTTGAACTCGACCTCGAAGCGGCCCTGAAAGTGTTGTGATGACATCGGCAGGCATCCTTGAGTGTGCTGTTTTGCATGGCAGGCAGCCTAGCAAAGTTGACCGGCAGGCCCAAGGGGCAGCCGTGCAGTCTGTGGAAACGATCTGTTTCTCGCTGCATTCGCTCTCAGTGCATCCTCTCCCTGCGCTCAGCTTGATCAGCTGGGTGCCTTTGTTCTTGATCCATGACCTTGTTTGCGTGAGGCAAGGGGGCCGTCAACTGGCCGTGAGCCTCTGCCCACAGACGCGCCGGCGGATGCCGAAAAGTTCGGGCTGGCGCACAGGATGGGGCGCCCGGGCTGGGCGGGGGCGGGTCCCTGTGGTTTAATCCTTGCCACTTTCGCGGTAGCGGATCCCGTCTGGTGGGTCGGCTGCCCCCGCTTTGGCAAGATGCAGGTGATCAGATGCAAGTGACAGCAGAGAGCAAATTTATCGGACTCGGGGTGGCGGGCAACTTCGCCGGTCATCTGGAGCAGGCGGGAGAGGCCTCGGATTTCGTGGCTGTGGTGGTGCGTGACACCAGCGCCCCCAAGGCGCTGTTCCCCTTCTATGTGCCGAGTCATCCGGGACAGCTCGGTGTCTTCCCCCTGAGCGAGAAGGCCATCTTGCTGCCAGAGGCGGCGGTCAGCGGTGACGAGAAGGTGCAGATCGAGCCGGAAGTGGCGCTCTGGTGCGAGCTGGAATACGCAGGCACCCAGGTGGTGGCCATCCATCCCCGCGCCTTTGGGGCCTACAACGATTGCTCCATCCGTCGTCCCAATGCCAAGAAGATCAGCGAAAAGAAGAACTGGGGGGAAGAGAGCAAGGGGCTGGCGGCCACTCTGCTGCCACTTTCCCATTTCACAGCCGGCTGTGAGCTCGATGACTATCGCATCGCCTGCTACCTGGAGCGTGACGGCGAGCTGCATGCTTACGGGGTAGACAGCGCCGCCATCGATTACAGCTATTTTCATCGACAACTGCTGGACTGGGCCATCGACAAGTTCAACCATCAGCAAGACGAGGGCCCGGCGGAGCATATCCAGGGGCTGCTAGCCCAGGCTGGCTACCCGTCCCATGCGCTCATCAGCATAGGGGCCACCCGTTATACCCATTTTGGCGAGACCCACTTCCTCAAGCCCGGTGATACGTCCTGCGTGCTGGTCTATCCGGCCAGCCGTTATAGCGACAGTGACATCCGTGAAGCCATTCGCACCCGCCAGTTCGGGCCGGATCTGTCTGTCCTGCTGCAGGCGGTCAAGACCCGCTGATGCCACCCAGGCTTCCCCTGCACCCGCGGGGGAAGCCTGGTCCTCCCAGCATTTGGCTCCCTCCTGCTGCGCTTACATAACGCGATGATTTGCTTTAACATTCAGCCCGTTTAACGGGGGGATAGAGGCGCATCATGGTGGAACTCAAAACGATCGGACTGTTTCTGATCACGGCGGTGGCCGAAATCGTCGGCTGTTATCTGCCCTATCTCTGGCTGACACAGGGCCGGAGCATCTGGCTGCTGCTGCCCGCGGGCCTGAGTCTGGTGCTGTTTGCCTGGCTGTTGTCACTGCATCCTACCGCCGCCGGTCGCGTCTATGCCGCTTATGGTGGCGTCTATATCTTGGTGGCCATCCTCTGGCTCTGGCTGGTGGACGGCATCAGGCCCACGCTGTGGGATCTGGTGGGTTCGCTGGTGGCCCTGCTCGGCATGGCCATCATCATGTTTGCGCCAAGGCCCGCTTAGGGCTCGTGGGGGAAGCCGTGTCGGCAATCAGATCAGGAGGAGTGCCATGGTGGTGATCAGAGCGTGCAATGAACAAGACATAGCCGGTTTGCTGACCCTTTATCGGGAGCTGAGGCCCCATGATCCGCCGCTGGTTGAAGCCGAGGCGGCTCTTGCCGCCTTGCTGGCCCAATCCCATGTGCGGCTGATCGTCGCCGAGGTGGAGGGTCAGCTTGCCGCCACCTGCCAGCTGGGGCTGATCCCCACGCTCACCAATGGTGGCCGGCCCTTTGGCATCATAGAGCATGTGATCACGGCGGCCCGCTTTCGGCGCCAGGGGCTGAGCCAGCAAGTGCTTGAGCAGGCGCTGGCCCTCGCCTGGCAGCAGAATTGCTACAAGGTGATGCTGTTGTCGGGGGAAGGGCGCGAAGCCGCCCACCGCCTGTATGAAAAGCTGGGTTTCAAGGCCGGCATCGAGAAGGGATTCGTCATCAAGCAAGCGGATGTCAGGGGTCGGCAGAGCCTCTCCGGTAGGGCTATCCACCCCACTCAACAAGAGTCAGAGCATGAAGATTGAACAAGCAAAGACGCGGGATTATCCGACCCTGATCACCCTCTGGGAAGCCTCGGTGCGCGCCACTCACCACTTTCTGCCAGAGGCTGAGATAGATGCCCTCAAGCCGCTGATCCTGGAGCACTATTTCGTCGCCGTCGACCTGGTCTGTGGCAGGGATGAGGCCGCTGGCATCGTCGGCTTTTGCGGGGTACACGATGGCAATATCGAGATGCTGTTTATCGCACCCGAGGCAAGAGGCTGCGGTGTTGGCCGCCAGCTGGTGGCCCATGCCATCACCAAGCAAGGGGCGACCAAGGTGGACGTCAACGAGCAGAATGCGCAGGCGCTTGGCTTCTACCAGCGCATGGGCTTCGTCGTGACGGGGCGCTCGCTGCTGGATGGCCAGGGCAAACCCTATCCACTGCTGCATATGGTGCTGGCGGGTGTCGAAACGGTGTGATCTATCCCGCCAATAAAAAAACCGCCTTTCGGCGGTTTTTTGTTTTTCAGTGCGGGCGGCTCACGGCTGGCCTTACTCCTCGTTGGAGTTGTCCTGATAGCTGTCGCGCTGGGCCCTGGGCAGGCGGCGCATCGGGGTGAGCCCTGCGTCCACGCCACCGCGATCCTTCTGGCGCGCCGGCGCCGGTTGCTTGCTGCCATCGGCTTTGGGCTTGCCGGCTCCCGGCTTGCCTTTGCCCTTGGCGGGCGCCTTGGCATTGTGCTTGGCGTTGGCATGGCCGCGATCCCGCGGCGGGTTTTGTACCGGCTTGCTGCCCGGCAGGGTCTGGCGAGTCGGTTTGCCGCTCGGCTCGTAGCCTGCCAGGATCTCGCTCGGTATGCTGAGGCCGATCAGGGACTCGATGGCCTTGAGCTGATCCTGTTCATCCTGGCTCACCAGGGAGATGGCTTCGCCGCCACGACCGGCACGGCCGGTACGGCCGATGCGGTGGATATAATCCTCGGCCACCTGGGGCAGCTCGAAGTTGATCACATGGGGCAGTTGATCGATATCGAGACCACGGGCGGCGATGTCGGTGGCGACCAGCACCCGTACCTTACCTTCCCGAAAATCCGCCAGCGCCCGGTTGCGGGCACCCTGGCTCTTGTCACCGTGGATGGCGACGGTATTGAGGCCGTCTTTTTCCATCTGGTGGGCGAGGCGGTCGGCGATCTGCTTGGTGCGCACGAACACCAGCACCCGTTGCCAGTTATTGCGGCCGATCATGTGGGAGAGCAGCTCGCGCTTGCGCTCGCGGTCGACCTTGATGATGCGCTGGTTGACCTGCTCGGCCGTGCTGTTGCTCGGGCTCACCTCGATCAGGGTCGGGCTCTTCAGCAGGTCGTCGGCCAGCTCCTTGATCTCGTTGGAGAAGGTGGCAGAGAACAGCAGGGTCTGCCGCTCTTCCGGCAGCGCCTTCATGATGCGGCGAATGTCGGTGATGAAGCCCATGTCCAGCATGCGATCCGCCTCATCCAGCACCAGCACCTCCAGCTCGGTCAGGGTGAGGGCGCGCTGGGTCAGCAGATCCAGCAGCCGACCCGGGGTCGCGACCAGGATGTCGACGCCGAGCTTGATGGCGTCCAGATTGGGCTTGATGCTGACGCCGCCGTAGGCGATCAGGGTGCGAAACGGCAGGTGATGGGCGTATTTGATGATGCTTTCGCCCACCTGGGCGGCCAGCTCACGGGTCGGGGTCAATACCAGAGCGCGTACCTGACGACGGCCACCACGGCCATGGTTGGCCAGCAGACGGTGCAACATGGGCAGGGTGAAACCGGCCGTTTTGCCTGTGCCTGTCTGGGCGCCGCCCAGCACATCCTGACCTGCCAGCACGGCCGGAATGGCTTGCTGCTGGATGGGGGTTGGCTGTTCGTAACCCAATTCCTTGACGGCCCGCAGAATATGCGGTGACAGACCCAGTTCGTTAAATGACATGTTCGAGAGAGACTCCTGAGGTGAGCCTTGGGCTCAACGCGTGACAGACATGCGCTGACGCCTGCTCTGTCACAACATAAGGTGCGGCGGGCCACCTTGGCAGCCAGCCACAACATAGAAAAGATAATGGGGGCGTAATATAGCAGATGTGCGACCTGCACGCAGCAGCCGTGTCACTTGCCCGGGCCGGGGGGCGAGTCTGGTTCCCTGGCGAGGCTCAGAGCAGGGCGCTTATCTCGTCCAGCAGGCTCTCTGGCTTGGTCTGGGGGGCGAAGCGATCCACCACCTCGCCGTCACGGTTGATGAGGAACTTGGTGAAGTTCCATTTGACGTTTTCCAGCCCCAGCAGCCCGGGTTTTTGCTGTTTCAGCCAGCGATAGAAGGGGTGGGCGTGCTCGCCGTTGACCTCGCACTTGGCCATGATGGGGAAGCTCACCGGGTAATCCAGCGAGCAGAAGCGGGCTATCTCGTCCGCATCTCCCGGCTCCTGATGGCCAAATTGATCGCAGGGAAAGCCGAGGATCACCAGCCCTTTGGGTCCCAGCTGCTGGTAGAGCGCCTCCAGCCCCGTGTATTGGGGGGTAAAACCGCAGCGGCTGGCCACGTTGACCACCAGGATGACCTGGCCTTGCAGGGCGGTGAGCGAGAGTTCGGAACCATCGAGGTGTTGCAGGGTGAAGTCGGGCAAAGGCATGGTGCACTCCTGGGAGGATGGGGCCCATTCAGGGCGGTTATCATGCACGTTAACGGGCCAGGGCGTCGAGGGCAAGGGGCAGGTGCCCCGTTTGCGCCATGGCTCTCGTGCGACATGCCCCACCTTTTGGGGAGCCGGATCACAGGGTGACCAGGCCGGTACGATAAAGGGCGCCTTCTGTGGCGGAATAGCGTATTGATGGTGGGACTTCTCAGGAGAAGCAATCTGGTTTGTGCCCAGGCCGGGAAGTCGCTAAAAAGCGCCCTCTCTCCACTTATTGTGAGTCACTCTTGGACTATCAAGCCGTCATGGATGCCATTTACACCCGGGGATGGGTGATAGTGGATGATTTTTTAACCGCCGCCGAGGTGGATGAGCTGAAAGCCTGCCTGCCAGGGGAGTGGCAACCGGCCGGGATCGGACGCGCCGCGCTGCATCAGGGCAACCCCGACATTCGCCGTGATCAGATCCACTGGCTGGAGCCCGATCTTGGCGCGCCTGTGGCAGCCTATCTGGCCTGCATGGAATCCCTGCGCCTCGCCGCCAACCGCCTGCTGATGCTGGGGCTGTTCGATTACGAGGCCCACTTTGCCCGCTATCGCAGCGGGGACTTCTATGCCACCCACCGCGATGCCTTCGCCGGTCGCTCCAACCGCCGTCTCACCTCTGTCTTCTATCTCAACAACGACTGGCAACCGGAGGCGGGCGGTGTGCTCAGGGTCTACGACAACGACGAGCAGCTGCTGATGGATGTCTCTCCCAAGGGGGGGCGGCTGGTATTGTTCCTGTCGGAGGAGTTTCCCCACGAGGTGCTGCCCGCCAATCGGGAGCGTTACAGCATAGCCGGCTGGTTTCGGGTCAATGGCAACGGCGTGGGACGCCTGGATCCGCCCCGCTGACGCCTTTTCGTCCAATTTTTGACACAGGCAGGAATTTTTCAGGCTGTTGTCGGCGGATGGGGCTCCCATCGGCTGACAAGGCTTGATTTCCCTTGCTACACTGGCCCGCACTTGGCTTCGTCCGGTTTTTCAGTACGGTTGGATTATCAGATGGTCATGACGAGGCCGCTTTTCCCAAGGGATCACATCTAATGAAGAACATGCATGTCTTGCTGCTGTGCGGCGGCGGTGGCTCAGAACACGAAGTCTCTTTGCGCAGCGCCAATTTCCTCGAGCAACAACTCGGTTTCCTGCCTGGCGTCGAGGTGACCCGGGTCGAGATGTTCGCCGATCGCTGGCTCTCTGCCGACGGCCGCGAGTGCAAGCTGGGGCTGGACAAGCTGCTCTCGTTTGACAGCGTGGCCCGTCCGGTGGACTACGTGGTGCCCTGCATCCACGGCTACCCGGGTGAGACCGGCGATCTGCAATCCTTCCTCGAGCTGGCGGGCCTGCCTTATCTCGGCTGCGATGCCGAGGCCAGCAAGATCTGCTTCAACAAGATCAGCACCAAGCTGTGGCTCTCCGCCATCGGCATTCCCAACACCCCCTATCTGTTCCTGACCGAACAGAACGACGCCGCCCTGACCGAGGCAAAAGCCGCCCTGGCCAAGTGGGGCAAGGTCTTCATCAAGGCCGCCTCCCAGGGCTCCTCCGTGGGCTGCTACTCCGCCAACAACGAAGCCGACCTGGTGCAGGGCATCAAGGATGCCTTCGGTTACTCCGAGCAGGTGTTGATCGAAAAAGCGGTCAAGCCCCGCGAGCTGGAAGTGGCTGTCTACCAGTACGGTGACGAGCTGATTGCCACCTATCCTGGCGAGATCTGCGTGCCGCAGGACAAGTTCTACACCTATGAAGAGAAGTACAGCAGCGCCAGCCACACGGCGACCAGCCTCAAGGCCGAAGGCCTGACCCAGGCGCAGGCCGATGCGATCCACGAGTATGCCCTCAAGGCGTTCCGTCAGCTGAAACTGACCCACCTGTCGCGCATCGACTTCTTCCTGACCGAAGAGGGCGAGATCCTGCTGAACGAGATCAATACCTTCCCCGGCATGACCTCCATCTCCATGTTCCCGAAACTGCTGGAGCATCACGGTCACAGCTTCGCCCGCTACCTCGAGCAGATCCTGCGCAAGCCTGCCTGACGGTTTGCCGAAAACGACAGAGGGGCCCGCGGGCCCCTCTGTCGTTGTTGTGGTTGGCGATGTCACATGGATTCAGGGGTGAACAGCCAGATGTGCGCCCCTTGTGGATCTGCAATCAGGGCCATGCGCCCGACCCCCGGGATATTCATGGCGGGCACCACCAGGGTGCCACCGTGCTGATTGACCCTGAGCACCCTGGCATCCACGTCATCCACTGCGATATAGGTTGCCCAGTGGGGCGGTACGCCGGCCATCTCGGGATTGCCCCGGGTGGCCTGCACGCCGGCGATTGGCCTGCCATTGGCAACCAGCATGGGGTAGTTGCCGCCTTCCATCGCCATGGTCTGGCTCTCCCAGCCGAGCACCTCAGTGTAGAAACGGATCCCGGCCTCGGCGTCGGGGAGATAGAGCTCGTGCCAGGTGAAGGTAGTGCCTTCGGCCAGGGCGTGCTCGCGGGCAATGTCTTGTTCTGCCATCATCGTCCTCCTGTGTCCCATGCGTGGGTGCATGGGTTGACGACCAAGTATAGAGAGGCGTGGTGCCCCGGCTTGCCCCGGATGGGGGGCCTTGCTGCGCGGCGGACGGCTCGTTACAATCTGCCCCCCTTTTTTCCCGCAACGTGCACTGCCAGAGCCGCGCCCCATGAAGCCAATCCCAGATCACGCCGTCAATCGCCTGCGCGTATGGCGCAAGAGCATCTCCACCCGTCCTTTTCTCGCCCGTGGTGGCACAGTGCCGCGCTGCGAGGCGTGCCAGCTGCGCCGCGACTGGTGCGCCTGCGAATGGCGCCCCGAGCTCAAGGCCGAGGCCGGCTTCTGCCTGCTGATGTATGACAGCGAGCCCATGAAACCCTCCAACACGGGTCGCCTGATCGCCGACGTCCTGCCGGATACCACCTGGGCCTTCCTCTGGAAGCGCACCCAGCCCCACCCCGAGTTGTTGGCACTGCTGGCGGATCCTGCCTGGCAACCCTATGTGGTCTTTCCCGCCTGCGAGAAAAACCCGGCGCGGGTGACCGAACGGGTCGCGCTCGCCCCCGGCAAGAAGCCGCTCTTCATCCTGCTGGACGGCACCTGGCCCGAGGCGCGCAAGATGTTCAACATGAGCCCTTATCTGGATGGTTTCCCCGTGCTGGCGGTCAAGCCGGATGCGCTCTCCACCTATGGCATGCGGGTCGCCAACTGCGACGAGCACCTCTGCACCGCCGAAGTGGCGGCCTGCGTGCTGGAGGTGGCGGGTGAGCTGCAGGCAGGCCAGGCGTTGCAGCTCTGGTTCAATCTGTTCAGCCGCCGCTATATGGCCGGTCGGGTAAGCCGGGCGCCCGGTGAGGATGAAGTGCAACTGCAACAGGCGCTGGCGGCGATAAAGGAAGACATACTCGCTGAGGCGTTGGCCGATAGCGCCGCCTAATGGGGGAAAGGAACTGACGAGGAGAGACCAACAAGACTGATGAAAATCAGGAATCAATTGGCTGCCATCGTTTCGTTAGCCTCATGAGCGAGAGCCCGCTAGGATAGCGACCAGCTTGACTCATTCAGGTTCCCGGCGCAGGGGCGGCGGGCACCACAATCACACGAGGTCTATGGATGGAATTGGAACTGTACACGCTTGTCGCCCTCTTCGGGGTGGCGCTCATCGCCGGCTTTATCGACGCCATCGCCGGCGGCGGCGGCCTCCTGACGGTGCCGGCCCTGCTGGCCACCGGCATGCCGCCGGCCCTGGTGCTCGGCACCAACAAGCTGCAGAGCAGTTTCGGCTCCTTCTCCGCCACCTGGTTCTATGCCCGCAAGGGGCTGCTGGAGTGGGCCATGATCTGGCCTGCGGTGATCTGCACCTTCATCGGCGCGGCCATCGGCACCCTGGCGGTGCAGACCATAGACGCCGCCATCCTGGAGCGGCTGCTGCCCTTCCTGCTGATGGCCTTTGCCTGCTACTTCTTCTTCTCCCCCCGGGTGAGCGATGCCGAGAGCCAGCGCCGCCTCACCCCCATGCTGTTCGCGCTGCTGGTGGGCGGCGGGGTGGGTTTTTATGACGGTTTCTTCGGGCCGGGCACGGGGTCGTTCTTTGCCATCGGCTTCGTGGCCCTGGCGGGCTTTGGCATGGCGCGGGCCACGGCCCACACCAAGTTGCTCAACCTGACCTCCAACATCGCCTCCCTGCTGTTCTTCGCCCTCGGTGGCAAGGTGGTGTGGAGCGTCGGTTTCTGCATGGCGCTGGGCCAGTTTATCGGCGCCCGTGTCGGCTCCAAGCTGGTGTTGAAGAAAGGGGTCAAGCTCATCAAGCCGCTGCTGGTGACCGTCTCCCTGCTTATGTCGGCAAAGCTGGTGTGGAGCCAGTATCCCGAGCTGTTTGCCTGGCTGGTGTAACGGCCGCTTCGTGGCATGAGTCAGCCAACAGGGCCCGATCCGCTGGATCGGGCCCTGTTGCTTGGTGGCGCTCACACGGTCAGCGGGCGGAAATGGGCCTGCAGGGCCTGCACCAGATGGGCAATCCGTGCGCGCTTGAGGCTGTTTGGCCGGTAGACCAGGTGCAGCGGGCGGGCGAGCCCGGGCAAGGGACGCGCCTTCTCTCCCTGTTCCCCCACCAGCGCCAGCAGGCCGGCCGGCAGCAACACCGGCCCTATGCCCGCCTTGGCCAGTTCGATCAATGCCAGATAGGAGTCCAGTTCCATGGCGGGCACCATGCCCAATTGCGCCAGGGGTTCACGCAGGTAGCGGTTGGACGGGTTATCCAGATCCATGGTCAGGATCTTGCGCCTGTGCCCCTGCTCGAACGGCCGCTGATCTGCCGGCAGCCCCTCATCCTGATCGTTTCCCACCAGATAGAAGGGCTCCTCCAGCAACAGCTCGGCTCCCAGGCCATGGCCGGGAGGCAGGCGTCCGGCACAGATGCCGAGCAGGGCGTCGCCACTGCGCACCCGCGCCAGGATCACCGGGGTGTGATGGGTGGAGAGGGCAATATGAGGATCGCGGCCGAGGTAGTCGTGCATGAAGCGGGCGAGATAGCCCGCCAGCAGGGTTTCGGAGCAGGCGACGGGCAGGGGAGTCAGATCGGTGAGGGTCTGGCTGTCGGCCAGCACCCCCTTCATCTCGGCGAGGCTCGGGGCCACCCGGTCGAGCAACTCCTGTGCCTGCGGGGTGAGCCGGATCTGGCGGCCATCCGGCTCTATCAGCTTCTTGCCGAGGCGCTGCTCCAGCTGGGCAATGCGCTTGCTCACCGCCGACTGGCTGATGTAGAGGCGACTGGCCACCTTGGCCATGGTGCCCTCGCTTGCCAGCAGACTGAGTGTCTCCAGTCCTTCCAGTAACATCCTGCCCCCTAGTGTTGCCATCACGCAGATCGAATGGCGCTACCTTAGGGGCTGACGGCCTCAGGAGCAAGTGTCGTTCGCTGCCTTGGCTGGCCGCCAGCGCCACTCCCGCACGGGCGGGGCGAAGATCACCAGGTTGCCGAGCAGGCTGATCACCACCCCCACCACAGAGACAGTCTGCCAGACGAATCCCTCATACAGGGTGGAGAGGCTGAGGGCCACCAGGGGAAACAGCACTGTGGCGTAGGAGGCCTTGCTGGCACCAATCCGGCCCACCAGCGTGAGGTAGGCGGTGAAGGCGATGACAGAGCCGAACAGGGCGAGATAGACCATGGCCGCCAGATAGTGACCGTCGGTCGGTATGGTCAGGGACTGGCCGAGCAGGGTGACCCAGCCCAGCAACAGCACGACCCCGTACACCATGCCCCAGGGCACCAGTTGCAGCACGTGGTAGCCGTGGCGCTGGCCGCGGGCCGAGACCAGGTTGCCCAGCGAGAAGCAAAGGGTTCCGCCACAGGCCAGCAGCAACCCCTTCCAGCCGTTTGCACCCAGTTGCGCATCCGCCAGCACGGGCCAGAACAGCAACAGGGTGCCAAGCAGCCCCAGCAAGGATCCTTGCAGCCAGCGCAGGTTGGGGCGTTTGCCCTCGAACAGCCAGAGATTGAGACCGTTGAAGATGCTGGCACTGGCGAAGATCACCGCCGACAGGCCACTCGGGATATAGAGGGTGGCGTGATAGAAGCAGAGGAAGTTGGTGGAAAAGAGCAGGGCGCCGAGCAGGGCCGCGTAGCGCTGACCCGCCCAGGGCAGACGCGGGAAACGTCCGCTGACGGTGAGCAGGGCAAACAGCGCCAGCGCCGCCAGCAGGAAGCGATAGAGCACTGAGACCTCGATGGGAATGGGGCCGAGCTGCCAGGCGATGGCGATCCAGGTGCTACCCCAGATAAGGACGGTGGCAAGGTAGAGCAGTAGGTTCATGAGAGATCCTGTGGTGTGAAGAGGGCATGAGGATCAGCATGGCGCGGGCCGGGGCGACTGGCTTGCACCATCTTGCGGTTTTTTCCGCAGGGCCGCAGCGTTTGGTCCAGCGGCGCGGTAAGATGGTCACTAGGCATGAAGGGCGGGGCATAAAGGGTGCAGCAGATGAGAGGGGCAGGGGTATTCGATGCACTGGTCAGCACGGGGGCGCGACTGGAAGACTCCTGCTGGCTGGAGCCCGGCCTTGGGGTGGCCAGCTGGCGCAACCGCTACGATCAGACCCGCTACCACAAGCCGGGCCACCATACCCTGAGCGTCTATCTGCAGGGGGGCGAGCAGACCGAGCGCCTCGATGGCCCCGGCGGTCATGGCGGCACCGGCAAGGTGTGCATCATGCCGGATCACCACAGATCCGAGTGGCTGGTGCGCGAAGAGTTCCG
The DNA here is from genome assembly GCF_963899385.1 of Aeromonas sp. MR7. NCBI lineage: Bacteria > Pseudomonadati > Pseudomonadota > Gammaproteobacteria > Aeromonadales > Aeromonadaceae > Aeromonas > Aeromonas sp. MR7. The sequence goes on from NZ_CAWQXH010000050.1 coordinate 258,280, forward strand.
CTTCTTCCACCTCTACTTCACGCCAGCCCACCTCACCCGCATCGCCGAGCAGGTCTGCGACAAGGAGGGGCGCCATCTGCTGCTGGAAGACAAGACCTTCATCGACGACCCGCAGGCGGCGGCACTGGTGCAGGCCCAGCTGATGAAGCTGGAGTGGCAGCACGGCGTCGATCGCATGGCGCTCTCCCACGGTGCCTGGATGCTGATGCTGCACGCCTACCGCCACCACACCCGGGAGGCGCCGAGCCTGCCCGAGGTGCGTGGCGGCCTGGCACCCGGGGTGATCCGGCGGGTGCAGGAGTACCTGCTGGCCCATCTGGCCGAGCCCGTCACCCTGGCCCAGCTGGCGCAGGAGGCGGGTCTGAGCGAATACCACTTCGCCCGCATGTTCGGCCAGAGTCTGGGGTGTCCGCCCCATCGCTATCTGCAGGGGCTGCGCCTCAAACGGGCCAAGCAGCTGCTGGCGGGCCCCGAGCCCCTGGCCAGCATCGCCATCTTGTGCGGCTTCTCTTCCCAGGCCCACTTTGGCAACCGTTTTCGCGAGGCATTTGGCCTCACGCCGGGCCAGTGGCGCGCGCAATTGTCATCCTATCGTCACAGATAACGCTGAGACTCTGGGTAAAACAGGTGTACCATCTACCACTTACCCATTGAAAGGAATGCCCATTGAATTATCGCAAACGTCAGACCCGTACCCGCCACCTGTGGTTCAGCCACTGGAATGCCCCCCAAGATCGCACCTGTATTCCCACCCCTCCCGAACCCGTAGTGCCTCACAGTTCCCGCTGAAAATCGACACGACCCGATAGGATTTTTCCGGCAACTTTGCCACTATTGCGCCATCAGGATGGACTGGATATGGCCGCATGTTTCTGGAACGCATTGAAGTCAAAGGTTTTCGCGGGATAAATCGCCTCTCGCTCGGGCTGGATAACACCACGGTTCTCATCGGTGAGAACGCCTGGGGCAAGTCCAGTCTGCTGCGCGCCCTCTGGTGCCTGCTGGGGCAGGATGCCGAACCCTATCAGTTCGAGGCCGACGATTTTCACCAGCCGGAAGACCCCGAACTCGCCCCCGCCCGCAACTTGCAACTGGTGCTCACCTTCAGTGAGCACAGACCCCAGATGTGCCTGCACTCCCATCGTCTTGCCCGGCTGGGCGCCTCCTGGGTCAAGCACAAAGACAAATTCCACCGCATCCACTATCGCGCCAGCGCCGAGCTGGAGGCCGACGGCTCCGTGACCACCACCCATGACTTTCTCGACGGCATCGGCAAGAGCCTGCCCATCGACAATGCCCATGAACTGGTCTGCCTGCTGATCACCATGAACCCGGTATTCCGGCTGCGGGATGCCCGCACCGCCCGCAGCGGGGTGGAGGTGCTTAAGTGGAGCGATCTGTCGCAGAACCGGCTGAGTCAGCTGGCCAACAAGCTGATCGACGAGCCCCAGCGCATCGGCGAGCCCGAGCTCAAAGAGGCATTGCAGGCGGTGCGCCAGCTGATGGATCACTACTTCAATGCCCTGGCCCCCATCAAGAACAAGCCCCGCAGCCAGCGGGACATAGTCAATCGCCCCATGACGCTGCGCAACCCCGGCAATCTGCAGGCGCTGCTGCGCAATGCCGACAACCGGGCGCTGCAGCTGGCGATGGCGGGCATGGCGGCCACCCTGCTCAACGCCCGTGGCAACCGCGAGCTGGAGCAGGGCGCGCGCCCCATCATGATCCTGGAAGATCCCGAGAGTCGCCTGCACCCCACCATGCTGGCCCTGGCCTGGGGCCTGCTCGAACAATTGCCTGGCCAGAAATTGCTCACCACCAACTCGGGAGACTTGCTCTCCTCCCTGCCCCTGAATCAGGTGCGCCGTCTGGTGCGCCGCCAGCAGGACATCGTCTGCCATCAGCTCGGTGGCGAACGTTACAGCAGCGATGATCTGCGCAAGATTGCCTTCCACGTGCGCATCAACCGCCCCATGTCGATGTTTGCCCGCTGCTGGTTGCTGGTGGAGGGGGAGACGGAGATCTGGCTGCTCTCCGAGCTGGCCCAGATCTGCGGTTACAGCCTGCGGGCGGAAGGGGTGCGTATCATAGAGTTCGCCCAGTGCGGCCAGTCGCCCCTCATCAAGGTGGCGCGCGACTTTGGCATAGAGTGGCATCTGCTCACCGATGGCGACGAGGCGGGGATCAAATACGCCACCTCGGCCCGGGCGCTGCTCAAGGGGGAGCGGGAGCGGGATCGGTTGACCCAGCTGCCGGCGGCGGACATAGAGCACTACCTCTATCACAACGGCTTCGAGGCGGTGTTCAGGCGCGAGGCCGGCGTCGGTGGCCGCTCGACCCTCAATGCCGGGCGCATCATCAACAAGGCGATTCATCACCGCAGCAAGCCGGGCATGGCACTGGCGGTGGTGGAAGAGGCGGAGCGCCTCGGCGGCGAGCACATTCCGCCTGTGATCCGCCAGATGTTTGCCAAGGTGGTGGCGCTGGCGCGCGGTCAGGGCTGATCCGCCCGTCTGCACCCTGGCGCAGGAGAATGCAGGCCAGGGGAATCGCCCTGTTGCCCCGGCAGGCTGACGGGGCGCCGGCCACCCACTCCTTCGCTGGTGGCAGGGATTGGGGTTGGGAGTCGGTTTGGGTATACTCGGCCCCTTCTTGGCGCCCCACAGGCGCATCCCGAATCCTTGCTGCTGGAGGCGTCATGTTCGTCCAACTCCCTTTTTGGCTCTTTCCCCTGACCGGATTGATGGCGCTGGGGGCGCTCATCGCCCTCGGCCTGGTATTGTGGCGCGGTGACATCTGCCCGGGCCAGCGCTCGCGGATCACGGCCCAGCTCTTCTCCATCTGGGTGATCACCGGCCTCTCCCTGATGCTGGCGGTGGAGGCCAGGGTGGCGAGCTGGTTGATCTGGAGCGGGGGGGCCGCCCTGATCCTGGGGATAGTGCTGTCGCTGGCCCAGTCCCGGCTGGAGGGCAAGCGAGCCATCCCGTCCACCCTGCTCTGGCTGCCGGCCATGCCGCTGCTGGTCTATGGCGTCGGCTTGCTGCAAATCCAGGGCTGGCTGAGCGGCCTGCTGCAGATGACCTTGCTGGGGGCGGCCTTCGCGCACCTGATGCTGCTGCGGGCGCGTCACCGCCTGCAGGCCTTCAACCTGTTGCTGCCGGTGGCCGGGCTGGTGGCTGCCATCCTGAGCCTGCTCTGGCTGGCGGTGCTGGTGGGCTGGCAGGGCAGTGGCGCTGAGCTGGATGCCCTGATCCCCGGCGTGCTGACCCAGGCCAGCTTGCTGATTGCGGCCCTGCTGCTCTGGTTCAGCCCCATCTATCAACAGCGGGAGACGGCGCCCGTGGTGGTCTCCACCGCCCTGTGCGGCCTCATCATCGCCCAGATAGCGGCGACCAGCGTGCTGCACCAGCTGGCCTGATCGCACCTCGCATGCATGAATGAAAAAAGCCCCCCTGAGTCGTTCAGGGGGGCTTTTTGCTGGCCGCAACCCGGGCCTAGTAGAAGTCGTCGGCCCCGCAGATAAAGAGGCAGCTGCTGCGTGGCTGGGCCAGGTATTCCCGGGTCAACCCCTCCAGCGGCATGCCGAAGGTGCAGATGTCATGGGGTGAGGGCAGGGCGGTATCCAGGATCCGGCGCCAGTAGCCACCGACCCCCTTGGGCGGGCTCGGCAGGTTGAAGGTGAGCGGCTCCCAGTAGGCGTTGAACAGCACATAGAGCGCCAGCTTGGTTTCGCTGGAGAGCGCCGACATGGCGATGGCGTGGGAGTGGGGGCTGAAGTCCGGCTGGGCGGCATTGACCCCGTGCCAGCAGATCTCGCTGTGACGCAGGATCTCGGTCAGCGACAGCGGCATGCTCTCCTGCTCGGGTCGCTGGAACAGGTGCTTGCGATACTGGATCAGCTCCTTCATGAAGCGGAACATCTCCTGTCCCATGACGCTGGGTTGCCAGTTCATCCAGCAGGTCTCGTTGTCCTGGCAGTAGCCGTTGTTGTTGCCGTGCTGGGTGCGCAGCACCTCGTCCCCCATCAGCAGCATGGGAGATCCCACCGACAGCAGGGTCGCCACCATCATGTTCTTGGCCTGACGCACCCGCAGGGCATTGATCTGGGGATCCTCGGTCGGCCCCTCCTGGCCATGGTTCCAGCTGAAGTTGTGATCGCAGCCGTCCCGGTTCTCTTCACCGTTGGCCTCGTTGTGCTTGTGATCATGGCTGGCCCAGTCCCACAGGGTGAAGCCGTCGTGGCAGGTGACGAAGTTGATGCTCTTCTCCGGATCGGCGTGGTGATAGTGGTAGATGTCCGGGCTGCCGCACAGTCGTTCCACGAAGGTGGCGACTGCGTTGTCATCCCCGCGCAGGAAGTGGCGCACATCGTCCCTGAACTGGCCGTTCCATTCACGCCAGCGCGCGCCGGCCAGGCTGCCCACCTGATAGAGGCCCCCGGCATCCCAGGCCTCGGCGATGAGCTTGATGTCGGCGATGCGAGGATCCGTGTCTATGGTGCGCAGGGTCGGTGCATTGGCCTGGGGCATGCCGGACTCGTCCCGCGACAAGATGGCGGCCAGATCGAATCGAAAGCCGTCCACGTGCATCTCCTGGCGCCAGAAGTGGAGGCTGTCCATGATCATGCGCAGCACCACAGGATGGGCGCCGTTGAAGGTGTTGCCGCAGCCCGAGTAGTTGGTGTCCTTCTGGTTGCTGTCGAGTATGTAGTAGGCCTCGTTGTCTATGCCGCGAAACGAGAAGGTGGGGCCATCATCGCCCCCCTCGGCCGTGTGGTTGTAAACCACGTCCAGGATCACCTCGATATTGGCCCTGTGCAGCGCCTTGACCATGTCGCGAAACTCGGTGAGCGGATCGGGGCCGCTGGCATATTGGGCGTGGGGGGCAAAAAACGACATGGGGCTGTAACCCCAGTAGTTGGAGAGCCCCTTGGGGGCATCCTGGGGATCGAACTGGAACACCGGCAGCAGCTCGACGGCGGTGACGCCGAGGGATTGCAGGTAGGGGATCTTGTCGATGAGGCCAAGATAGGTGCCGCGCAGGGCGGGATCCACCCCTGAGCTCGGCGACTTGGTAAATCCCCCCAGATGCAGCTCGTAGATCACCGAGCGGGAGAGGGAGTGGGCGGGCAGCTTGTCCCCTTCCCAGTCGTAGTCGCGGGTATCCACCACCCGGTTCTTGGCACACACAGCCAGATTGCTGCCGGGGCGGGCCGCGGCCCAGCGATCGTAAGTCGGCCCCAGCTCAATGCTGCGACCATAGGGGTCCAGCAGCACCTTGTCCGCATCGAAGCGGGTGCCGTAGTAGGGACGCCAGGGGCCCTGAATGCGATAGGCGTAGCGCTGACCCAGTGGCAGGCCTTCTATATGGATGTGCCAGTAGTAAGCGGTGCGGTTGAGACGGGGTGACAAAGGGATCACCTCAGGGGTGGTATCGTCGGCACTGGCGAACAGCAGCAGTTCGACCCGACTGGCCAGGCGGGCCCAGATGGCAAAGTTGACGCCGTCGTGCTCGGGTGTGGCCCCCAATTGACGGCAATGACCGGCGGATATGCGCATGATAAACCTACCCAAAACGAGGAGTGACAATCCAATTCAGTGTAGTGCGCCAAGCTGGCCCCAAACCTGCTTGTCTGAAAAAACAGCGCCCTGTTGCAAATTCCTTCAATTTGTGCCGCTTTAACCTACGAATGAAGTTTTTTTAGGATATTTACTTGCAATCTGAGCGCTGGCGCCTATTATTGGCGACCTCAGACGCGGGGTGGAGCAGCTCGGTAGCTCGTCGGGCTCATAACCCGAAGGTCGTCGGTTCAAATCCGGCCCCCGCAACCATCTGAGTTTCCGAGTCGACAACGCTGATTAAGGCATTGAAGATAAAGAAAATTCGAACTGGCTACTGCTCGGCCACTTCGGAAAAATACGGACGCGGGGTGGAGCAGCTCGGTAGCTCGTCGGGCTCATAACCCGAAGGTCGTCAGTTCAAATCTGGCCCCCGCAACCAACTATTTGTGCTCATGGCGAGGCTGATGCAAAGCGGTGAACGTAAAGACAGCACACTACTTCTGCTCGGTAGTTTGCAGTGATAAAGGCAGTACAATTCGGACGCGGGGTGGAGCAGCTCGGTAGCTCGTCGGGCTCATAACCCGAAGGTCGTCAGTTCAAATCTGGCCCCCGCAACCAACTATTTGTGCTCATGGCGAGGCTGATGCCAAGCGGTGAACATAAAGACAGCACACTACTTCTGCTCGGTAGTTTGCAGTGATAAAGGCAGTACAATTCGGACGCGGGGTGGAGCAGCTCGGTAGCTCGTCGGGCTCATAACCCGAAGGTCGTCAGTTCAAATCTGGCCCCCGCAACCAACTATTTGTGCTCATGGCGAGGCTGA